>NZ_JQFA01000002.1:3521978-3842158 GCF_000763385.1 Leptolyngbya sp. KIOST-1
GGGCACATCTCTATTCTGCAAATAAATTAGCTTGAGGTTGGTCAGCATCCGCACCAGAAACGTGGTGGGGGTAATGGGAGCCAGGTGCTGGGGCTCGAGCTGGGCCGAGTCGCCAAACATGTGCTTGAGCCGCTCTCGGCAGTCCTGCTCAAACAAAATTTCGCCCCGATGAAAGGGATCAACAAAAATATCCATTTCATCCACCGTGGGGCGAATCAGGAAATGCCCCGGCATACTCACCCCCACCATGGGGAAGTCAATCCGGTAGGCCAGCTCCAGGTACACCAGCGACAGGGTAATGGGAATGCCCACCCGCCGCTCCAGCACCTCGTTGAGAAAGCTGTTGCGGGGATCATAGTAGTAGTCGCTGTTGCCGCGAAAGTTGAGCTCGCCAAACAGGTAGTCGTTGATGGCCTGAATGACTTTGAGCGGGTAAGGGGTTTGGGGCAACCGCTGGCGCAGGGTGTCGGCCATGCGATCGAGCGTGGCCAGGTAGTCGTCCACCTCCAGGTAGGGGTACTCTTCCTGGGCGATGTAGAGAGCTGCCCTGGCTAGGCTCACCTGGTCGGCGGGTTGCTGCAGCTCTCGATAGAGTTGCTCTCGGGGTAGTGCAGTATTGGTCATTTAGGCGTCATAGTCCTTACCGCTGCCATAGAACAGGCTATCTTGCCAACGATGGCTATAGTACCGCTGAACCGGAGGCAGTGTGTTTACTACTGGACCCAGGGCACGGGCCAGCGGTTCCACGGTGCTGTAGGCCGCCAGACTACCGTAGTGCGCCAGCCAGTTGGCCAGGGCCCCCACCCCCACCTGGGGAATAATTTTGGCCACCAGGCCGGGATACTTCAGTGATGTCACCGCCAGGGTTTTGGCCAGGGCCGGAAACTGCACCACGTCCTGCAAGAAGGGCTTGAGGGTGGGTTCGCCCAGGTCGGCCATGGCGGCAAAGATGGCGCTCAGCAGGCTATTGATATGCTGCTCGGGGAGGTTTTGCTCCATCCCCACGCTCATGGATTTTTGGAATAGCCAGGTGACCGACAGGTTGGGCTGGTAAGGCTGAAGTGCGCCCAGGGCTGCCGCCCCCAGGCGATCGCACCCCAGCGCTTCATCAATGCCGTTGACCAGCCGCTCCAGGTGGCGCAGCATGGCCCCAAAGCCGCCGAAGCTCAGCGGCGATTGGCTGCCGCTGCTGTCGCCTACCGCCAGGGTGCGGCCCCAGGGGAAGCGCAGGGGGCTCTGCCGGTAGCAGGGAAAGAAGCCAAACAGCGCCCGTTTCACCCGCAGGTCCGACCGGGTTACCCGCTGATACTGGGGCAGCAGGGTCCAGTATTCCTCAAAAAACTCCCCCAGGCTCAGCCGGCGGGGGTCGGCATCCAGGTAGGTGAACAGGTAAGTGGTGCGGCCATCCCGGGCCGGAAACGCCTCCCAGAAGTACTGGCACTGGTGGCGCAGCGGCGTAAACGACACCAGTAAGTCCCCTGTGTCGTTTTGGGCATAGCCCTCGGCACAGGTACCCACCACCAGGCATACCGCATCGGGCTTCCCCGTCCCCCGCGCCTGGCGCACCAGCGGCGAAAAGTGACCCATGGCATCGATTAGCAGGCGGGTGGTCAGGGGCTGGTCGGCTTTCACCAGCACGCCGTTGGGGTGCACCCAGGCCGACGTGAAGGCGGTGTGCTCAAACAGCTGGCCCCCAGCGGCTAAAAACCTGGCCTTGAGCCGCTCCAGCAGCCCCCTGGGATCGACCCCGACGTTGAGCACGTCCTCCACCCAGAGCGGATCGCCCTCGCCAAACTGAATGCGGGCTGGGTTGTATTCCGAGGCCGTGACAACGTCCAGTTCTGCACTGGTCAGCAGGCCCAACTCTGTCAGCACCGCCAGTTCTCGGCGCGAGATGTTCCACTCCTGCTCCCGGCCCTGCAGGGGGCCGCGCTCGATCAGCGCCACCCGCCAGCCCCGCTGCGCCAGCCCCGCCCCCACCAGCACGCCCAGGGTGCCGCCGCAGATCACCACATCCCAATCGACGCTCTCCAGCGGGGTCTCGGCTTGAAAAATGACCTGCTGCTCAGGGAGAGGGCCCTGGCGATAGCGCCGCCACAGCTCGTCGGCTTTCTCCAGCCCCCCCAGCGGGTTGCCCGGTACGCCAGCCAGCATGGTTTCGGTGAGTGTCATAGCCTTTCATGTTACCTGAGCCTACGCCGCCCCATAAAGCCCCATAAAAAAGTAGCCCCAGAGTTGAGGCTACCAGAAGCTAAATCAGCGACAAATTGAGGGAGAGTAGGAGAACCCCAGACGGGTTCGGGCCGTAGAACTATTGGCCCCAGATCTTACTGGCCAAAGAAGTCCTTGACCGAGTCCACAAAGCTTTCGCCAGCATCCTGAGCGGCATCTGCGGCATCTTCAACCGCCCCCTGAGCCCGACCCGTTTCGCGCTGGGCCCGACCCTGCACCTGGTTGCCCAGGCCATCGGTACCGCCCACGGCCCGGTCAACCTGGCGCTGGGCTTTGCCGAACTCTTCCTGGGCGCGGCCTTCCAGCTGGTTGGCGGTGCCGGCTCCGGTCTTGCTGTCAAACTCGCGCTCGGCCCGCTGCTGCACGATGTCTCCGGCTCTGTTGCCCAGGGCGGCGGCGGGGGTGCTAAAGCCGAACAGCAGGCTAGAGCCAATTACCAGAGCCACCATCCCCACGCAGAGGACGCGCTGAAGCTTTGCTGCGATCGCATGAACAGTCATGAAAAGTCTCCTGAAAAAAGCTTGCACCGAGGGATTAGTAATCTGTCATCGGTGCTGGTCTAGACCTGTTATAGGCCGAGCAGCAGTCTGGCGGCATCGCCCGCCTGGCAGACCTGGAGCTGAGTATTTAGTCACAGATTTAAGGTCAGCGGTCTCTGCCCTGGGAGGAACCCCCAACGAACAAATAGCCGAACAAATAGACGAATAAATATTCGTGTGGTTGTAGCGCTTGCCCTGGGCGATTGCCCGCTCCCTTGCCCTAAAATCGTTGCAATCTAGAGGGTTTCGCCGCCATGTCTACCGTCATTACCCAGCCCAATGGATTGTTTAGCGAGGGGGCGTTTACCCGCCCGGCGGCCGGGGCCCAGTTGAGCCGCTCGATTCTGGTGGTGGGGGGTTCCACGGCGGCCTACACCACCGCCCTGACGGCCCTGCGGCTGAATCTCGACGTGTGTCTGGTGCAGCCCCACAGGGTGGTGGGGGGCCAGTTCACGGCCCAGGCGCTGCCCGCTTCCGATGATGGCGATCTGCTCCAGGCCAGGGCGGGGCTGTATACGGTAGAAGGCGAACTGTTTGCCATTTCGAGGGCGCAGCGGGCCTTCCGCGATCGCCAGCGCGAGCTTCAGCCCGTGGGCGGTAAAAAGGTAGCCAACCCCGGCGGCGGCTGGGTCAGCCCCCTGGCCACCACCCCTGTAGTAGCCGCTACGGCCCTGAACGAGGCGCTGCTGCCCTACCTGCGCGATGGTCGCCTGATGCTGATTCCCCTGGCGGAACCGGTGGAGGTGCTGCTGGCCGAGGAGGGCGATCGCCCCAGGGTGCAGGGGGTGGTCTGCCGCGATACCCAGACGGGCCACACCTTTACCGTCAGCGCCAGGGTCACGGTCGAGGCCACCGACTTGGGCGACCTGCTGGAGGTGGGCCACATTCCCTCCCGCGTGGGCCAGGAGGCCCGCCACGAAACCGGCGAGGCGATTCTGCCCGAGGATGCCCGGCCCCAGTGCCAGCAGTCGATCACCTTTGATGTGGTGGTGGAGCACACGGCCCGGGGCAAAGGCGTCCCCATCGGCAAACCCAGCGGCTTTGAAACCGAGGGCTGGATGGGCCTGAAGGAGTTCACCAGCACCTTCTGGACCAAAGCCCAGCCCGAGCGGTGGCAAAAGTGGGAGTTCTTCAGCGACTTTGGCATTTTCCGCTACCGACGGCTGCTCAGGGCCCAGCCCCACGACAAAAAAGTCTTTCCCGGCGATGTCACCGTGCTCAACTGGGGCACCTCCAGCGAGCCCGATCGCGCCTTTTGCTGCGGCAATGATTACCGCCCGGGTCGGCTGGTGGGGGTGAGCCGCGAGGAGCGAGCCATGCACATTCAGCGGGCGCGGCAGCGAGCCCAGGCCTACCTCCACTACCTGCAAACCCACGGGGCCGCCGACCTCAAACCCCGCGGCGACCTCACCTGGACTAAAGACGGCATTGCCCTCGAACCCTACATTCGCGAAGCCCGCCGCGGCATTGCCCTCACCACCATCCGCCACGAGGATGTGGCCGAAACCTTTTTCCCCGACCAGGCCCGAGCCCGCTGCTTCGACGACTCGGTAGGCATTGGCCAGTACCACTACCTCGATCTGCACGGCAACGACGCCAAGGGCCACGTCAGCCCCCGAGGCAAAGACGTGGTGGCCCTGCCCTTTAGCCTGCCCCTGGGGGCCCTGGTGCCCCGCGACACGGATGGCCTGGTGCTGTCGGCCAAGAGCATTGGCACCACCCATATCACCAATGCCGCCTACCGCATGCACCCAGTGGAGTGGGCGATTGGTGAGGCCAGCGGCTTTCTCGCCGTATTTTCGGTGTGGACGGGCCTGGAGCCCAGGACGTTGGCCACCGAAGAAAAGCACCTTCGCAAAATCCAGGGCTTCATGACCCGCAACGGGATTCCCATCTTCTGGTTCAACGACATTGGCCACGACGACCCCGACTTTGAACCGATTCAGGTGCTGGCGGCGGCGGGCATAGTGCGCAGCGACAACCCCCGCAGCCTCAGCTTTAAGCCCTACGCCCCGGTCAGCCGGGCCGTGGTCGCCACGGCCCTGGTCAACCTGCTCAAGCTGCCCACCACCCTGCCAGCTAGCCCTACCTTTGGCGATGTGCTGCCGGCGAAGCACTGGGCCTACATCGCGATCGAAACCCTCCACGCCCACGGCATGATCGCCGGGGTCAGCCAGGGCCGGTTTGCCCCGGATGCGCCCATCACCCGCGAGCAGCTCTCGTTTTTACTCAAGCGGGCCATGCCCGAGGTGTACGACAAAGCCTTTGGCCGCACCCCCATCGATCGCCAAAACCTGCAGCGCCGCGAGCTGTCGCGGGTGCTCTACGAGGTGTTGAAGGGACGGCTGGGGATTTAGCTACGCCAAGACCCCCGAGGTTTTCAAAACCTCGGGGGTCTCCAGGGTCTGGGGTCTGGGCCAGGGGGCTCAGGCGCTACTTGATCAGCGTCAGCAGGTAGATCAGGCTAAACAGCACGATCCACACCACATCGACGAAGTGCCAGTAGATCTCGGCCATCTCGGGGCCGGTGTGGGCCAGGTTGCTGTAGTGGTCGGCCCGACGCGATCGCCACAGCACTCCCAAAATCAGCAGCAAACCGATGAACACGTGCGCCCCGTGGAACCCCGTGGTCAGGTAAAAGCAGTTGCTAAACAGGTTGGTTTTCAGGCCGTAGCCCAGGTTCAGGTACTCATACACCTGGCCGGCCAGGAAAATTGCGCCCATGGCGGCGGTAATGCCAAACCACTTGCGCATACCGGCCAGGTCGTTGTTCTTGATCGCCTTGGTGCCCAGGTTGATCACCCAGCTGCTCGACACCAGGATCAGGGTGTTGATCGCCGGCAGCAGCAGCTCGACCTCGGTTTCTTCCGGGGGCCATTGGGCGTTGCTGGCGCGAAACACCAGAAAAACCGCAAAAAAGCCCGCAAACATCAGAAATTCTGAGGCTAGAAAGGTAATCAGACCCAGCACCCGCAAATCCTGGTGCTCTTCGTGGGCCTCTGCGGCATGGCCGTTGGCCGCCGCCGCGTCAGAGTCAATTGCGCCTTGCATAGGGTATCCGGGGTAAAGGGTCAGGGGTGGATGGGTGGTTGGGTAGGGGGTGCGTGCGATCGCCAGCGTTAGAGCGGCGTGGCCTCGGTAGGCTCTCCCGCCGGACCGACCTGGTTGGCTTTATCCATACCGTACTCGTAGGGACCGTGGGTGAGCACCGGCAGCACCTCCCAGTTTTCGATAATCGGCGGAGAAGCGGTGGTCCACTCCAGCGTCAGCGCCCTCCAGGGGTTATCGCCCGCCTTTTCCCCCGCCATCCAGCTCCAGATCACGTTGATGTAGAAGGGGATCACCGACACCGCCAGAATGTACGCCCCCACCGTGACCAGCTGGTTCAGCCCGGCAAACTGCGGGTCGTACATGGCCACCCGCCGGGGCATCCCCGACATCCCCAGCTGGTGCATGGGGGTAAAGGTGAGCAGGGTGCCGATGAAGGTGAGCACAAAGTGCACCTTGCCCAGGGGCTCGTTCAGCATGCGCCCAGTCATTTTGGGGAACCAGTGGTAGATCCCCGCATAGATGCCAAACACCGAGCCGCCAAACAGCACGTAGTGGAAGTGGCCGACCACGTAGTAGGTGTCGTGTACGTGAATGTCGAAGGGAGCCGTTCCCAGGGTGACGCCGCTGAGGCCGCCGAAGACAAACATCGACAGCAGCCCCACCGCAAACAGCATGGCGGTGGTGTAGCGAATTTTGCCGCCCCACAGCGTCGCCACCCAGCTAAAGATTTTTACCCCCGTGGGCACCGCCACAATCAGCGTGGAGATGGTGAAAAAAATTCGCATCCAGGGGGCGGTGCCGCTGGTGAACATGTGGTGCACCCAGACAAACAGCCCCACCAGACAAATCGTCAGGGACGAGTAGGCGATCGCCTTGTAGCCAAAGATGGGCTTGCGGGCGTGGACCGGAATCACCTCCGACATAATGCCGAAGATCGGCAAAATCATCAGGTACACCGCCGGGTGCGAGTAAAACCAGAACAGATGCTGGTACACCACCACGTTGCCGCCCGCATCGGGCTTGAAGAACGAGGTGCCAAGGTTGATGTCAAACATGAGTAGAATCAGCGCCGCCGCCAGCACCGGCGTGGCAAACAGCGCCAGAATCGACGTGGCCACCATGGCCCAACAAAACAGCGGCATCTCGTCCCACTTCATGCTGGGCACCCGCATCTTCCAGATGGTGACCAGGAAATTCACCGAACCCAGGATAGAGGAGGTTCCCACCATCACCAGGGCCAGACACCACAGGGTCTGGGGCAGGTTGGCGGTGATTTCGCTCAGGGGTGGGTAGGAGGTCCACCCCGCCTGGGCACCGCCGCCAAAGAGGAAGCTGGCCGCCAGCAGCAGACCCGCCGGGGGATTCAGCCAGAAGGCAATGGCGTTGAGTTTGGGGAAGGCCATGTCCCGCGCCCCAATCATCAGCGGAATCAGATAGTTGCCAAAGCCGCCGATCGCTGCGGGCACGATCCACAGAAAGATCATGATCGTGCCGTGGTTGGTCAAGAAGGCGTTGTAGAGGTCAGGGCTGAGGAAGTCAGAGTCGGGGGTGGCCAGCTCGGTGCGCATTAGCACCGCCATGAAGCCACCCACCAGGTAAAACAAAAACGACGTCACCAGGTACTGAATACCAATCACCTTGTGGTCAACGTTGAAGGTGAAGTAGTCGTACCATTTCCACTTGTCAGGGTGGCCGTGGCCCGCCTGAACCTCAGTGGGTTTCATAGAAACATCTGCTTGGGCCATAAATCGGGTCTTGCTAAAGGGCTATAAAAGCTGCGGACGGTTGCCGCAGAGTGGCTGCAAGGAAGGGGCAGCCCCAGGCCGTGAGTTCCGCCGGGCTCAGCGAAGCTGCACCGGAGAGGTGGCCAACTCAGGGGCAATGGCAGCCAGGTACTCGGCGCTGGTCGCCTGGTTTAGGGGTTGGGCCACGGTTGCCGCTGGCTGGGCCTCAGCCACCCGGCTGGCCACCCAGTCGGCGTACTCTTCAGGGGAATGCACAATTACCTGGGTCCGCATACCGCCGTGGTAAGCGCCGCACAGTTCGGCACAGACTACCGGATAGGTGCCCTCGCGGGTGGCGACAAAGCGCAGTTCAGCCGGTTCGCCGGGCAGGGCATCCTGCTTGAGCCGAAACTGCGGTACCCAAAAGGAGTGGATCACGTCCTGGGCTTCGATCAGCAGCTGCACGTCTTTGCCTACAGGCACGTGCAGTTCACCATCGGTGATGCCCGTTTCGGGGTAGCGAAAGATCCAGGCGTACTGCATGCCAGTGACATTTACCGTCACGTCGGGCTGGTTAGGCTGCATCAATGGACTGGCCCCAAAACCGTAAACCTGAGTTTTGGTATAGACATCGGCCTCGGCCTCCCGCGGCCCGGCCTGACCCAGCAGGGGAGCCACATCGATTACCGAAGGCTGGGGGGCCATCGCCACCATTGCGCCGTGGCCGTGGTGGCCCCCTGGCGAAAAACCGCCCATCTCTTGAAATACCACTACGCTATACAGGCCCAGCCCCACCACAATAATGCTGGGAATGGCGGTCCAGAACGCCTCCAGGGGCAGGTTGCCCTCGATGGGGGGGCCGTCGGTCTCATCACCTTTTGGCTTGCGAAAGCGAATCATGGCGTAGACAATGGCCCCCTGCACCACCAGAAACAGGGCTGTGCCAATGATCACCATGACCTTAAACAGGTCATCGACCAGAGGAGCTTGCTCCGACGCCTGCTCGGGTAGGAGGTTAACGGTTTGCCCCACCCACAAGCTCACGAGAGTGACGAGAATGCCGCCCACCAGGGTCAGCAGCGGCGCTGGAATTTGTTTCATGGCTACTCTCCTAGGGAGATGTTGCGAAAGATGCAGAGCCTACACAAATTGAGGACATACACCTGGGAACTTGCAATTTAACTGCCAAGGCTAAAAAATCATCAGCCATGTCTTTTTGCATGCTAAAGGGCAGATCTGGCCTGGCTTCAGAAACTTTTGATTTGCTTCAACTCCGTCAGCGACCCCTGGACTTTTCACGAAGTTTTGTAACCAGAGCGATCGTCAGGAAACCAGGATTTTGATAAAAAATCAATCGGATTTCTGTCCCCAAAGCAGATTCTGACAAAATCCAACTATGGCGATCGCACGATTGCTGCTGGGGTGCAAGTTTTCTGCAAGTTTTTAACCCAAATTTGTAGTCCTGTAGTCCATAGCGCGGGATCGGTAGCGCTAGGGGCTGGGTTGGGAAGCGAGGGCCCAGTCCCATGCAACTCCCGGTGGGAGGTGGGCATGCTAAGCAAAATACTCAGTCGGTAGACGCATCCCTGCCGCTGAGGTGTTTTTGTACCCAGGGAGAAACTGCACCATGGACTTTTCGATGACCTCAGACCGGCCCGATGTTCGCAAAGAAGCGCTTGTGGCGTTGACGGCTCAGTTTGTCAGACAGGGCCACCCAACCACCTATGCCCAGCACATGGCCACGGCCTCAATTTTTCAGGCCGACCTGGAGCTGCGCAACGCCCAGTTTAGCCGCCTGCTGGCCTGGCTGAAGGAGGCCCACGCTGACCTCTATCCCGACGCGATCGCCCTGGCCGAGGCTGTACGCCAGGAGTTTGAGCAGCGCGTCACTGGCGAGTTTTAGCGCCTGTTTTCTCCCTTTCCCAGCCCGTTCCCGTTCCCCTGTCTGTGTTCCCGGTAGAGCCCTGTGATGTAGGTCCTGATTGTCTCACCCGCGATCTCTGTACTATGCCTCCCCTGCCCCACCAAGTTGCCAGCTGGCTCAGCCGCGGCGAAGCCTGTCTGGCCCGGGGTGACTTCGCCCAGGCCCTGGCTGCGTTTGAATATGCCCTCAGCCTGGCCCAGCTCAGCTGCAACCCCCAGGCCGAGGTGCTGGCCCTCCAGCGCCTCGGCTCTGCCCACCTAGAGCAGGGCCAGCTCTCGCTGTCGGTGGCCTCCATTCAGCAGGCGATCGCGATCGCCCTGGATCAGCACAGCCTCCACGACCTCTACGAATGCCACAGACAGCTAGCCCAAACCTACAAGTCAATGCACAGCTTTGAGCTGGCCCTACAACACCTAGAAACCGCTGAACATCTGCGGGACAGCCTAGACCTGCCCGCCCCTAAGGCCCAAGAGATCGGGCGATCGTCCCCGATCCCAGACGGATCGCGGGGTTTAGAGCCCAACGACCCGGTCCTACTGCTGTTTCGGTCGATCGTCGAGCAGGCCAACGTTGGGGTGGCCATTTTCCAGCGCCGCTACCTGGTCTACGCCAATCCGCGGTTGATGCAGTGGATGGGGTACACCGAGCCCGACCTGCACCAGCTGACCCTGGCCGATCTGGTCACCCTCGATGCAGACCTGGACCTGGCAACCCTGGGCATCACCGCCACTGGCCCCCAGGAGGGGCGGCTGGTGGGCAAAACCGGCCAGAGCATGGAAGTGGAAATCTATGCTACCGCCCTGGAGATTGGCGAGAGTCAGCGCCCGCCTGCGGACCAGGCCAGCCCCCGGCTGGGGGCTGAAGCGGGGCTCGAACCGGGCGATCGCCAGGTTCTGGTCGCTTTTTTGCGCGACCTCACCGACACTCAGCGAGTGGTGGAGCAGCTCAGGGCGTCAGAATCTCGCTACCGCAGCCTGATTCACAACGTCCCCATCGGGCTGTGTCGCTTTAGCCGGGAGGGGCAGCCCCTCGACGCCAATCCAGCCCTGCTCCACCTGTTTGAGTTTGAGTCGGTGGCGGAGTTTGTGCGGGACTGTCCGATTCAGCCCAGCAGCCCGGTGGCCGGACTGGGGCAGCCCATGCTGTGGCGCGACTACCTGCAACAGGCGGGCACGCTCAAAAACTGTGAACTTAGGCTGCTGCGCTCCGACGGCCGCGATCTGTGGGTGCGGGTCATCGCCCGGGCGGTTCGCGAAGCCAGCCCTGGGGGCATTGGCGATGCCGCCGGTGCCATTCAGTACTACGAAGGGGCGGTCGAAGACATTACCGAAATCAAAGCGGCCCAGACCGCCCTAGAAGAACTGGCCATGCGTGATTCCCTCACCCATGTCTACAACCGCCGCCACTTCATTGAGCTAGCCAGCCAGGAACTGGCGCGATCGGCCCGCTTCCATCGACCGGTTACCCTGCTCATGATCGACATTGACTATTTCAAGGCCATCAACGACACCTACGGGCACCTGGCGGGGGACCGGGTGCTACGCGATATTGCCCTGCGCTTGAAAGGCAACCTGCGCCAAAGCGATATTTTGGCTCGCTACGGCGGCGAGGAGTTCATTTTACTGATGCCCGAAACCGATCAGGCCCAGGCGTGGGTGGGTGCAGAACGGCTGCGACAGGTGATTGCGGCCACCCCTTTCGACAGCGGCAGTGGCCCGCTGGCTGTCACCGCCAGCGTGGGTATCTCCTGCTGGTTCGCCAGAGCGGAGCCTAACGGGATGCCGTCCTTGCCCCACATTGACGATCTGATCAGCAAAGCTGACCAGGCCCTCTACCGAGCCAAACAGTCGGGCCGCAACCAAACCCAGGCTGAGACATGGTTGCACAATGTCAGCAGCCCGATTGCCTAACGCAAAATAGGGCTTAGAGCGGCTGGAGCTAGGGGCGGGGCTGGGGTCAACCCCAGCCGCATAGCTCTGCAACTCTAAACCCTTTGGTGGTTAAGATGCGCGTATCCAGAACAATCTGAGCAGGCTGTCCGCTCGTCCCCTAGCTGGCAATGTAGCCATGCATGGTGGCTTTGCGGCGGCGCAGGTGCTTGAGGGCCTGCTGCTCCAGCTGCCGCACTCGCTCCCGGCTGATGTTCATGCGGTTGCCCACCTTGGCCAGGGATAGCTCATTGCCATCCTCAAGGCCGTAGCGCAGGGTGATCACCTCTTTTTGCTGAGGGGTGAGCTCAGACAGCAGGTTGCGAATGTCCTGCTTGAGCGACTCCTGGGCCGTGAAGGTCTCGGGCGAAATGCCATCGTCCTCCAGCAGCTCCTGCAGCTCGGTATCCTGGTTGTCGCCAATCCGCACGTCCAGGGAAATGGGCTGCCGCGCCAGCACCAAGAACTCGCGGATCTGCTTGGGCTCTAGCTCCAGGGCTTCGCCAATCTCGTTGGCGTTGGGGCTGCGGCCCAGCTGCTGAGACAGCTCGCGCTGTACCCGCTTGATCTTGTTGAGCTTTTCGGTGATGTGGATGGGCAGGCGAATCGTGCGCGCCTGTTGAGCGATCGCCCGGGTAATCGCCTGGCGAATCCACCAGTAGGCGTAGGTAGAGAACTTGTAGCCCTTGGTGGGGTCGAATTTCTCAACGCCGCGCTCCAGGCCCAGGGTGCCCTCCTGAATCAGGTCGAGAAACTCTAGATTGCGCTTCTGGTACTTTTTGGCAATCGCCACCACCAGGCGCAGGTTTGCCTCAATCATTTTGCGCTTGGCTCGCTCTCCCTGGCGCACGGTCTGCTTGAGCTGAGCTTCGCTCAGCCCGGCTGCCTCGGCCCACTCTGCCGGGCTGGGGTCGTGCCCCAGCGACTCAGTCAGGCTTTCCTTCTGCTCTAGCAGCGCCATGTAGGTCTGTACCTGCTTACCGAAGATGATTTCTTCTTCGTGGGTCAGCAGCGGCACCCGACCGATCTCATGGAGGTAGGTTCTGACAGCGTCGGCACTGTAGAGGGGCTTGCTTTTCAACGTGCGAGTCTTTGTTTTAGCCATAAAATTAACCTTTCCTCCACTGACAATGCGAATACGCCAAACTCGAAAACCAAAAACCTGAAACCCAAAAATGGAGCAATGCTGACTCGACAGAACGTATACTCAAAGCTTGAAAAGCGCCTTGGTGCCAAAGATTGGGCTTAAAAGTCGAGCCCACGGTCTGGCTATCGGTTTCGGCAAAGAACAAGGAGGGACGTTGCGCTTGGGGGTTAGTGCCAGACTCACCACAATCTGCCGTCACAAGCTATCGTCCTATACTTTCCTGAGCCAACCCTGAAAGATCAGGATTAATTAAATTTAGTTTTCTGCATTGCACTACATTCAAAACGAGTTAACCGGAGCAGGGGTTAACCAGGGCGAACCATTAACCAGGGCAGACCATGACTATGAACGTGTCAGCTCCTAATACCAATCCCCAACACCATCCCTGAGAGCGCCGACCGGGAATACCGGACGCTGGATCTGCCGTCACTAACTGAACAAATCCATCAGTCGCTGTAGCCAGCCTCCCACGGAAAACACGAAGCCATTATGAGTTTGCTCCTTCAGAATATAACAACTTGCTGGTTGCGTAAAGTACTACAGGTGTAATCTGTTCTCGGATGGTCGGAGTCCTGGGTTACTGCCATAGCTGTGGCTATGGCTTAAGGTAGCCAACTCCTGCACCATGGTCTGCATCAGATGTGTCAGTTCCAGGAAAGTCCCTGTGGAGTGATTCCAACTAATCCCTACACAAGTCATAGTGACTGATTCGGGCGCTGGCTCCAAGGGGGCTTCCCCCCTGGGAAAACCGAACCTAGCCGTCTGGGCTGCGATCGCACCGCTCCTGGTCAGCTAGATTAAAATCCCTCAACCTAAAGTTACATGGGCCATATCGCGGGGGTGTGTCGGCGGTATGGCAGCGCTATGGCAGCTTCGAAGCATACTACAACTCGCTACTGTGATCCCTACCTCTGGAGCTTTCCCTGGAGGGCGTGGCTTGCAGAGCAAGCCACGCCCTCGAACGATTTGAGTCAAATCCAGTCCGAATTACAGCACCCCAAAGCTCAATAGAACGCAAAGGATTGGTATCAGCGCTAGCTTGGGGGGCTAGATCCCTGCTCATTATCTCGATGGCGAGGCGATTCCTCAAAACCCAGCCAAAAACCAAGTAAACTCAGTGAGATTATTTTTTCACCCATAGGCACAAACACCCATGAACCAAGGGCTAGACCAGCGCCTGCTCACCACCCGCCCGGCTCCCATCGGTATCTTTGACAGCGGGGTGGGTGGGCTGACAGTGCTGCGAGAAATCTACCGCCAGCTGCCCAATGAGTCGGTGCTGTACTTTGGTGACACGGCGCGGCTGCCCTACGGATCGCGATCGCCGGAGGAAATCCTATACTTTGTGCGCCAGATTCTGACCTGGATGGCCAGCCGCAACGTCAAAATGGTGATGATGGCCTGCAATACCAGTTCGGCCCTGGCCCTTGACCAGGTGCAGGCAGAGTTTCCATTTCCGGTGCTGGGGCTCATTCGACCGGGGGCGAAGGCGGCGGTGCGCCAGGGCAAGCGGATTGGCGTGATTGCCACCCAGGCTACTGTCAACAGCCGGGCATACACCAACGCTGTTCAAGAAATTGCGCCAGACTGCCAGGTCTGGGAGGTTGGCTGCCCCCAATTTGTGCCTATTGTGGAGCAAAACCAAATTAAAACTCTCGAGGCTCGGCAAACCGCCGCCGCCTACCTGCGACCGCTGATGGCCGCTAACATCGACACGCTGGTCTACGGCTGCACCCACTACCCTCACCTGGCCCCAGTGCTGCAGAGTCTCCTGCCTAACTCCATGCAGTACGTCGACCCGGCCATTTCCATGGTGGCCGCTGCCGCCCAGGAACTCGACGCCCTAGGGCTGCGCAGCACGGTTCCGGCTTGGTCAACGGAGTTTTACGTCAGTGGGTCAGCCACAGACTTCAAACGGCTGGCGGTGCAGTGGCTTGGACATCAACCCCAGGTGGGCCAGATTCGTCTGCCCGAACTAGCGCTTCGCCCCCAGGGGTGAGCCAGGCTCAATTTAATCAATTTATGGGTATTTAATTTATTGACTTTCGGTGCCGCGAGAGCTGACCGCGCGTTTGGCCAGCAGCAGCGCGCCGTAGACGACTAGCAGGTAAGCGATCGCCAGCAGGGGAATAACCCATAGGGAGGAAGCGTAAGTCATGATTCGGTATAGGTGTGCGGAGGAAATAGGTGGTCTGGTTTCTTTAGCCAGACGAGCTCCATTGAGAGCGCCCAAGAGGATGCCAGAATTGGGTCCTTCCTGTGCAGAAAGAACTGTGCTCGCCAAGTATTTCAGAGTGGAAATACCCACTCCTAAATGTGATAAAAACGACCCGACGTCTAGCAAACAGGTGGAAAAACCACCCAACGCCTAGATCAACTCAAAGTGGTCAACAAGCAAAAACCTGGCTGGAAGCCCGCTAAAACTTGCCTGTTATCTTGAGAAATTCTTAATTTCAGTCTATCACGGGATTCCCGAGTCGGGCGGCCAATTTGAAGCCTGAGCCGGTATAAATTTAGGCCCTCCCTGGGGATGAGGATCAACGCTACCAAGATTTAGTCCAGCTGCCGCCGCGATCGCCCTAACGCCCAATCTAAAAGGGTTTTAGCCTCAACGCTAAACCTCTGCCAGGTCTGGGTTTGGGCTCAGTGGGAGCGTCA
Organism: Leptolyngbya sp. KIOST-1; assembly: GCF_000763385.1. Classification (NCBI taxonomy): domain Bacteria; kingdom Bacillati; phylum Cyanobacteriota; class Cyanophyceae; order Leptolyngbyales; family Leptolyngbyaceae; genus Leptolyngbya; species Leptolyngbya sp. KIOST-1. Next base: position 3,537,182 of record NZ_JQFA01000002.1, read on the forward strand.
ATGGCTCAGCTTTTGTCAATACTGCCCCTGGGGTTGTCTTAGAATGGCGATAGAATATGTAAAAATTCGTAACTTTACCGCTCTTGCCGGGGTCCATGACTTCAGTAACTTCTCTTTTCGCGCCGGTTGAGTCCGACCTTGACCTGATGACCCAAAATCTAAAGGGGTTAATCGGGACCAGGCACCCCATTCTGTCGGCGGCGGCAGAACACCTGTTTGGGGCCGGGGGCAAGCGGTTGCGCCCCGCTATTGTGCTGTTGCTCTCCAAGGCCACCCTGCCGGGGCAAGAGATCACGGCCAAGCACCGACGCCTGGCCGAAATCACCGAAATGATCCATACCGCCAGCCTGGTTCACGACGATGTTGTCGATGAGGCCAGCCTGCGGCGGGGGGTGCCCACCGTGCACAGCAGCTTTGGCAATCGCATTGCGGTGCTGGCCGGAGACTTTTTGTTTGCCCAGGCCTCCTGGTACCTGGCCAACCTCGACAACCTGCGGGTGGTCAAGCTGCTCTCCAAGGTGATTATGGATCTGGCCGAGGGCGAGATTCAGCAGGGGCTGAACCGCTTCGACACCAGCCTTTCCATTGAGGCCTACCTGGACAAGAGCTATTTCAAGACCGCCTCGCTGATGGCCAACAGCGCCAAGGCGGCCGGGGTGCTCAGCGACATGCCCGAAGCCGTGATTGAGCAGCTCTACGACTACGGTCGCCATCTGGGGCTGGCGTTTCAGGTCGTCGATGACATTCTCGACTTCACCAGTTCTGACGAGGTGCTGGGCAAGCCCGCCTGCTCTGACCTCAGGAGCGGCAATCTGACAGCGCCAGTGCTCTACGCCATGGTCGAGCACCCCTTTCTCACCACCTTGATCGAGCGGGAGTTTTCCGAGGCCGACGACTTTGACCAGGCGATCGATCTGGTGCATCGCAGCGACGGCATCGCCCGATCGCGGGAGTTGGCCTCCCACCATGCTCGCCAGGCGGCGGCCTGTCTGGAGCATCTGCCGCCCTCTGCGGCCGGGCAGGCCCTGCAAGATCTGACCAGCTACGTGCTGCGACGTATTTCCTAGGGACTGGCGATGGGGGTTGAAATTGAGCGCAAATTTTTAGTGGTGGGGGACGGCTGGCGCGGCCTGGCCCAGGGCGAGGTGATGCGGCAGGGCTACATCCCCACCCAGGATGCCCGTACGGTGAGAGTGCGACGGGCGGGCGATCGCGCCTATCTCACTCTTAAAGGCCCGGCCGTTGGTCTAGTGCGACCTGAGTTTGAGTACCCTATTCCCGTGGAGGACGCTGAGAGCATTCTGGCGACCCTCTGCACCCCGCCTCTGGTCGAGAAAACCCGCTACCGCCTGCCCCTGGGCGCGGTGGTGTGGGAAATAGACGAGTTCTGGGGCGACAACCAGGGGCTGATCGTGGCCGAAGTGGAGTTGAATAGCCCCGATCAGCCAGTCGATCTGCCAGAGTGGATTGGGGCCGAGGTTACCGCTGACCCCCGCTACCAGAACTCCAATTTGGCCCGCCGTCCGTTTTTAACCTGGGCCCATTAAACCGACTGGCTGTTTAAGACGAATACTGCCGTCCTCGCCACTGGGTCGGTCGCCTCAGGGAAGACAGGCCAATGCGGACCACAGCGGCTGGATCAGCCAGGGGAGACAGCCAAAACGCCCAGGCTCCGGGCGCTGCTTTGAGGTCGTAGGCAGAGGCGATCGCCGCCTGCATACCCACCCGCACCGCCACCAGCCCCAGGTTGAGTCCCCACAGCAGCCGCAGCGGCAGCGACCAGCTCCCCGGCCAGAGCTGCTGCACCAGCCACAGCCCCGGCACCAGCAGCCAGGGCAGACCCTGCACCAGCGCCAAAAACGCCAGATCCCACCAGACCTGAGCCCGACTGGCAGCGTCTTTGAGGTCGAGGGAGCGGCCCCACTCCCGCCAGGTTTCGGCCATGCCGTCATACATGCGGACCTTAAGCAGGCGGCTGCCGTCCCAAAATCCCACCCTGGCTCCCAGGGCCGCCGCATGGCGGGCCAGGGTGACGTCGTCGCAAAACGAAGCTGAGGCCGAGCGGTAGCCGTCCAGCTGCTCCAGCAGCGATCGCCGCACCATAAAGCACTGGCCATTGGCCATCACGCGCTGGGGCGAACCGCTGGGGCTCCCCGCCGGCCCAAATCGATACACCAGGGTAATCAGGAGCGCGGGCTGGAGCCAGCACTCGCCAGGGTGCTTGAGAATGAACCGGGGTGCCAAGGACACCAGGTCATAGCCTTCAGCGGTCATGGCCTGGGCCAGGGCCGCGACCAGACCCGGCTGCGGCTGAGTGTCGGCATCAATGCCCAACACCCAGGTGCTGGCGGCGGCGGTATGGCGAAAACCGTAGTCCAGTGCCCAGGGGCGACCCACCCACCCCTGGGGCAGGGGGTCGTCCTCCAGCAACCGCAGCCGTGGATCGTAGGACTGGTAGTCGTTGACCAGGGCCTGGGTGCCATCGGTGGAGCGGCTGTCTACAACTAGCACTTCCCGCAGCTCATAGCTCTGGCGCCCCAGCCCCTCCAGGCAGGGGCGCAAACGACTGGCCTCGTTAAGAGTGGGTACCACGACCGATACACTGCCTAACTGGTCGAGAGTGGGCGCAGCTGGGGTCAGGGGAGAGCGCCGGAAAGGTCCCTGCATCAGCCGCGACAGCAGTACCGCCACCATTGGCACCTGCACCGCAAAAACCAACACCGCCACAGCACTCAACCAGGGAAATGAGACGGCTACGTCAGCGGGCAAGGGAACACCTCAAAAAAACAGCAGCAGAGGACAGGAGCGGCGGGCTGAATCGGCAGCGCTCAGTCCAGGGGCAGAGCCTATTTGAGGACCACCTTGGCTGCGTTGACCGGAGCCTCAATCACCGTAGCCGATTGAGCTGTAGCTGCCAGAGACTCCTGGGCTGTAGCCCGCCAGCAGAGCACAGCAGGCAGGGCCCCGGTCAAAATACCCAGGGCGATGGGAACGTAAAACCCAGCGGCCAGGCTCATTACCAGGGCAAAGCCGAAGTTGGCCAGGTAAACCACCAGGGGCAGGGTGAGCTGCGTCTGATCTAGCTCAGGGGAAAACTTGAAGGCTTTCCAGAGGCCTAGGGCCACCCCCATGAACACCACCCCGGTGCCTAGCCAGCCGGCAAAATTCTGGTAAGGCATGCCAAAGAACGCACCGGGCTGATGCCAGTACCAGAAGGGCAGCGCGGTCTGGCTCATGGCTGGGTCGAGGACAAAATCCCAGGAGGTCAGCAGAACAGAGCCCAGCGGCACCGCCGCCAGCGATCGCACCCAGCCGTAGCGACCAGACCCGCCGCCAGCGGCCAACCCACTACGGGCCAGTAGAAAGGACGCCAAACCCAGGTAAAACCAAGACAGGGGAATCGTAAATGGGACCAGCCCAGCCACCTTGTATCCCAACCCATTTAGGTAGGTGTAGTGGCCAAAGGGAAAGCCTGTACTGGTGCCCAGCAGCTCGCTGCTGACAGAGATGCCAATGGCTGCGATCGCAAAGGTTAGCAGACTGCCCAACCCCAGGGTGCGATAGGCATACAGAGCTACCGCCAGGGTACCTAGCAGGATGTACCCCACTCCGCCTCCGGCCATGCTCCACTGAAACAGGGTTTGCCCGGCAGGCAAGTATTCTAGGATGCCAGGGTGGGGTACCACCCACAGTAACCCTGCCAGGCCAAAGGCCATAGCCACGATGTGACCGTAAAGGCAAAATCGCTCGATGGCTAAAAGATTTCTCATAGTTTGTCCCAGATACCGATTGTTGACCTGTTCAACTCAGCCTCAGGCTGTGTGGAGTCTTTCGCCCGCTGCCAATGCTGTGCGTAATCACTGATTACTATAGTTGTAATCGTCGCTTAAATCATAAGTTTTGTAAACGAGCTGCGGGCGGCTCTGGATAAATTGGGGTCGGGGTCATTCTGGGCCAGAGTTTCGGGGCCAGAGTTTTGGGGCCAAAGTTTCGGGGCCAGAGTTTTGGGGCCAGGGTTTTGGGGCCAGGGTTTTGGCCAAAAAATTCTTCCTTTAACAGCTGAGCAATCCAGGCAAGGCTTAGCCCTCGGATTGCCAGTGCCTCGGTGTGGAAACCAGGAAAATCGGCTAGGATGACGGCATACAGGTCAGATCTTTGAGATCCTATGGCACCGATGATCACCCCCGGCCCAACCCTGACGGTTAGGCCACTGCAATACCGCGATTTAGACGACCTCAAGCAGTGGCAGCCAGAGGATCTGGAGGCCGGGGGCGATCGCGCCGTCGCAGACGCTATGGTGGCCTGGCTAGAGCATCAGCGCCGCTGGTACGGTCCGCTCAAGGTGCTGAGTTGGCTGCCCCGCTCCGTGCCGCAACAGCGTCAGACCACGTTCGTGGCGGAGCGCCAGAAAAGTCTGGTGGGATTGATTCAGGTATCGCCGTTTAACCAGACCCGCAGCACCTGGCGCGTCGATCGAGTGGCGGTTAACCGGCGGGCCCTGGCCGATACCGATGCCCCCGATACTTCCGGCTACATGGATGTGGGTTCGCGGCTGCTGCGCCACTGCTTTGAGGTGGTGTGGGAGGCCAGAACCTGGATGATCGAAGCCGATGTCAGCCACAAATCGGCCCTAGCCCTCTATCGGTTTAACGGATTTCAGCCCCTGGCCCAGGTGACCTACTGGGCTCTGCCGCCCGAGCAAATCGAGGTCCTGGCCGAGCGCGAACCCGACCTGCCCAACCTCCTGCCCATCAGCAACGCCGACGCCCAGCTGCTCTACCAGCTTGATACGGCCTCCATGCCGCCCCTGGTACGCCAGGTGTTTGACCACCAGATCCAGGATTTTAAGACCGGATTGCTCGGTACCGCCGCTGCCACCACCGATCGCCTGGTCAACCAGGTCGAAATCGTCAGTTCCTACGTGTTTGAGCAGCAGCGCAAAGCTGCCATCGGGCAGTTCAGGCTGGCTATCTCGCGAGACGGCAAGCAGGCCCACGAGGCGGACCTGACCGTGCATCCGGCTTACACCTGGCTCTACCCAGAACTGATGACGCAGATGGCTAAAATCCTTCAGCCATTCCCTGCCCAGTCCCTGCGCTTGACGTCCCTGGACTACCAGCCCGAGCGCGAGGCCTGCTTCACCCAGATTCAGGCCGTCCCCGACTCCCACGCCCTGCTGATGTCGCGATCGGTGTGGCACAAAGTGCGCGAAGCGCGCCACCTGTCCCTGGAGGGGCTACAGCTCTCTGACGTGCTGACCGGACTTCAGCCCGCTGGCAAACCGATTCCCGGACGGATGACCTGGTCGGCGGAGCGGTGGCACGCGCTACTGGGTCCGCAAACCTCTGAGGGTCACCGCGATGCCCCGGCCCCTGAGGGCGATCGCTAGGTGTCTGCGATCGATGGCCACACCCCAGTGACCCTCTCCGCCCTGGGGCTGGATATTGGTCGCAGACGGATTGGCGTGGCGGGCTGCGACGGCACGGGCCTGATCGCCACGGGGCTTACGACCCTCTACCGGCGATCCTTCGCCGAGTTGATCGCCGATATTCGGCAGATTGTCCAGGAGCGGCGGGTGCAGACCCTGGTTGTGGGCCTGCCGCTCACAATGGATGGGGAAGAAGGCGCTCAGGCTCGTCAGGTGCGGAGGCTGGCCGGGGGCCTGGCCCAGGCGCTGAACCTGCCCGTGGTCTATGTAGATGAACGGTTGAGCTCGGTGGAAGCCGAGCAGCTGATGCGATCTGCAGGTCAGTCCATCGCTCAGGAAAAAGCGCTGATCGACCGCAAAGCGGCCGCCATTATTTTGCAGCGCTGGCTAGACGAGCGCCGCTCTTCGTAAATAGACGTAACAGGATGGGATATTCTGATAACACCGTCCGTGTACAGGCTGGGCTGCGGCCCCACCGCCTGTACCCAGTTATTCAGAACCAGTTATTCAGAAGAAGAGTGGCTTCATGGCCGATAACACCCAACCGATCGACGAGTCAGCTGTGGTTCTTACCGACGATGCTGGGCGGTTTTTGCCCTGCCAGGTAGAGCAAAGCTTTCAGCTCAACGGTCGCGAATACCTGCTCCTGCTGCCCATCGATGCCCCAATCGAAATTTTTGTTTGGCAACAAGACGACGATGGCGAAGAAATCCTCATGGATGTCGAAGACGAGGACATCGATCAGATTTTCTTGACCGCGAAGGCCGTGCTGGCCGAGCAAAACCTCACCCTCCAGCGCACCGCCATCACCCTGACCGCCGCCGGAGAACTGCCTGAACCCGAGGAGGACAACTGCCTCACCCTGGAGCTTGACGATCTGGACGAGGCAGGTAATCCTGTGACCGAAGAGTTTCAGATCCTGGCCACCTGCTTTTACGAAGACGAGGAGTATACGCTCTGTACGCCTCTGGATCCACTGCTCATCTTTGCCAACCGTAACAGCAGTGGTACCCTGGAGGTCGTCACCCCTGAAGAGTTTCAGACCATTCGCAGCGGTTTGGAAGAAAAACTGTTTGATCTATTAGAGTAGGGGCGTCGAGAGTTTGGACCTCCAGAGTTAAAACTGTAGCCATGACTAAGGGTTCACGCTGGGTTCGTTGGGGTTTCTTGGGTCTGCTGCTGCCCCTTGCCACTGGGGCGGCCGCCTGGCAGGGCTGGGCCTGGTGGAGCTGGGCCAACCAGCCTGTCAGTGCCAGCACCGCTGAAGCCGCTCCTCCGGTGGTGCAGCTGCAAATTCCTCCGGGTACCCCAGGCCAGCAGATCGGTGAAGATCTAGAGGCGGCGGGCCTAATTCGCTCCGCTTTGGCCTGGAAGCTGTGGTCGCGCTGGCAGACCTGGCAAAACCCTGGCCAGGGCTTTCAGGCCGGGACCTATGCCCTCAACCCCACCGATTCGATGACGGCGATCGCCGACGTGATTCGCAGCGGTCGGGTGGTGCAGGCGTCGTTTACCATTCCCGAGGGCTGGAACCGCAGGCAAATGGCCGCCTATTTTCAGCAGGTGGGGCTGTTCTCCGCCGATGCCTTCTTGGCGGCAACGGAGCAAATTCCCAGGGACCGCTATCCCTGGCTGCCGGACACCATTCCCCACCTGGAGGGGTTTTTATTCCCGGACACCTACCAGCTGCCCGCTGAGGGGGTAACGCCTGAAGCGGTTGTCGATGCCATGCTGCGGCGGTTTGAAACCGCGGCCCTGCCCCTGTACCAGCAGGCTGCCACCGACCTGTCACTGCTGGACTGGGCTACGCTGGCCAGTATTGTCGAAAAAGAGTCGGTGGTGCCCGACGAGCGAGACCTGATTGCCGGGGTATTTACCAACCGCCTGGAGCAAAATATTCCCCTCGGGGCTGACCCCACGGTGGAGTACGGCCTGGGCATTACCCAAACCAAAGAACAACCGCTGACCTGGGCTCAGGTAGGTACGCCGTCACCCTACAACACCTATATCAACCCTGGTTTGCCCCCCACTCCCATCGCCAGTCCGGGGCAGGCCAGTCTCGAAGCTACCCTCGCCCCGGCCAGCACTGACTACCTGTTCTTTGTGGCTCGCTACGACGGCACCCATGTGTTTAGCCGTACCCTGGTTGAGCACGAAGCCGCCCGCGACGCTATTCGAGCCACCATAGACAATTAGCAACTAGCCCCTGACCTACCCGATAGCTCTCTGCCGGTCGGGTGAAGTCAGCTAGGTGAGGGGCGATCGCGCCAAAAGCCATACCCAGGCCCCAGGCGCAGGCCACCGATCTAGATTATGCTGACCTTTGGGCCTATGGTTTTGTTATGTCATTCTCTCGTCTATTGCAACCCGATCTGGTGCTGAGCGGAAATGTGCTCAGCATTTCTCCAGACCTGCTGATTCAGCATGGTCTCAAGGGACTGATCCTAGATGTGGACGATACCCTGGTACCCCTGCGCCAGGCGGAAACCAACCCTGACCTGGCCCGCTGGATGAATCAAATTAAAGCCGAGGCCTCGGTCTGGCTGGTGAGCAACAATATCAATGCCCACCGAATCAGCCGGATCGCCGATCTGCTGGAGGTGCCCTACTTGACCAGTGCGGGCAAACCCTCGGGGCGCAAGCTCAAACTTGCCCTGGCCGCCATGGACCTGCCTGTCAATCAGGTGGCAATGGTGGGCGATCGCCTGTTTACCGACGTCCTGGCGGGCAATCGGGTGGGCCTGTTCACGATTTTGGTCAGCCCCATGCCCGATCTGAATCAGGTCGTCCGCACCTCTCCCCTGCGCAGCCTGGAGGTGATTATTTCTCAGTACCTGGGAGTCACCCTGTAGTCGCCTAACCCCCGAAACCGCAATCTGAAGCCGACTTTACATAGCTTAGTGATCAACCAAGAAACTTTGCAGGGGAAAACATAAAGAAAACATTAGAGTTAATTTGATACCTGAAAAAGTCTGCGATAGTAGGATTACATAAACAGGGGCCAGCCATTTTTAGAGGCCCTTAATTTAATAAGCCATTTTTGGGTGTCAGCCTTGGGGTTGGCACCCAAAGTTTTTTATGCCGTGGTTTGCGGGCAATTGGGTTGTCTTTAGATCCAGAGCGATTGCTATACTGCCAGGGCTATCTCTACTCGGGGTTGATGGTTGCCCGTGAGCTCAGCTCAAACTCTGGTTGTAAAAATTGGTACCTCTAGTCTGACCGGCGGTGGGTTTGGTCAGTTTGCCCTCTCGACCCTGGCGGCCCTGGTTGAAACCCTCTGCATGCTGCGTCAGCAGGGGCACCAGGTAGTTCTGGTCTCGTCGGGGGCGGTGGGCATTGGCTGTCGGCGGCTGCACCTGAGCGATCGCCCCAAAACCCTGGCCATGAAGCAGGCGGTGGCCGCTGTTGGGCAGGGCCGGCTGATGCGCATCTACGATGACCTGTTCTCGGCGCTCAACCAGCCCATCGCCCAGGTGCTGCTCACCCGCAGCGATCTGGCCCAGCGATCGCGCTACGTCAACAGCTACCGCACCTTTCGCCAGCTGCTGCAGCTCGGGGTGATTCCCATCGTCAACGAGAACGACACTGTCGCCGTCGAAGAGCTTAAATTTGGCGACAATGACACCCTCTCGGCCCTGGTCGCCAGTTTGATTGGGGCCCAGTGGTTGTTTTTGCTGACCGATGTCGATCGCCTCTATTCCGCCGACCCCCGCTCTAACCCGGGGGCAGAGCCGATCATCTCGATTGACCGTCAGGCCGACATTCAGTCGCTCAAGGCGGTGGCCGGAGGGCAGGGGTCGGCCTGGGGCACGGGGGGCATGCTCACCAAGCTGGAGGCTGCCCAAATTGCCACGACCGCTGGCGTTCGCACGGTGATTACCGATGGTCGCCAGCCGCAAAATGTTGTTCGGGCCCTGGCCGGGGAAACCGTAGGGACCCAGTTTGCGCCCCTGCCTCAGCCCAACCGGGCCCGCAAACGCTGGATTGTGGCGGGTCTCCCCCCGGCCGGGCGGCTCTACCTGGATCCGGGGGCAACCAAGGCTATTTTGACGGGGGGTAAATCCCTGCTGGCCGCCGGCATCACCCGAATTGAAGGGGATTTTGAAGCCCAGGATGCCGTCGTTATCTGCGATACCAGTGGTACAGACATCGCCAGGGGAATTGTCAACTACAACGCCGCAGAGCTACAGCGCATCCTGGGGCATCGGTCAGAGGACATTGCCAACATTCTGGGCTATGCCGGCGTCGATACCGTGGTTCACCGCGACAACCTAGTGATTGCAACCGATCCCGAGTGACGGCCAGATAGCTCCAGCCCGGTGAACCTGCTGCTCTAGGGCCTGATAGCACAACTCAGCTCATCGTTCCCGATACCCGGAACCCTGAACCTGCCATCCCAACCAAGTTGTTCCACACCTGCTAACTGGTGCTAGTAAGCGCCTCTGCGATCGAGAAGTATCGTGATAGTTTTGACGATTACCTGGAGGTCATACCAGGGCGACCAGATGTCCTGGTAATGCAGGTCGAGGTGAACAATTTCCTCAAAGTCCCTGATTGCCGATCGCCCGCTGATCTGCCACTGCCCGGTAATGCCGGGTTTGACATCCAGCCGTCGCCAGTGGTGGGAGCTGTAGTGGGAGACTTCGTCTTCGGTGGGCGGGCGGGTACCCACCAGGCTCATATCCCCCCTGAGCACATTCCAGAACTGTGGAAACTCATCCAGGCTGGTTTTGCGGAGCACACGCCCAACCCGAGTAATGCGAGGATCGTTCTCGTTTTTAAAGATGAGCCCCTGGGCCTGGTTAGAGACGGTTTGCTTCAGCAGGTCAGCATTCTGCACCATGGAGCGAAACTTCCAAATGGTGAAAGGCTTGCCTTTGAGGCCGTAACGGGTTTGGGCGTAGAAAATAGGGCCGGGGCTGTCCAGGCGAATGGCTATGGCTATGGGCCCCGCGACTAAACCCAGAAGAACCAGGCCCACCAGCGCTCCTAAGATATCGATAGATCGCTTAATTAGGCATTTGGCAGAAGGATGAATAACGGCTCCTGAAGACTCCGGAGCAAGGCTTCCAGAACTGCCTGGACGGAGGGATAGCATGGTAGACCCTGTTGACAGAATTCGTGTGCTTAGGCTTTGAAATATTTTATACCAGATTGGCCGTATATTTGCCGATATCGTGGTTGCCTTGGTGCTTATTTTTACCTTCGCAAGAGCGGGCCACGGGTTAGCCCAAATTTTACTGGAGGTGTCGGGTGCTTACTGTGACGATTGTCACAGTAAGATCACGTATAAGCCCCAGCTGTGCCATTTGCACCCTACCAATCCCTAGACGGCAAGCCGGGCCGCTGGGGGTAGCCCTTTGCAAAAACTTGCCAAAGGAGAGGTTAATGTGAAGTCCCCGTGAAGCTTTGGCCGAGGTGCTGGTTGAGGCGGGACGGTGAAGCTAAAAACCTGCCTTAACCCGTAAGTCTGAAGGGAACAGATACTAAGATAAGCCTACGGCCAACCAAAACAACCAAAAGGATCGATTGCATGGCAGGGGCAGACACTATGGCGGAGGATTGGTTATCCCGCCTACGAGACGATTTTCCCGATCAGCCCCAGTCTGTCTGCCAGAGTATTGTCAGCTGGCTGCTGGGGGAGGCTCCCGAACGCTTCTCCACCCTGGCTGAGGCGGATCTGGCGATCGCGCGGCAGGCGATCGAGTACCGCTATCGTATTTTGCAGCAGCGCTACTGGGGGGTCAGCCCCGAACAGGGCTATCAGCGGTTGATTAAGCGGTTGAGCAGCCTGTTCCTGGTGCGCAGCAAGATCAAAACCTGGATCTCCCTCAGCCGCGATCGCCGTCGGTCAGTAGTGGACGTAATTCAGGAGGTGATTCAGGAAATGATGCGCAGCGATCGCCACCTGGGCGAGCAGCTGAAGTGGATTGCCACCTGCACCCAAAACTCGCGGCTGCGCAATCTCCTGATGCTGGCCAGCATCGAAGAGTACTGCCTGCGCCCCATTCGCAACCAGCCTCTAATCATCTACCGCTTTGTCAATTACCTGCGGCGCAGCCAGAAGGGCGGCATGACCCAGGTCCCCACTGGCGAACTAATTCGCCTGGTCTCCGACGAAATCTCCTCAGGCGACAGCGAAGACTCCCTCAGCCTGCTCGACGTCGAAGCCTGGAACCAGTACCAGGAATCGCAAACCGAGCTGGAGCAGCAGAGTCTGCGACACCAGGTCAAAGCTTCATTCGTCAACTACCTCAGCCGCAACCTCGACGACACCGCCGCCCGCTGGCTGGAGCTGCACCTGAAAGGACTGAGCCAGGAGCAGATTGCCCAAAGCCTCGATCTGCCGGTGCAGCAGGTCTACCGCCTGCGCGAAAAAATTAGCTACCACGCCGTGCGGATCTTTGCCCTGCGTGAGCAGCCCGTAATGGTGCTGGGCTGGCTCCAGACCTCGCTCCAGGAGCACAACTTTGGCCTCACCCCCACCCAGTGGGATCAGTACTGGCAAGGCCTGTCGCCCGAGGAGCAGGCGATTTTAACCACCTATCGAGAAGGGCAGTCCACCGAAGCCCTGGCCCGGCGTCTGGGGCTCAAGCATCGGCAAATTCAGGCCCAGTGGGTGCAGCTCTACCTGCGCGCTCAAGAGCTGCGGACCCAGACTGACGCGCCCTGAGTAGGAAGGCGCTATTCAAAATATGACCTGAAAATAAGACTTGCGTAGGCTGGACATAGGGCCAAAGCCCGTGCCGAACATTCCGGCGATGGGCTATTTCCCTAGGGCCGCAGGCACCCAGCGTTGACGCAGTCTTCAATGACCCCCAACACAAAGGGCCACAGCTCTGGAGCCCCGGTTTCTACCGGGGCCATCCGCCGCAGCACCTGGGCGCGGCAAATGCCGTGCTGTTTCCAGGTGCCGCCGCCGGTTTGCCAGTTGTGCAAGAGGGGCTGAATGCGATCGAGGGCCGCCGCAAAGCGGGCCGTGGGGGTACTCTGAGCCTCAAACTCCTCCCAGATCTGGCGCAGGCGATCGCTGTCTGCCTGAGGCAGCAGACCAAAAATGCGATCGGCGGCTCGCTGCTCGCGCTCGGCCTTGTCGAGGTGGGCCTGGGCGTCGTAGCAAAAAGTATCCCCCGCATCAATCTCCACCAGATCGTGGATCAGCACCTGGTGGAGGGCCTGCTGCATATCGACTCCGGCGGGGGCATAGTCGGCCAGCGCCAGCGTCATCATAGCCAGATGCCAGGAGTGTTCGGCGCTGTTTTCGCGGCGGGAGCCATCCATGAGTTGGGTCTGGCGCAGCACGGTTTTGAGGCGATCGATCTCGATTACAAAGGCGATTTGTTGCTGAAGACGTTGGTTGGTCATGGAGGGGAGTGTTATAGTAGAGAAGACTCGGACCCATGCGGTCGCAACGCCCAAATCATGTCAGGACCGGAAGGTAGCAGCATTACGGGATGCTTGTGACAGGCGTGGACTCCGGGTCTTTTGCGTTTTGGCCGCTGACGCCATTCCCGAACGGATGGGAAGGCAATGGCGACGGGTTTTACCCATGATAGGGGCGGCATTACCCCCTGGGCACCTGGTCTTCGCAGCCTGTACGCTAGAGTCGTTGCAGAGCGAATAAGGAGACCGCTGACCATGGCAGGTTTCGGAGACGTCGTCAAAAAAGCGTTTTATTTAGGGGTTGGGGTCGCTTCCTACGCCGGTGAGAAGGCGGGCGGTACCTTTAAGGACTTGCGAGAGCAGTCTCAAACCCTGGTGAATGAACTGGTGGCCCGCGGTGAAATTACCGCCGAGGAAGCCCAGCGGCTCGTCAACGAGATGGTCAGCCGCGCTCAGAGTACGGCGGCTAGCTCGGCCAACCCTTCAGACCCCCTGCCGCAGCCGCGTCCGATTGAGATTTTAGATGACGATGGGCCTGGTGGGGTCGGCGGTTCAGCGACCGATGCCCAGACCGAGGCACTGCGCAACCAGGTGGCGGCGCTGCGCCAGGAGCTAGAAAACCTCAAGCGTAAGTCGAGTAATTAGCCCTATGGATGAGTGGTCGAAGCAGTTTTTTAATGCCTTTGGCAGCGCCGTGCAGGATTTCACCCAGCAGCTGAGTGAGGACACCGAGCGCTGGCTAGATGACCTCACGGAGCAGCTGATCCAGGCGTCAGATGCCCTCGTGCAGACCACCGATCAGTGGGCTGAGCAGGCGCAGGAGGCGATCGATCCCGAGATCGATCGCCTGGTCGCTGAGATCAACCGCGCGGTGGAACCCTTTCGGTTTCAGCTCAATGGACAGGTCGACGAAGTGGTCGATCAGCTGGACGGCATTTTGGGGCCGCTGGTAACGGGGCTTTCGGGTATTGACCAGTGGTTTGAGGACGTCTCAAGCCCGATCACCAGCACCGTTGAGCCGCTGCTGCAAAACTATCCCGCCTGCGTCGGCTGCCGCAATTTCTACGGTCAGGCCCACGGTGGGCAAACCCTGGTGTGTGCGATGCACCCCTTTGGCCCCGACGAAGAGCGCCACTGCCCCGACTGGGAGTCGGTCTGGCCCCAGCCCCCCAACCCATAATCGCGTTACGGCTGATCGACCAGCAGCGGAAAGAAGTGACCGACCGGACCCTGGCCCTGCCCGATCGCCAGGGCGTGGTTGAGGGCGCGGGTAACGTAGTCTTTGCCATCTTTGGCGGCGGTGAGGGGCGCTTTGCCCAGGGCCAGGTTGGCGGCGATCGCCGCCGATAGCGTACAGCCGGTGCCGTGGGTGTGGCGGGTATCGACAGCCTCGGTGGCCAACACCATCACCTCATGGCCGTCAAACCAGACATCGGTGCCGCGCAGGGGTTCGCCCATGCCGCCCCCTTTCACCAGCACCGCCTGGGGCCCGAGCTGGTGAATACGGCGGGCGGCGGCTTCCATATCGGCCAGGGTAGAGATGTCTAGCCCGCTGAGCAACTGGGCCTCGTGGCGATTGGGGGTGAGGATGTGGGCCTGGGGAATGAGGGTACGGATCAGGATGGCGATCGCATTGTCGTCGATCAGCTGTGCTCCGGTGCGGGACACCATGACCGGATCCACAACCACCGGAGTAGGTCGCTGCTCCAGGGACGTTGCCACCGCCTGGATGATGTCCTGGTTGAGCAGCATGCCTGTTTTGATCGCCTGGACTGCAATGTCGCTGGTAATGGCGTCGAGCTGAGCAACCACCGCCTCTGGGGCCAGCGCATCGACTCGCGTTACCCCCAGGGTATTCTGAGCAGTGACGCAGGTGAGGGCGCTGGTGCCGTGGACGCGATGGAAGGCAAAGGTGCGAAGATCGGCCTGAATCCCGGCCCCACCACCGCTGTCGGAACCAGCGATGGTCAGGGCCGTAGGCCAGGGGATCGGTGGGGTCATAGGTTAGCGGTTGTTGGGCCGTCGCCGCTGCAAAAACTCAGGAATGTCAAGCCCAGCCCCCAGGCCACTGGAGCCACTGCTGGCCGGAGGGGAGACGGGGGGAGTCGTCAGATTGCGCTTGAAGGGGGTGACGCGGGCGACATCGAGCTCGGGTTGGGCCCCGGCCCGGTGGTTGAAGCCGGTTGCGATCACGGTGATACACACCTCCCCCTGCATCCGATCGTCGATCACCGCACCAAAGATGATGTTGGCGTTGGGATCGACCCCCTCGTAGATGATCTCGGCGGCGGCGTTGACTTCGTGGAGGGTGAGGTCGGAGCCACCGGTGACATTGAATACCGCCCCGGAGGCCCCGTCGATGGAGGACTCCAGCAGCGGGGATGAAATGGCTGCGATCGCGGCTTCCCGCGCCCGCGACTTGCCCGACCCTGTGCCAATGCCCATCAGCGCGGTGCCTGCGTCGGCCATGATCGCCCGCACGTCGGCAAAGTCAACGTTGACCAGACCCGGGATAGTAATAATGTCGGAGATGCCCTGCACCCCCTGACGCAGGATGTCGTCGGCGGTGCGGAAGGCTTCCTGGACGGGAGTTTGCTCTGAGATTACCGACAGCAGCTTGTCGTTGGGGATGATAATCAGTGTGTCGACCCGGCCCTGAAGCGCAGCAATGCCCTCATCGGCCTGATTCATCCGGCGGCGACCCTCAAAGGTGAACGGGCGGGTGACCACGCCCACGGTCAGAGCACCGGCTTCCTTAGCCACCTCGGCCACAATGGGAGCCGCCCCCGTGCCCGTGCCCCCACCCATGCCGGCGGTGATAAAGACCAGATCGGACTCTTCCAGGGCGGCAGCAATTTCTTCGCGGGACTCTTCGGCCGCCTTTTGGCCAATGGCCGGGTTGCCCCCAGCCCCCAGCCCACGGGTCAACTTTTGACCGATGTGCAGGCTGTTGGTCATCGTGGTGTTGTCGAGGGCCTGGGCATCGGTATTGACCGACCAAAATTCAATTCCCGCCAGGCCGCTGCTAATCATGCGGTTGACGGCATTGCAGCCGCCGCCGCCGACCCCAATTACCTTAATGCGGGCGACGCTGCTGGGCAAAGCCGTGTTGTTGGAATACGTTTCTCCGGGCATAGCTCTGGCATTGTGGGGTTGACTGGAGTTAAGCTCGCCCTGGCTAAAGGGGTTAGACGGGCCAGCGAAAGCGGTCACAGCGTCAGCTGAGGGCCGCGAATCGGCGGGAACCGATTCTGCCTGGTGAGGCACGTAGGCCTGGTAGTCAGCGTTGCGGTGGCCAGCACCATTGCCGTGGGGGTCGTCGGGGAGCATAGAATTTAAGGCCGTAGACAATATATATTAATTACCCGTACTAGATAACCGAAGATAGCACCTAAGTCCTGAAAATCTAAGCCCCGGCTGATTCTAGACAACTATAGAGTACTTCGCTGGAAAAAAACAAATCGCCTTGGCAAGTCTTAAACTACCTGATTTAACCACTGAAACCCAAAAAATCAACGCCATTCTATAAAGATATTCAACCGACTTGGCTAGGAAATGTTTTGAGCAGGCAATGCCAGGGCTGGGACTTGCTCCTAGCCCTGGCTTAGGGTTGGGACTGTGTTACCGGGGGGTCGGCTTCGACAACGGCCACCGAAGGGGCATTGGGGTTGCTGAGATCGATGCGGGCAACCTCGGTGTTGGCAAGCTGCTGAGGCAGGTTGCGCATGCGGTCGAGGGTGGCGAGCTGCTGCTCGAGTTCTGGACTGTAGGGGCCGAGGTAGACGGTACCGAGGGCGGTTTCGAGCACCAGGTTGTTGGGGTCGTGCCAGTCGATCTCGGTGATAGCGACGGGGCTACTGCTGATGGTTTCGTAGATCTGAGGCCAGTAGCGCTGGTACTGGGGCTGAATGCCGCGCAGCTGCAGAGTGGGTAGCTGCGGTGAGGCGCTGCCCAGTCCAAAGCTGGTCAGGGGCATCCAGGCGCCGTGGGCGTCGAGGAACCCCGCCTGGAGGTACTGGGTATCGGTACTGCGATCGCCGTTGCCCACCGGCAGCACGACGGCAACGGGCACCCGCTCCTCGATCCGGACATTGAGTCGCGGCGGCAGGAGTTGCCGCGTGACCTCCGCCGAGACGATGGGGCCGCGATCGCGCAGCTGCCGGGCCAGAATCTCGGGCTCCACCTTCATCAGCGGCTGGGGGTACTGGAGGGGCACCAGGGTCTGGACCGCCTCATCGCTGAGCAGGTGATTGCCGTTGACATTGATTTGCTCAGGCCCATGGATCAGCCACACCGGGCGCGTAGCCCCCCAAAAAATGGCGGCGGTGAGACCTGAAAGGGCCCAAAAACGCCACAGGGCTTGACTGATAGAAATGCGCCGCCGCCGCCGCAGGCTCTTGCGGCGATTCCGGAGTTCGTCGGGGGAAAGGGAGGAAACGCGGGTCATGGCACCAGGGTAGGGACTTTAGCAGCCCGGTGATTGAATTGGCCACCAGCGCGATCGCAGGGGGCAAGGGGCTAAAACCCCCGCCAGGCCTGGCCGCCTTTAGGCTGATGCAGATTTTAGCGCCTGGAGCGATTGGTGCAACGCTTTTTCCCAGCGCTGGGCTAAATCGCTGTCGGTAAAGGGGATGCGGTGGGTCTCGCCACTGGCGGTGGTCAGCGCCAGCGCCACATCTCCTCTGGGTACCTGACCCTCGTCAGCTACGGGCAGGCCGTCGATTTCGAGCCGAAGTTCGGTAACAACTTGTAACGAAAGGGTGGTGATGGCAACGGGGCCGCGGCGGGTGGGGCGGCCCCAGGTAATCTCGTTACCCCGTTGCCCCAGCATGGATTGAATGTCGTACTTGCTGCGATCGAAGTCGGTAGCCCAGGTTTCGTAGGCCTGGACTTTCTGGTATTCGTGCCAGCCCGCCCAGGCCAGGCCAATGAACACCGCCAGCAGGGGTAGCCACAACAGTCCTCGTTCCATAGGGAGTATTTTGACCTCGCGGTGAAATGGGCTTCAGGAATTGGCTGCCAGGTGGCTGCGGGACGTTGGCCGCCCGTTGCGTAGGAGCGTCGGGCGGGGATCGCTCTCAACCAGGGCCGTAGAGATGGGGGATCGCTCGTTTAAGCCGGGGGCTGAGGCCAGGTGCCTGGACTCGCGATCGCCCCACGGCCACCATTTTCCGAAACGATGCCCGGCTCTGTAAATTGTAAAGTCTTGCAACGGCTGCCGACAGAATTTCCTGGCCTCATGGAAAAGTAGGCCTAAGCAAGCGATTTGCTGACCCACTGCATTTTATGGAGGCTGGTACATTGGCATTTCTACCTCTTTTAGCCACGGTTCCCCACACGGCGGCCTGGAGTCCTAAAGTGGCCGCTGTGATGATTGTCTGCAACATTCTGGCCATCGCCATTGGCCGGTTTACCATCCAGATTCCCGATGCCAAGCCGTCCCTACCCTCCCCCGAGTTTTTCGGCGGCATGGGGTTGCCTGCCCTGCTGGGTACCACCAGCTTCGGCCATCTGCTAGGGGCTGGGGCAATCTTGGGCCTGGCCAATCTGGGCGTGCTCTAGGGAGTCACGATCGCCACAGGCGACAGTCACAGTCAACAGTCACAGGTCAGGTTGCTGCATCGGTTGTGAGGCCGCGCGGCAACCTGGCCCTGGCCACAGCTATCTCTGCTCCGAATAAAAGTCTATTGTTTGTCCCAGGGATGTCGGTGGCTGGTTCACCGGCATCCCTGGTTCGTTCAGGGCGAAAGGATAAGGCGTGGGGATGCTAAGCCTGGCAATACGCCATTGCGCCGCCCCAGTTTTTTGCCGACGTTGCTGGATTGAGTCATGAATCTGTAAACTTGACGTCCTTTCGTTGCCCCCTAAATCCCCCAATTCTGGGGACTTTGAGATTGCGACTCCCCCCAAAATTGGGGGGCTGGGGGGCATGTCATACCTGCATTCAGCAACGCCTTTTTGCCTTTGGAAGAGGCCAATGTCCTAAGTGCAATGGCCATCGCTACAGTCCCGCGCAGAGGCGGCGATCGGCTTCGTCAACCTCGCTGTTGGTGCGCAGATAGTTGCTCAGCCAGGCGCAGCCATGACTGAGAGGATCGAGGCTCAAGATGGATGGCATCGCCCAAAGTACCAGGGTTTCATCGTCGCCTACCGAGGCCAGCCTGGAGCCATTGCCGCTAAACGCAACGCTGCGTACCCCAGAGTTGTGCTGATGCAGCGTCGTGATCAGGGCATCGTCTGGCTGGGCGAGGGGTTGCCCCGGACAGCCACTGCCACCCAGGCACTGGAGGCTCCAGAGTTTCACGGTTTCGTCGATGCTGGCGGTGGCCAGCAGGCGGTTGTCCGGACTGAAGGCTACCCCCCAGACCGCCGCCCGGTGACCTGACAGAGTGTGCAGCAGGGTGCCGTCGGATTGCCACAGGCGAGCCCTATTGTCCCCGCTGCCGGTGGCAATCCACTGTCCGTCGGGGCTATAGGCCACTCGCCATACCGTTGAACCGTGCTCAAGGGTGTGCAGTAGTTTGCCAGTGGGGCTCCAGAGCTTGAGGGTGCCGTCGTTGCTGGCGGTGGCGAACTGCCTGCCGTCTGGGCTGTAGGCCACATCCCAGATCGGGGCGGCTGCACCCTGCCAGCGCTGGAGCAGGGTGCCATCGGCCCGCCGCCGGTAAATCTGCCCGGTGACGCTAGCCGCCACCAGCGTTTGGCCATCGGGATGCCAGGCTGCCCCCAACAGGGCGGCATCGTGGCCGTCGATCGCCTGCAGCAGGTTGCCCTCAAAGTCCCAGAGGTGGATGGTTGTGTCTTCGCTGGTGGAGGTCAACCAGGGCTGGCGCGGGTGTCGGACCAGGTTGGTCACGCCGGCCTGGTGGCCGACTAGAGTGGTTGTTGTAGCTGTATCGGGGGCGATCAGCCTGACAATTTGATCGCTGCCAGCCGTGGCCAGCCGCTGCCCATCGGGGCTAAACACCGCCCCCAGGGCCAGGTTGCTCAGCCCCTGAAGCTTTTGGTGGAAGGGATTTTGGGCCTGCCAGAGCAGCACCTGATTGTCGGCCCCAGCGGAGGCAATGGTGGTGCCGTCAGGGCTGTAGGCCACACCCCAGACGGCAGCACTGTGGCCCTCCAGGGTGGTCAGCAGGGTGCCGCTGACGCTCCAGAGAGCCAGGGTTTTGTCCCAACTGGCGGACACCAATTCCTGCCCGTCGGGGCTGAAGGCAAGATCTTTGACCGGAGCCTGGTGGTGAACCAGGGTACCCAGCAGATTGCCCGCCGAGTCCCAGAGCTTAATGGTTTTGTCGATGCTGCCGCTGGCCAGGCGATCGCCCTGGGGACTAAAGGCCAGGGTGTGCACTGGAGCTTCATGGTCGGTCAGGGTAGTGCGGTATTGCCCGGACTGCCAGAGGGAGATTGTTGAGTTGTTGCCGCCCAAGGCGATCGTGTTGCCGTCGGGGCTGAAGGCCACCGCTCGCAGGCCGGTCACCTCCCCCGGATGCTCCAGGTACTGGACGTTGCCGGTAGCCAAATCGAAGATTTCAGCCCGGCTACCGTTGCCCCCGGCCAGCAGCCGTTGACCGTCGGGGCTGAAGGCCAGTCCCCAAGTTGAAGCCATCCCCGTGGGCAGAGTGCGCTCCAGTTCTCCGGCAGTCGTCCACAGGTAAATGGTGCCATCGTCGCCAGCGGAGGCCAGGCGGCGACCGTCGGGGCTGTAGCGAAGGGCCCGAATGGTGGCCTGATGGCCCTTGAGGGTCTTGATCAGAGTGCCGTCGAGCTGCCAGAGGTGAATGGTGGCATCGACCCCGGCGGTGGCCAGTTGTCCAGCCTGGTCTGGGTTGGGGTTGAAACTGGCGGCCAGCACCGCTGCCCGGTGACCGCTGAGGCGATTGTTTTGGTGAATGCCCAGCACGATGCGCTCCAAAATAGCGTCGGCCTGGGCCTGCAAGGCGGGGTTACGGGTTGGTATCTGCCGCAGCCGCTGCTGGCCTCGCACAGCCTCCAACAGCGCCTCAAAGGACCGCCGAGAGGATTGCAGCGCCTCGGCACTGCGCAGAATGGCATAGGCCTCGTTTTGGCTGGCCTGGAGGTACTGGCGACGGGCCACAAAGCCCAGCCCGATGGCCGTCACCAGGGCGATCGTTACGGCCCCCAACAGCAGCCGCTGCCGCTCCAGATGCCGCTGCTGCTCCAGGCGTTGCCGGTGCTCTACCGTCAGCCGCGCCTCCACCTCGGCCAGGCGATCGGCCTCGACCCGGGCCAGCGCCTCCCGCTGGTCAAGGGCCTGGCTGGCGGCCAAAAATCGATAGTCGAGGGGGCTAAGGCGCTGGTGCTCCGCCCAGCTCAGGGTTTCTTGCAGGGCCTGACCCCGCAGCAGTCGCGACTGATCGGTACAGTCCGAGGCTACCCAGGCATTGAGGGGAGCAGCGTAGGGCCGCAGATCGTTGAGCTGCTGCTGGACCCAGGCGGTGCTAAAAACAGCCTGGTAGATTGGATTTTTAACCTGCAGGTAGCCGCCTCGGCGCTCCACCAGGCCGACCAACAGCAGTTCGGCCTGCTCGGGGGAAGCGCTGACCGCCACCTTCCCGTGGTCGAGCACCTGCTGGTAGAGCCCCAGCCGCTGGCCCAGGCGCTGGGGTTGGTGCCAGAGGCGATCGCGGATGGTTTTGAGGTGCTCCGGCTGGTCGTGGAGTTCCCAGTTCTCGATCAGGTATCTCTGCACCAGCCGATCAACCCAGTCCGCCACGGAGCCTTGGCCTAGGGCCGGGGCGTGGCTGACAATCAGGTGGCACAGCTTTTGGGTCAGGAAGGGTTGCCCACCCGTCCAGTGCAGCACCCGCCCCAGCACCGGCTGAGGGTCGCTCACCCAGGGCTGAAGGGATGCCGCCAGGGGCTGGGCCTCCGCCAGGGTAAACCCCTCCAACCCAATGGCCTGGCCAATGTTGAAGGGGGTGCGGACCCTGTCGGCGATCAGATCACTGGGGGTGGTGACCCCAAACAGGGCAAAGGTCAGCCGTTGGTAAGCAGGGTTGTCCGCCCGGCGGTTGAAGCAGGTGCGGATCAGGGCAAAAAAGTCGTCGGTGGGAAAGGCCAACGCCAGCAGGCTGTCGATCTCATCGATAAAGATGACCAGAGGCGCCGTCAGGCTGGGCAGCACCACCCGATCGATCAGGTCGGCCAGGCGAGCGACCGGGGGCAGGTGGGTGTGGTCGCGCCACCACTGGCTGAGGGCAAAGGTCAGGGGCCGCCCCCGCACCAGGTACGCTGCGATCGCGGCATACCACTGCTCCAGCGTGATGTGCTGGCTGCCGATCGCGGTCAGGTCGATCGCTACGCTGTGGACGCCCAGCTGGTCGAGCGCCGCCATCGTATGCACCCGCAGGCTGGATTTACCCATCTGCCGGGCGTTGAACACGTAGCAAAACTGACCGTCTAGCAACCGCTGCTGGAGGAGGGTATCGGCCTGCCGCTTAACGTAGGTGGGGGCAGTCGGCGGTAGACATCCACCCACCTGGTAGGGCGACTGGATGGGTCGGGTTAGCACTGATTCTCCAGCAGACTGGCAAAATACTGGCGGTACAGCTGGCAACTGGCGATCGCCAGCTGTTGCCTAAAGCGTACCAGACCCAGCCCCTGGAGTCGAAAGGATAGCTGAGGCGGGAGCTTGATCCCCTCTGGGCTGGCCGCTACCTGAGCCATGGCCTGGCGGAGAGCGGGTTCGGCTTCGAGGATTTCTAGCTGGCGGCGGAGATGGCCGCTGTAGATGCCGTCGTAGGCTGTGACCTGCTCGGCAATGGCGCTCAACGGCTGCTGCTGCCCCAGGTAAAACAGGCTGAGCTGGGTCAGGTAGGGGTGTCCCCCCACCAGATCGACCAGCCGCTGCAGGTCGTCGTCGCCCAGGGCCAGGCCGTAGCGCAGGGCCAGTTCCTGCACCTGGTCGAGGGTAAAGGGAGGGAGCTCAATTGAAACCCCAACATTAAAGGGGGACTGGTGAATGCTAAGGGGCATCCAGGCTTCGGTCGAATAGGCCAACACCAGCCGCAGGTAGGGCCAGAGGTTTTGCTCGGTGCCATAGCGGCCCTGCTCGTACCAGGCCCGCAGCATACCCAGAAAGTCGGTGGCCACACTATCGTAGGTAAATAGCTCATCCAGGTCATCGATCACCAGCAGCAGGGGCTGTTCTGAAGCCGGCAAGAGATAGGTTTCAAAATAGTCCGTGCAGCTGTAAATGCTGCCAAACACCCCGTCCCACCGCTGGTCAAGCTGGTTGGGGAGATCCAGGCTGCGGGCCACCACCGCACAGAACCAGCGCAGGGTCTGGTCGAGATCGCCCAGGCAGCGGCGGTCGATGGCCCGCAGACTGACCACCACCAGCCGCAGGCCATAGTCCTGGGCATGGCCCAGCATCAGGTTGAGTAGGGAGGTTTTGCCAAACTGACGCGGGGCCTTGAGACGCACCATCGCCCCCGCTGCCAGTATTTCCTGGGTGCTGCCAGTTTCGATGCCGGGACGATGAATGTAGAAGGGCGAATCCTGGGGTAGGGGACCGTTGAGGGGGCTACGCTGGACGGTTTGGGGTGGGTCGAGTCGCTGAGTATCTTCAGGCAGCAGGTAGTCATCGGCGGTTAGCCCCAGGCTAAAGGCGGCGAAGTAGGTATCCAATGTGGTCAAGTCCACGGGCTTCTGCCGTCGTCGGGCCTTGACCAGGGTGTTGGCGCTCAGTCCAGTAATGGCACACAGCTGATCGAGGGTGTAGGGGTTGCCGCCGTTTTGTAGGGCCGACAGCTGCTGCTCAGCGGCGCGCAGTCGCTGCCAGCCCTGGGAGCTGAGCACAACGCCCCGCTTGCGGCGATCGCTTGAGTTCATAGCGTGAATCATTCGTCACCCGGACATGGTTGAGTACCTAGCTTGAGCGTCGGCGATCGCCCCACAGCGACTGGCCCTAGGGCGTGTCATCAATTGTGGCCAAAGCGCCTGTATACCAGGCTTTGCCACGCCCGACCCAAAAACCAGGCTAGGGACTGTAACCCTTGGTTTGTAGGTATTCAGCAGCTGATTGATGACAGCTCCTACGAGAGCCGATTGTCGCTGTATCTGTGGTCGAAATGCTTCAAAACACGCTCCCTTTATAGACCGACCATGGCTGAAAAACGACCAAAAATAAGTCTAAATTATAAACCTCAAGGGCAGTAATTTTATCTTGCCGAAATATCTTGCGATCTTGAGTAGACGGCCAATTGCTTCTCAAATTATGTTAGGGCAGATTATCCGTGAGCCACCTCCAGATCAGGCTGGCAGCAGTCCATTGGGCCAAGTCCTGGTGAATTGCAAAAAGCCTTAACCTGGCGGAGCACCTGGGTGGATAAACCCCGTCCATCCCAGGCTCTAGTCCGGCTCGCTTGGGGTGATGAGTGGCCGCTGCTGTAGTCGATTTGAACGCTGAAAAAGCAATTCAAAGGTGCTTAAAACGTCAGTATGGCCGCCAATTTTCAGTTATTTTTCTTACCCTGACCCGGGCCCTCAGGATCAAGGTTCTGCACCGCTATGTCCTCACCGCTAACCACTCAGGGTTAACTATCGAGCGTATGGCCAACTCTCTTGCAATAAATCCACCGTCCCCATCCCCATGTTCTGGTCTGATTCCCAATTTGATCGATTATCGGGGCTTTGAGACGAAAGGCGCTATTCGGGAGCTACTGCTGATTGACAATGAACCCGATATTTGTGCGTTGGTTCAGGATGCTCTGGGGGAGTTTGAGGGCTGGCGGGTAACAACTTACTGCGATCCCAGAGATCTAGATTTCAGCACCTGTGGCCCCTGGGATGCAATTTTGCTAGAGATTTCGGTGACGCGGCTGACGGGAGTTGCGCTTGTTCCCGCCCTGCAATTGCACCCCTGTACCGGTCACATTCCCATTGTGTTGCTGACCTCCCAGGTGAGGGCGAGGGACTATGCTCAGTTTGAGCAAATGGGGGTAGCTGGGGTGATTCCTAAACCCTTTGACCCGGTTACGCTTGGCCGCCGGATTGCCCAACTGCTCCACTGGATATAGCGTTGGCCAGGTCGCCCGGCCCGATTCGTTCAGGATTGGTTCAGAACGGACAGGGGCTATTCCAGCAGCCTGAGCCCTGGGCTAGGCCATACGAATCTCATTGTCGGTTGGCAAGGGGGCAGCAGCGGGTTGGGTTTTGGGATAGTGAATCGATTTGAGGTACCAAAAAACGACCACCAGGGGCAGCACGTAGCGATCCCAGGGGATGGCTTTCATCATAATCAGGGCATTGAAGGTCACTATCCAGAACAGCAGGTCGGGTTTAGCAAAGCGCAGGCAGGTCAACAGGGCCAACCCGTAGTACATCGCCAGCGTTAAGCCGTAGAAAGGGAGGAAGTCGGCCACTTTGCCCATATTGCCGTAGGGGGTTTCCAGCGGGGGGAAAATCAGGCAAAAAACCAGCAGTCCGGCGGCGATCAGCAGCCATTTTTTTTGGTTGTTGCGCAGGGATTGGAGTGGATTGGTGGGGCGAAACAGCAGCCATTCTGGAATCACGATGTAAACACCCACAAAGCCGAGAAAGTTGATCGCACCGCCAGGGGTGAGGGACAGGGTGCTTTTTTGCACCTCGGGGGCATGGGAGACGATCGCACTGGCGGGGGCCAATCCGTCAAACAGCGCGATCCAGCCCAAAATCGTCAGGCTGGCCAGGGCCGGGGCCAGCCATCGCTGGTGCTGGAGCGAACCTACGGGCTGCCCCTGGCGGTACTGGTGGGCGATCGCTAAAAACTCGTAGGTGGCGATCGCCATAGGAAACGCCAGCATGTACTGCCGTGAAGCGATCGCTAGCACAAAGGCCAGGCCGCTCAGCCAGTGGCGATCGCGCACATAGGCCACAAACCCCAGCAGCACCCAGGTACAGGCAATCATTTCGGTGTAGAGCCGGCCGCTGAGAAACAAAAAATACGGGCACAAAAAAAGACCAATCAAACAGACAATGGCCCGACCGCCCTTTTGTTTGCTGGGCCAGCCAATGATCGCCACAATGACGAGCGACAGCATGAGATTGAGCAATCGCCCCGCCACCATACCCTGGCCAAACAGGTATTCCAGAAAACCAAACATCATGAAAGGCAGGGGGGTATTTAAGCTGTGATATTCCCGCAGGTCTGAGAGCGTCGGTAGCAGACTATCGCTAAAGGTCAGGCTCGACTTCCAAAAATTGACTTCATCCCAGTAGGGCGGCCCCTGCAAAAAATCGAGCCAGGCCACAATCGCCAGATAGATAACGGTGATGCCGCCAAGAAAGAGCATCTTTTGCTGGGAATGGCTGAAGGATTGCAGTTTCATGCGGAAAAGAGATCTTTGAACATAGACAACGGCGGGTGGGCATTCACATCAATAGCATGCCCGCTAAGCATGGCAAATCCGACTCAGTGAACTAGGACTAGCAGGAAGCGGTTGAGGTTGAGGGAGTGGCTTTCTGCTGGCTGCGCTCCCAGAAAAAGCCCGCCACGTTGGCTACCTGGGACAAAAATAGCAGCCCCGACAACGCCACCGCCTGAATTTGAGGTTGACGCGTAAGCGGGTAGATCAGCAGCTGCCAGTAAAACCGCAGCGGCTCCACCTTGACCTGCTCATCAATCCGACGAGACCTGACCTGGTGAAAGCAGTAGGCCCCGCGCCCGTAGTTAAAGTGCTGCCGCCAAAATCGCCGCAGCGACAGGTGGTGGGTATGTCTGACCTTGGCCGTCGGTGCATAGACCAGGGGGAGGCCCAGCTGGAGCCAGCGATCGCAAAATTCGCGGTCTTCCCCCGCCGCCAGCGGAAAGGAAGTGTCGAACCCGCCGCTCTGGCGGAACTGCTCGGTCGCCATCGCAAAGTTGTTGGAGGCAAAAAAGCTGGGCTGGTGGCGACTGTTGTAGTAGTCGTACAGGTAGTCGATTAGGAGCTGGCTAGCGGTTGAAAACAGGTTTTCAGGCAGGGCGTTCACGGTGTAGCCGCCCACCAGCGCCTTGGGCTGCGGCTGCAGCGCGGCCTCTAGGGCCGTGAGCCAGTCGGGGTAGGGCTGGCAGTCGTCGTCGGTAAACACCAGGTACTGCCCCTGGGCCTGGGCTGCCCCGGTGTTGCGAGCGCAGGCGGGGCCGCTGTTGTTTTGACGCAGCAGGGTGAGGTTGAGGGTCAACTTGAAGGGCTCTGCCACCGGGGCGATGGGCGGGCTGCTGCCGTCGTCTACCACGATTACCTCGAAGCGATCGCGGGGATAGCTTAGCTCGGCCAAGCTTTGCAGACAGCTCGATAGGCGATCAGGCCGATTATAGGTGGGAATCACGATCGAGAAGAGCAAAGAGTTTTTCATCGAGTTTTCCATGGAGCTAAACCATCATAACTGTTTCACTTTTCGCTTTAGCCAGAGAACAATGCCGAGCATAGCGGTAAACGAGTTGTCTATCGTGGACAGAAATAAGCGGCCTGGGAGATCAATTTGACCATCCTCTACCAAAAATAAATTCAGCCACAGCAGAGAATTTCCTTTGGGC
This sequence comes from Leptolyngbya sp. KIOST-1, assembly GCF_000763385.1. NCBI lineage: Bacteria > Bacillati > Cyanobacteriota > Cyanophyceae > Leptolyngbyales > Leptolyngbyaceae > Leptolyngbya > Leptolyngbya sp. KIOST-1. The sequence goes on from NZ_JQFA01000002.1 coordinate 3,564,511, forward strand.
AATGCCTAATTCATGGGAATTAAACTCGCCCAAGGTAAGAAAGCCAAGGGGAATGAGGGCAGCTAATACCGAAAGCTGAAGCAGCAGTAGAATTCCCTCAGAGGACCAGCTAGATGCCAAAGTATAAAAAATGAGGCTCAGGCCAACGCTGCGAAGCAATGTACTGAAACTGGGGATAATTTTCCAGTAAACATAAACAGCATAGACCGTAGCCAATGCACCCAGAGTAGCTACAGCACTCGATACCCAAGCGGCCCCAATTGAACCAATACGCGGAATAAGTACCCAGTGCCCTACGATCGCGATCGGGACCAGAGGCCCGACCAGGGCAAAGGTCCAGTTTGGTTTTCCAGCCGCCGTAAGAATTGAGGTGGTCACCGAAATCATGGCTAATGAAATAGCCCCAAAGATGAGTACCGACAAAAAGGATGCTGTTTCTAAAAACGTGTTGCCAAAGATCAGCGTGACAATTTGAGTAGCAGATCCTGCCATTAAGCTGGCAAAAGGAATCATCAGCAAGATTGCTCTCATCGCCTCCCGACTCATATTTTTGGCCGCAGCCAAATCTTCTTTAAACAGGGTACGAGTCAGGGTCGACAGCAACAGTGGCGAAAAGGCCAGCGTAAACATTCCGGGGATCAACGCCAGATTTTGAGCAGCGCCATAAAACCCAACTTGAGCCGCCGTGCCACCAAAAATTTGGAGTGCAAACAAATCTAGCTTCTCGTACAAGCGCAGGCTCATGGAAAGCATGAACAGTGGCACGGCATATCCCCACAGTTTTCCGATGGGAAAGGAGGATGGGCTAAACAGGGTGGGGCGAATGTAGAATCTGCTCAGCAGTAGCTCCACCAGAGATGCACCCAGGCTGCCCAGAATTGCCCCTTCAATTGAGAGCCCCATCGCTACCAGAGCTACAATCAGCAGCAGACGTGCAATCCAACGTCCGGCTGTGGTGATAGCCCGCTGCGTAAACCCGCCTGTGCCCACTAAAATACTGCGGTGTACATAGCCTAGGCAAAACAGGGGAATGTCTAGGGAAAATAGCCTGAGGTAGTTGGCAGTGGCGGGTTCATTCAAAAATGCCGCGATCGGGTCGGCCAGCAGCCAAATCAGTGTAGTAAACCCGCAGCCCGCCAAGAGATGTAGTTGCAGCACCTTTGTTCCAATCGGCCGCCAATCCTCTGCCTCTCCCACAAACTTAATCGTCGTTCGGGTAAAGGCAGAGGTCACTGTCCAGCCAATCCAGGACATCAATGATGCAACCAGCGTAAACAGTCCGTACCCCTCTGGGCCTAGATTGCGTGTCAGAAAGCCCGAAGTAATAATTCCAGTTGGCAAAAGCAGAGCTTCGGCCAAGAAAATCTGGATGGTTCCACTAACCAGTTGTCGTTTTGTATGGGAAACTGCGGGAGACATACGGTTAGCCACATTGAATACATCCGATCGGACCCTCGACGATAGATAGACGGGTAAAAACAGTCGTACTATCGGTTGGCCTAGGCCTCAAAATATTTTTCGAGAATGTCGTCATTCAGCAGCAGCCGAGGACGAACAAAGCCAATTCCCAACCCGACTAGAAATAGCCCGTAGGATGCCAGCACCACAGGAAGGGCAAGGGGCAGGGAGACTAACCGTTTAGGATCCTCTACGATCAGCCGGTAGGTGCGTTGCAAGACTTCCCTGGTTTTCCTGACCGTAATGCCGACGCAGGCCACTAGGTCAAACAGAGGATTGGCTACTAGCTGATCCTTTTGCTCTGGGTTTCCAGTCATTCTGGCCACAGCCAGAGCATCGTAACCGAGCAGTAGAAACCGCCAGAAAAAGTGGGAGAGTCCATTCGGTGCTGCATGAACAGCCCGAGCTGAAGGTTGTTGCCAAATCTGGTAGCCTTTGTTCGCTAATGAGTGGGCATGGACTACGCAGTTTCCTCGATAGATAGGAAGATCGCAGGGAATCGGGTGACTCAACAAAAACTTTTGTCTAAAAGCAACGTTGTTGCAAAAGTAGTTGGCGGAGCAATCCAGTTCCCTTTTGCGAGAAAACCTAGGGAAAATATAGGTTATTGCAATGCCTATGTCGTAGGCACTGGAAGCTGCAAGAGATGTTTCGCCAGCTACAACCTGGATCTCAGGGTCGAGGGCAAAGGGTGTCAAAAGGCTACGCAACCAGGAGGATTCATACTGGCAATCTGAGTCACACAGAACTAATATTTCTCCTGTCACTAACGAAAACCCTTTCATCTTGGCCTCGTAGTAATTAGTACCAGCCTCAATCTTTCTGACCTTCAGCCAAGTATACCGAGCGCATAGCTGCTGCATGACCTCTTCAGGCACATCACCACTTTCAAGAATCAAAACCTCATTGGCCTGATCGGGCGATAAATCTTGAGCGGCTAACGTGTCCAGACACTGGGACAATCCATCAATTTCGGCAGTAGACAAGTTTTCGGTCTCAACAACAATAGAAAAGCTGGGTAGTTTTACACCGTGTTCTAATTGTGTGGCCATTATGGCTATCTCCTATATCTCTTGAAAGTTGTCAATTTTCACGTCGCTCTGGAATTGTTTTTACATTGAGGTAAAGGGCTGTCAGCTCAAGCTTCGATCTCTTATACTCGACTCGAAGTCCTGCCCAGTTTAAGTCTCACTACTTCCCAGGCGCTGATGTAGCGCACCATCACCATCACTAGTGAAACCTTAAGTTTTTGATTCAGGTTTTTTAGCCGCCCATCGCCAAAGGCATTGACCACAAAAAAGACCGGCGGCACCAAGTTTTTTAGCAACGCTTGCACAAACATACGCTGGCGCTGACCAAGAGACTTAGCCTGTTTGAGCTGCACCTCGTAGTAGCCACCTGCTAGTCGTACCGTGCGCTGATATAGTTCCCTCAACAATCGCCGTGCCGGATGATCTACCTGAACTTCATCGGCGTAGACCTGCTGAAATCCGGCTTCGAATACCCGTTGTCCCCACTCCAGGTCGCCGTTTGACTTCAGCTGCATGTCGAAAGGTCCCACCTGGTCAATCACCCGTCGCCAGGTGATAGCGTTGGCGGTGGCCCCGCCGTGATGGTCACGCAAAAGCTGCTCCTGGGGAAAGGCCGTCAGGCTCTCAAAAAGCTCCACTGCCGTAGGATGCTGGGGGTCGGCAAAAAATAAGTTGATCCGCCCTACAACCAGTCCACAGTTAGGATCCTGACTTAGTCTGGCTACGCCCCGCTCCAGCCAGTCGACTGCAGGAACACAGTCGGCATCGGTAAAGGCAATCACCTCTCCCTTGGCCACCGCCAGGCCCCGGTTGCGGGCAGCGTAGGAGCCGGGTCTGGTTTCGACCACCAGGGTGGCGTTGTCGTAGGCGGTGACCAGGGTCTTGAGCCCCGCCAGGTCGTCAGAGCCATTGTCGACCACGATGATTTCAAACCGCGATCGCGGGTAGGTTTGCTGGGCTAGGGCGGCTAAACACTGCTGCAGCCGCTCCCCGTCGTTGAAGACGGGGATAATCACCGATACAAAGGGAGCGTCAGAGCGGTGCATAGCGCGTCCTTTTGGTTGCCTAGGCCGCCTGGGACAGCGATCGCCCGGCGGTAACCAGCTCGGCACCCTGCTTCAGCTTTGACCACTCCTGGTCAGTAAAGTTCTCGTGGTATGAGCGCTCGACATTAATGTTCCAAATGTCGTGGTTTTCGCCGACGATGTTGCGGGCCGCCAGCAGGGCGGACAGCATGGAGTGGTCCTGGTTGTTATAGCGGTGCATGCCATTGCGACCCACGGTTTGCAGGTTTTCAAACCCACGGATGTAGTCCTCCAGCACCTTGAGATGCTGACGGTACTCACCGTCGTACACCGGGTAGGCCTTAAACTGGCGAATCACGCAGCCGTCCTCCACATCGCTGAGGGCTACACCCAGACCCAGACGGGCAATCTCACCGGAGGCCAGGGCAATTAGCTTTTCGTCGGACATTTCCCACAGCTCATCCCCCTGACTGCAAAAATACTCCATGCCCAAGCAGGTTTTGCTGGGGTCAGGCACCATTTCCGGGCTCCAGTTCTTGAAGTTTTGAATTCGCCCCACTTTAAATTCAGGGCTGTGGATGTACAGCCAGTTATCAGGGAAGAGATCGGGCTGATCGATAATCAGCGACACGATTAAAAAGTCGCGGTACTTGAGCCCTCGGGCGGCGGCCAGCACCTCCTCGGGCGGCATTGGATCGAGGCGATGAACCAGCAGCGAAATGGGCATCGAGTTGATGAAGTGCTCCCCCACCAGGTCGAAGGTTTTGCCGTCTTTTTGGGCGACAATCTTGGTAATGCGCTTACCCTCGCGCTCAACCCGCACAACCTCGGTGTCAAGATGCACCGGGGAACCATGGCGATCGAGCAATTCCTGGCAGCGCTCCCACATCATGCCAGGGCCAAGCCGGGGGTAGTCAAACTTTTTAATCAGGCTTTTGGCATTTTGACTGCCAAATACAGCGTTGATCACCGCCTGCTTCAGCGACATGTTCTGAATGCGCTGAGCCGCCCAGTCCGCTCGAATTTGGCTGCAGGGAATGCCCCAAACCTTTTCGGTGTAGGTCTTAAAGAAGATCCGGTAGAGCCGCTCACCAAAGCAATCGATTACCCATTCTTCAAAGGTTTCAGCCTCAAAATCAGGGTTCAAATATTTATGCCCCTTGGCCTTCAGGTAGCTAAATAAGATTAAAGCACTGGTGACGGGGCCTAGATTTTTCAGCGTTTTGATCAGTGAAAGGGGGTAGTCGTAGAACTTGTTGTCGTAATAGATGCGCGACATCCTTGGGGTTTGAATAAAATCGTCCCCCAGAATTTCTTTCCAAACGGCCTGCACCTCACCAACCTTGGTAAAGAAGCGGTGCCCTCCAATATCAAAGCGGTAACCTTTGTAGGTTTCGGTGCGGGAAATGCCGCCTACTTTGTCGGCTTTTTCCAATACGACTGATTTTTTGCCGTGCTTCATCAGCTCGTAGCCTGCGGTCAGACCCGCTGGCCCACCACCGATAATTACTACAGGGGATGACTGCATTGATTCAACTCCAGAATTAGGATAGCTATTGTGACAACCAGGGGGGCAAAGACGACGGACTACTAATCTGCGTAGGCAGACAGCTGCCGGAACTGGTAAGTTGCCAGGCCATAGGCAAAGGCTGCGCCGCCGTAAAGAAAGTAGAACCAGTGCCAGGGAATTACCCGGAGGGCAAACCAGGCCCCGCGCTTGTGCCAAAAGAAGCGGTAAACCCGCTGGTTAACCACCAAAAGTCCGATCATGGTGGCGATCGCAACGATCCACAGGAAAGGATTGACCCATCCGCCCACCAGGCAGCCCAAGGCCAGCCAGCTGAGCACAACGCTTAGCTTGTTGGTACGGTCTAGATTGAGATCATTCATCGGTTGACCCTGGCTAAGAATTAACTCCGTCCAGGGTAGCGCTCGGTAAAAAATCTCGGCCCGTAGCAGTGAAACGGGCTGCCAGCACTTCAGGTGCTTGACCTGAATATGTTTGCACAGGCGAATGGTATATCCAGCCCGCCTGAGCCGATAGCCCAACTCAATGTCCTCCACGCAGGGCTTCAGGTAGCGCTCGTCGAACCCTCCCACCGCTCTAAAGGCATCGGCTCGCACAGCCCCGCAGGCTCCCCAGAAGGTTGACGCTTTTTCGGAGGAGATCTGGTGGGTGTAGTGGTGAAACAGATTTTTGTACTGGGACAGAAAGTTGGGTGCCCCCGGCTGGTCGTCGTAGGAGCCAATCAGCGCGGCCAGGTTGATATCCTGCTGAAACGCCTTTTCAACGCCGAGAATAGTGTCGCAACCGACCGTCACATCTGCGTCAATAAAAAACAGGATTTCTCCTCGGGCTAGTCTGGCCCCCTGGTTTCGGGCACGGGCAGGGCCTCCGGCTGAATCGTAGCGAAAGACCGTTGCCCCAGACTCCTTAGCCACCTGCCAGGAGCCGTCGGTATCGCCATCGGCCACCACGATGACCTCATCGGGCAACCGGCTCGACTGCTTCAGGCTGTCGAGGCAGAGGCGGAAGCTCTCGCCACCGTTGTAAACAGGAATAATGACAGAAATATTGAGCCGTTCTGATGCATCACCTGGCATGGAATTCATTGAATCTACGCTTCCTAGAAATACTTATATGCCTGACGGAAAAGAGTTGGTAGTGCAGGATACTGGTGCACCAAACCTTTCCCAATAGAAGAAGCTCCTAGAACGCAGCAACTGATTCAGTACTTTTAGGACTTAAATACAATATCTGCAAATCACCCTTCAGCAAGGTCTTTCGGCCCGAAAAAGCGCTATATATCAGGGAAACTAACATGTCTGTTTTAACCGCATCATGAAATTTCCCTTATCTTTACGATTCCTTTACAATAGCTTCTCCGCTGAAACTTTACTCAAAATCTATCTTGAGGGGGATGCTTAAAAGGGGTAGTTTTTGTTTGTGCGCGGGTTGCGTAAATCAATCTGCCGAACTCAGTAGCCTTCGGTAAAGTCTTGGGATGATTGTGCCAGTAACCACAAGGGTTAGTTGCCATGGGCACCTCAGGCCCACTCTCCCGCTAGGGTTGTGTCGCAACCAAAACCTGGTTAGCCTGAGGATAATTCTGACTTTAGATCTGCCATGCCTACTGGAGCCCTGTACGCGATCGCCTACGCCGCGCTCTCTGCGATCGGTGGCCTGATTGGCTATGCCCAGGCCCGTAGCCAGGTGTCCTTAGTTAGTGGACTGGTCAGCGCCACGCTGCTGCTGGTGAGGGCGTGGCTGTGGCAGGCCGGTTCCGCTGGCGGTGCCGGTATGGCCATGGGCGTAACCGCCGCGCTGGTGATCATCTTCATTCGTCGCTGGATGGAAACTCGCAAGGCCATGCCCGCCATCGTTATGATTGTGGCGGGTGTGCTAGCGTTTATTGGCATGGGCCTATCGCTGGTTGGCGCACAGCAGTAGGTCGTGAGTCAATCGGGCCATAGCTGGCTGTGCCGAGCCGGAACAGACCAGGCGGTTCTGACAATCTATAGCCCAGCTTTAAAGAGCCAACCTCTGCCAGGTTGAGAGAACATTAAGGAGAGTTTGTGGATTGTCTGGAAGTTGGGGAACCTGACGGCGAGGATGTCTGTCTGCACTAAAGCTTGAGCCGAAATATAGTGATGGCTGCACCTTCTGGTTGGTGGTCAAAGCGCCAGAGTGCGGCGGCTAGAGGTGCAACCGCAGGCCCTACACAACCCCTATAAAATTGCCAATGGTCAGCGATGTATGGTTGAAGAAGAAGGTGCTCGCCGGGAATGCAAATCCAAAAAGATGCGATCGCTATAGCCCAGCCTACCCCCCCACGGTTCCAGAGTGTGCCCGCAGGGGTTGCTGCGGCAGATCAATCAACTGTGTAACCTGGCAAATAGCGTTTCCAAGCATAGACAGCAGTAATGTCTGGAAAATTGGGAACAGCTCCAATCACTGCTCTCTGGGTAACAGCAGCAGTAACCTCTGACTGTATACCCCTGAAACTGCATGCTCTGCTAGATACAGGCCGACCATCAGCTTCCATTTCCATATTTGAAAATAAGGGAGTTGATGCTAACAAGCAAAAAATACTGTAGGCGAAAAATTAGGAGCTAGGATTTTCCATGCCTGGACATAAGCAACTTCCTCAATCCCCATAGTTCATAAAAAAGATGACGCGTAAATATAAAGAGCATTGCTATGTAGAGTAAACCTCCCAGCATGGTAGAGATAATTATAACCCAATGGGATTCTACCAAACTTGACAAGAAGCTTTTGAACATAACAATGACCACCAGCATTGCAATAGAGTAAGCTAACGGAGCCATTAACCGATTTAAATAGTCCAGGAAGGTGACTTTTAAAAACTTTTTGAGCATCCAAATGCTGACAGGAATGACCAAAAAATCACTGGCTACATAAGCAAGGGCAACTGCTAAAACTCCCCACTTCACCGCCATCCAACAGAAAATAAAATTTAAGGTGGAATTTAGGATGTCAAGTTTTACATTTTGGAATGGATGGCCTATCGCAATTAATACAGATTGATTGAGCAGGATGATAAAGTAAATCATGCCGCCTACCGATAAAATTTGCATTATCGGTATAGACGGATACCACTGCTCTCCAAAAATAGTTAAAACGAGTTCATCCGCTAGAGAGACAACCCCTAAAAAAAATGGGAAAGCAATTAGACTTGAAAACTGAAGGGCCTTGTAAAAGGCGTTAACAAGTCTTCCTGTGTCTGATTGTAAGCGAGAAAGTGCAGGGAATATAACCTGGTTTGGGGTCTGAACCAAAAGCTGAATTAATACTTGAAAAACCCTATAGGCTACTGCATAATAACCAAGAGAAATACTTCCAAGGAAGTAACCAATTAAAAGAGTATCTGTATTTTGGTTGAGATAGGTTAAAATGTTTGACGATAAGGCAGGAGCTCCAAAGCTGTAGAGTTCTTTTAGGCGATCTAAAGAGAACTTTAGTTTGGGGCGCCAACTGCTGAGGCTCCAAAAGGCTGCAACTCCAACTACTTCAAACGTTATCTGCTGTCCGACCAAGCTCCAAACGCCATAGCCTTGGAAGGCTAGCGTAACACCTACAACACCACTGACTAAAATACCTATAAGTACTCTAGTTGCAATTTTTTGAAATGCTATCTGCCTCCTCAAAATGGCAATGTGAACCATATTGAGAGATTCGAGAAAAGGCAAAATAGAAAAAGCTTGAACAATTGATTTAAGTAGCGGTTCTTGGAAGATAAGAGCGATTGTCGAAGCGCTAGCTAAGCCAAGAAGAGAGAAAAATAACCCGAGGCAGACTTGAGCCCAAAATGCCGAATCCAAATGTTCGGAGTCAAGATCAGGACGTTGGACGAGGGCAGCAGTTAAACCCTGGTTGATGGAAATGCTAACAAACGCTAAGAAAGAGTTGGCTAAAGCAACTAGACCAAACGATTCTGGAGCCAGCAATCTGGCCATGACTAAAAATATGAGGAGTGAACCCATCTGGCTACTCCAATTCTGAAGAAACGACCAGGCAACCCCCCGAATAGTTTGCTGCTTAATATTCATCCTTAGCAAAACTCTTATTTGTGTTTAGAAATATAAAATTTGGAATGCAGCGTTTGTCCTCTGTAAGGCGTGGTCTGATGAAATTATGGCAACCTTATTTTTAAGAGGATAATGAACTCGTTTGATATGAGAGTTTTCATGAGCCAAAAACTGGTAATACCAAATCTAATGTGAGGACGATTAGAAAACTTTGGGTTAGAGATCTTTGGCGGCAAGCCTTGCAGGTGCCGAGTTAAGCGCATCTTCAAAAAATATTGGATAAGGCTAAACTATTCCTCAAGCGCTTGTCTTTCTATTATGATTCGTTGAGGCAGAGTTGTCTTGATCAGGTCCCTTTAGCAAGAATTTTCCTATGCCAGTCTTTGAGTGGAAAAGATGATGTTCAACTTGACAGGTGCTCCATCCCTGCTTCCGCAAAACTTTTGATGCAAAATATTTTGAAGTATTTTTTCTGTCGATAAATATTTTTTCAAGGGCAGAATCTCTTACTCTTTGAGGATCAGGAGTATGGTATTTATAATATTCCACTGCTTGAGCAATGGCTTTGGGATTAGATGGGACAATACGGGAATTTTCCGTAGTAAAGTAACGTGCTCTGCCCCCTTGAGACCTGGTGCTGACTACTGGAATGCCACAGAGCAAGCCTTCTAAGCTAGCCCACATGGCTCCTTCAACTTTTGATAGAGCAAGGATGCAATGAGATTTTTGCATCAAGCTTGTGATCTCCTGAAGGTCGGATATATAGCGTTTGTTCCAATCTGCATGCTTAACTTTAGGCTCAAACTGCCTCAAGTCATATTCACCCAGTGAGTTTTCAGGACAAGCGTAAGTTAAGACATAAAGTTTTTTAATGTACTCAGCTAGGTGTAATCGTTTAAAGGCTACAGCTTGAGCCGCATAGAATGCATCGTAACGACAGTCGCGATCCTCATTTGCTAAGGTGAAAACCTGCTCGTTAATGAACTGACCTTGAGGCATTAATAGTACTGGAATACCTAATGCTCTGCAGCGCCAAACTTCTTCTAAAGAATTGGCCATGACTATATAGTTCACCCCCATGGCATGCAGACTTCTCCACCTCCTGAAACGAATTTTTGCAATTTCCCAGTTGAAAAACCACATTAGGCTTTCGAAACACCAATCCCCTGGTTTAAGATGATTTACAAGCCTAGCCATAACATCTTTCCCTTCAAAGCTTGCCTTGAAAATGTAAACACCAGGCTCGTCAAAAACTTTGTAGATGTGATCAGAGACTAGGCGATGTTGGGCAACCATAATAATTTGACCTTATTTTATTCCTTGGAACGCTCTGCTTGGTTAGGAGTTCTACAGGCTGCAGGATTGTCTGGCCCAGACCTTTGAAGCGTAGTTGAAAAACTGTTCCACATTATAGGGTGGAATAATGACTGAGCTGAAACAACCGATCGCGGCCATGTCGGGCAGCACTATGGCCATTGACTTATTACACTGGGCATAAAACTTTTAGAGCGATGACGTTTTTATCCCTGATTAACCGCAGGAAAGGCCAAGTGTTTAACCCAGAGCTTGATTATTTGAATTGTTGCCAATGCTTGAGATTTTGAAAAGCTCCTAGTAGGAATAGTCAAAGGTTGACCTAGCAATACTTTATATTATTGATGAAGCTATCATAAATACTTGGTCAAGTCATAAGGATATTTCTGGTCTTTACAGATATTTTATGATCGAAATTGAAAATTTTTGATAACTGTTCTTGGACAAATTCTAGTGCCAGCGGCTTTAGAGCAGTTAGCGGCATTCCCTAGTCCGTCCTCGGTAATTTATAGCTAAAGTCATATACAGCTTGAGGTTGGTGGCAGGAAATGCTGTAGGGCGTGGGCAGCAGCAAAAACCTAGCCACTGAAGCAGCTTTTTGTGGTCAGAAGGCTATGCCTACTGGAGCCCTGTACGCGATCGCCTACGCCGCGCTCTCTGCGATCGGTGGCCTGATTGGCTACGCCCAGGCCCGTAGCCAGGTGTCCTTAATTAGTGGACTGGTCAGCGCCACGCTGCTGTTGGTGGGAGCGTGGCTGTGGCAGGCCGGTTCCGCTGGCGGTGCCGGTATGGCCATGGGCGTAACCGCCGCGCTGGTGATCATCTTCATTCGTCGCTGGATGCAAACCCGCAAGGCCATGCCCGCCATCGTTATGATTGTGGCGGGTGTGCTGGCGTTTATTGGCATGGGCCTATCGCTGGTTGGCGCACAGCAGTAGGTCGTGAGTCAATCGGGCCATAGCTGGCTGTGCCGAGCCGGAACAGACCAGACGGTTCTGGCAATCTATAGCCCAGCTTGAAAGAGCCAACCTCTGCAAGGTTGCAAAGAGATTAAAGAGAGTTTGTGGATTGTCCGGAAGTTGGGGAACCTGACGGCGAGGATGTCTGTCTAAGCAGATCTTGAGCTGAAATACCTTCGGTTTGGTTGCCAAATCGCCAAATGGCGGCGGCGGCTTCAGCCTGGGTAACGCTCTGCTGCGGCTGGAACAGTGTGGTGTAGCCAAAGGCGCGACGAATATTAGAAAAATCGCCGATCTGATGGTCAGCCAGCACGGCCCGCAGTGCCAGGGGTTCAATGGCAGCGGCATCCTGAAAGCCCCAGGCGGCGGTGACCGCTTCGGTCGTCGCGGTGGGCAGCGTTGTGCGGGAGTCCAGGGGAGCTTTCCATAGCACCAGCGTCTCGCGGGTCAGCGGGGCGTCGGGACGAAAGGTAACCGCCGTGGCATTGCCGGTCTTGGCGCTGGGGATAATTCCTGCCTCGGCCAGCCCCTGAATGGCGGTGAAGTGGGGGTGGGACGTCGGTACATCCTGAAAGATGGGGCTAGCGCTGGCGGTGGCGGGGCGAATGCGCTGGGCTGGGACATCCTGATAAAACGCATTGTTGGCCGCAAGCAGCCATTGGGCAAATTCGCTCCGAGTAATGGGCTGGTTGGGCTCAAAGCCAGCCTGAACGTCAGGGTCGCTGACCTTAGCAGGCTGGGTGGCTTCAACCAGGCCCAGGGCCAGCCAGTCCTGCACAAAGGGACGCAGATCGTCGGGCACCTCGCGGAGCTGAGCGATGCGGAGAGCACCAGTGCCGCCGGTCGTCTGGGCGTTGCCGGTGGTGGGGACTGAGGCTGAGCGATCCGGGGGAGGCGTCACGTCGGAATCGGTGGTGGCTGCAGTGTTCGTTTCGGGAATGTCGTCCCCGAACACGGGCCGTTCTTGCAGCTGTGGATCGGCCTCGAGGGACTGTTCTAGGCCGCTGCCCGCACAGCCCGTCACCAGCAGCAGACTGAGTCCAGAGACGATAAGAGCCGTAGGACGAAACGCAGACAAGGGGCGGCCTCCTGAATGGGACATTAAGCGATACCTAATGTATTTTAGGACAGTGCCCCTGGGCCCGGTTGGGCCGCCTGTGCCACCCTCTGTAGAGATTGCCGTAACGACTATGTCTTCCCGCCCGTTAATTATTGACTGCGATCCTGGGGTTGACGATGCGATCGCCCTGCTGCTGGCCCTGGCCTCTGCCGATGAACTGGATCTGTTTGGAATTACTACCGTGGCGGGCAATGTGCCCCTGGCGCTGACGGCGGCAAACGCTCGCCGCATTTGTCAGCTAGCCCAGCGCCCGGATGTCCCCGTGTACGCGGGCTGCCCCCGGCCGCTGCTGCGATCGCTGGTCACCGCCGAAGATATTCATGGCAGCACCGGTCTGGGACCAGGGCTGTTGCCTGAGCCCACCCTGCCGCTCCAGACTCAGCACGCCGTTGCCTTTCTGATTGAGCAGTTGACGACGGCCTCGACCCCGATCACCCTGGCCACCCTGGGGCCGTTGACCAACCTGGCGGTGGCCCTAATTCAGTGCCCTGAGATTGCCCAGGGCATCGAGCGAGTGGTGATGATGGGCGGTGCCCTGGGCCCAGGCAACATTACCCCCGCCGCCGAGTTCAATATCTATGTCGATCCCCATGCGGCGAAGGTTGTGATAGACGCGGGGCTGCCCCTGACCATGCTGGGGCTGGATGTCACCCACCAGGTCCTCACCACCCCCGATCGCCTGGCGGCCCTGGAGCATCTGGGTACCCCGGTGGGGACAGCCGCCGCCGCCCTGCTGCGCCCCTACGGCCAGATCGACTGCGATCGCCACAATCTGGTCGCTCCCCCGCTGCACGACCCCTGCGTGATCGCCTACCTGCTGCGCCCCGACCTCTTCACCGGGCGACCCATGCGGCTGGCGGTGGAAACGGAGGGCACGCTGTGTCTGGGACGCACCGTCGCCAATGCGTTTCCTTCTCCGACTACCCCGGCCAACGCTACCGTGGTTGAAACCGCCGATGCCGAGGGCCTCTATGCTCTTTTGACAGAACGACTTGGGAAACTATAGCTGGGCACAAAACTGCTTGACTGGGCTTGATAAGATAGGCCCATGAGTTACACCACCGAACAACTCCTGGACTTTCTCGATCAGGAACTGCGCGCCACCTGGAAGGGCGAGCGGGTGGTGCTCTCCTCTGCCGATCGCCTCGACAACCCGGTCATTTCTAAAGCGATCGGGGCCGAGAAGCTGAGCAAAGTATTTGCAATTCAAGACTTTCGCGCCCAAATTCACGACTACCAGCGCCAGCACGGGGTGTCAGGGCTGGTCTGGCACACCTGCCAGTTTGCGGGCCGCAGCCTGCGCGTGCCCGAACTGCACCCTCAGCTGATCGCGATCCCCGCCGACAAGGCTGAACTGGTGGCGGCGCGCCCCGCCATGGTGAGGTTTTGGCGAGAGTCGATTCCTGGCCTGCGGCTGTGGATGGCCGGCAATCAGCCCCAGCCCGTCACCCTGGAGCAGGTGGAACAACGCATTGCCGCCAGCGAATGGGCCGAGCTGGCCGCCACCCGCGACGAACTCTACCTCAGCCTGTGCTGGGGCGACCCCAAAGACTGTCACTGCGACTGGGCCAAGCCAGAATCGGGCTGCGATCGCATTATTGCCACCGCCGGAGAACCCAGCGGCATCAAGGTATAAAGTTATAGTTGGCCCCAAGGCATTGCCCAAGGGTCAGCTATGCCAACTTTAAGGAGGATCCCCCATGGCCATTGCCGTCGGCGTCATTGAAACCCAGACCTTCCCGGCTGTGCTAGCCGCCGCCGATGCCATGGTCAAAGCTGGGAATGTCACCGTTTCGGTGCAGGATCGATCCGAAAGTGGGCGACAGTTTGTGGTGGTGCGCGGTCTGGTGGCCGAGGTCAAGCGCGCCGTCGCGGCGGGGCTGGTCGCCGCTAACGCCTGCCCCAACCTGGCCGAAGTCACCACCCACGTGATCATCCCCAACCCCACCGACAACATTGACGCGGTGCTGCCCATCGGCTTTACCCCCGCCTCCGAACCTTTCCGGGTATAAGCTCTACTATTACGACCCCCCCATAGTCTTTAATAAATCGACACGGCGCGATCGCGACCACTGCCCCGTACAATTAAGGTTGAATTTTTTACCCACAAAGCTTTCCCAGGAGTACAACCATGCCACAGGCCGTCGGGTCGCTTGAAACCAGAGGGTTTCCCCCGGTGCTTGCCGCCGCAGATGCGATGGTAAAAGCAGGGCGCGTTACGCTGATCGGCTATATTCGCGCCGGTAGTGCTCGCTTCGCCATCAACATTCGAGGCGATGTCTCCGAAGTGAAGGCGGCCATGGCAGCCGGGGTAGAAGCCGCCGAAAACACCCCCGGCGGCATTCTCGAAACCTGGGTGATCATTCCCCGCCCCCACGAAAACGTGGTGGCGGTGCTGCCCATCGACTTCAACGAGGAGACTGAGATCTACCGTCAGGCGGTCGAACAGCCGATACTGCCCGGTTCTGTCGGTCGCTAAGTCTCACCAACCGCCTCAGGTCGTCTCGCGATCTGCCCCAGGGCTGTCTGAGGCTGGTTCACTCTGCCTCCGCCCATGGCTCAACCGCTCACCATTGCCCTGCTTACCTACTCGACCAAGCTGCGGGGCAGCGTTGTTCACACGCTGGAACTGGCCCAGGCGCTGGCTCAGCTCGGTCACGATGTCTGTGTCTACGCCCTCGACAAAGATGGGCAGGGTTTTGAGCGAGACATTGCGGCCAGGGTTGAGCTAATTCCCGCCCAGCCGCCTCCCGGTGGGCTGAGTCCCGATCGCGCCATCGACGCCCTGATTCGTCAGCGGATTGGGGAGTTTGTCGATTACTTTCTGGCCCATCCAATCGTTTGCGATATCTACCACGCCCAGGACTGTATTGGAGCCAACGCATTGGTGCAGCTGCGGGAGCGGGGACGCGCCACCAATTTGGTCCGCACTGTCCACCACGTCGAAGATTACCCCAGTCCCTATCTGCACCAGTGTCAGGATCGCTCAATTCGGGATCCTGATCTATGTTTGTGCGTGAGCGATCGCTGGCAAGCTGCCCTCCGCCACGACTATGGTATCGACGCTCCCAGAGTCCTCAATGGTGTTGACCTGCGGCGGTTTTCCCCCGCTCCCTCAGGCCAGGAGACCGCCATCAAGGCCCGCTACGGGCTAACCGGGGCGCCCATTTTCCTCACCGTGGGGGGCATAGAACCGCGCAAGAATTCTCTCCGCCTGCTAGCAGCCTTTGCCCAGGTGCTGACCACCCATCCCCAGGCCCAGCTGGTGATGGCGGGCGGAGCTACCCTGTTTGACTACGAGCCCTACCGGCAGGAGTTCCTGGGGCTGGCCAACCGGCTAGAGCAGCAGCAGGGGCCAATTCTGGGTAAATCGGTCATGCTGCCGGGCGTTATTCCCGATGGGGATCTGCCTGCTCTCTACCGCGCCGCCGACGTATTTTGCTTCCCATCCACCAAGGAAGGCTGGGGGCTGGTGGTGCTGGAGGCGATCGCCTCGGGCCTGCCCGTGATCACCGCCGATCAGCCGCCCTTTACCGAATTTCTCAGCTCCGACCAGGCGCTGCTGGTGGATCCTAATTCGGCAGCAGCGATCGCCCAGGCGATGGTAGAGAGCCTGAACCCG
Source organism: Leptolyngbya sp. KIOST-1 (assembly GCF_000763385.1). Classification (NCBI taxonomy): domain Bacteria; kingdom Bacillati; phylum Cyanobacteriota; class Cyanophyceae; order Leptolyngbyales; family Leptolyngbyaceae; genus Leptolyngbya; species Leptolyngbya sp. KIOST-1. Next base: position 3,580,590 of record NZ_JQFA01000002.1, read on the forward strand.
GCCCTGGCGCAGAGGCTCGTCGCCTGCAGCCGCACCATTCTAACCCAGTACACCTGGGCACAGTCAGCGCAGCTGCACCTGCAGCACTACCGCCGTCTGCTCAGATCTCCAGCCTAGGGCGTGTCATCAATTGTGGTCGAAAGCTCGGTATATCAAGCTTTGCCACGCCCGACCCAAACGACAGGCTAGGGGCTGTAACCCTTAATTTTTGGGCGTTTGGCAGCTAATTGATGATAGCCCCTAGGCGTTGTCATCAATTCTGGCTCAAATCCTTATTCCATCGGCTGCCCATCCGCTGAAATCCTCACTACTATTGGGGTAGGGGATTTTCACTGCATCAGTAATTATGGTCAACGCCGTTTCGGTCTCCGCTCCGGTCGAACCGCCCGCCGCTAGGGAAGATGCAGCCTCGTCTGTCGACGAGGTGCAGCTCAGTTTGCCCGTAGCAGACCCCGCGCCGGAGCCCCCGCCCATTCCCCCGGCAACGCTGGCCCTCGCCGCCCAGGACGTGCGGATGGTGCTGCGCGAGCAGAGTGAACAGGGCCAGCTGTTGACCACCAAGCTCAACATTCTGTTTGTGGCCAATGGCGCGCTGTTGACCAGCCTCAGCATTTCGCGGCTGCTAGTCAGCGGTAGCCTGTTTAGCCTGGCGGAAATTCTGGGCTTTTTGGTCAGTTTTTCGCTGCTGATGGGCGCGTTTTTGCCCCGCCAGGTGGCCGTTACCCCTAACCTGGAGGACCGCAAATTTTTAGAAACCTACCTGGCCCTGCCAGAGCAAGATTACCAGCTGCAAATGCTGGTTAACCTGTCAGAAACCTACAACGCCAACAAGCAGCGCCTCGAAGACACCTCCCAAAGCCTTAAATATGCGGCTTACACCATCTGGGGCACAACTGCTATTATGCTGGTACATATTCTGGTAATTTACGTGGCGGCTGGGTCGTCCCTCGGGCCGCTCTAGCCAACCTCAAAGCCCCTGACCGTGGGGGCTTAACGCATTCAGCGGGAACCAGTATGAGTGATGGACAGCAAGAGACAACCCTAGAGCGACGGGTGGCCCTGCCCGAGCCAGACGTCAGCAATATTACGGTGCTCACCGAAAGCCTGCCCAACGAACCCGTGCTGCCCTGGCATCACTTTGACTCCCCCTGGCTAGAGCGCGAAGCCGATGACTCAGAGGCAGCGAAGCCCGAACCGGCGGCCGAGCCAGCGCCAGAGACCGAACCCGCTGAACAGCTGACCCTCGAGTTAGAAGTGCTGGTCGGCTCCCTAGAAAATCTGCCCGAAGAAACGGCTGCCTGATCCGGATTGACTTTCCGATTCAGGTATTTTTTGTCATTGCTGTCTATACAGTTTTCTACAAACGAATATCCGGGCCGATCAGGTCCGAGAGCTTTTCCACGTCGTAGAGCAGCATGGCGATCCGCTCCAGGCCCAGCCCCCATGCCACCGTGGACTTTTCGCCACCGCCCAGGGGGGCCAGCATCTCCTGGCGAAACAGGCCCGAGTTGCCCACCTCCAGGTAGCGATCGCTGGGGGGATGGTAGGCAAACACCTCCAGGGACGGCTCGGTGTAGGGGTTGTAGGTGGGCTTAAACTTGAGGTTTTTAAACCCCAGGCGCTCGTAGAAGTAGGTGAGGTAGCCCATCAGGGTGCGCACGCTCAGCAGTTCCCCTACCACCACGCCCTCGATCTGGTGAAACTCGGCCAGGTGAGTGCGGTCTACGGTCTCGTTGCGAAACACCCGGTCAATGGAGAAGTACTTGCCGTCTTTGCCCTGGAGCTGGTGCAGACGGCGGGCGGTGGAGGTGGTGGTGTGAGCCCGCAGAATGGCCCGGCTGGCTTCGGCCTCGGTCCACTGGCCGCCGTAGTTGGCCTCGTGCACCTGCTTCACCTGCGCCACCAGGGTGGGGTCCTCCGGCAGCGGTAGGGTCTGGGGATGGGCCAGATAAAACGTATCCTGCACCTCGCGGGCCGGGTGATCCTGGGGGGTAAACAGGGCGTCGAAGTTCCAGAAGGCCGATTCCACCAGGTAGCCCGACATTTCGTTGAAGCCCATGTTCAGAAAAATATCGCGAATGCGCTGAATGCACTGGGTCAGAATGGTGGGCCGCCCGTAGGCGACGTCGGGCACTTCGGCGTGAATGTCGTAGGGTTTTAGCTCGACCTCCCGCCACTGCCCCGACAGAATCAGTTCGCTGCCCAGGGCCGTGATCACATTGCCCAGTTCCAGGGCTTGCAGGGCGGGCAGCACCGTCAGGCTATAGTCTGACTCCACTCGGCTGGTGATGTAGCCCTGCTGCTGGAGCCATTCCAGCGAGGAGGCCGCCCCGGCGGCGGGAACTTCCCCGCAAGCGATCGCCTTAAATACCCCCTGCCGCTGCTGATAGGCGCTCAGCACCGACGATTTCAGCACCGCCACCGCCCCTTCCCCATCGCCATCGACCAGATCCACCGCCTGCTCGCGCCGCAGGGCTCCGTAGTTGAGGCTGAAGGCCGGGCCCAGGTCCGCTTGGAGGGTGGCGCGATCGCGGATGCCCGCCAGCAGGCGATCGGCCAGGGCTACCCCCGGCAGCAGGCCGCCCAAGTCTTCTCCCTTGGCGGTCAGCACCCACCGTTGCTGGCTATGCTCCTGCCACTGCACGTAGCCATCCAGGGCACCGCTGCGCAAAAAGCCATTGATAAAGTTGACGTCAAAACCGGTCTGGGCGCAGAGCGATCGCAGGCTTGTCACCGTCTGCTGCTGCTGCAAGAGGTCTACAAACTGTCGCTGTTTGCCGCTGAGCTGAAGCAGATCGAGCATACCCAGGCCCCAAAAATCTCTATCAGCCTACCAGGCCTCCACCGTTCCCAAGGGTCAGGATTGATGAAAAGATAGATACCAGCGCCCCTTTGCGAGATGCTCCCATGTCCGATCAACCCACGCTGCCCTCTGGCCCTGGTTTTGGCCTCACGTTCTTGTACTACTTTGCGGGCACAGCCGTAGTCACGGCGCTGCTGGCGGTCAAAACCCTCGGCGTTGGCCTGGATACGGGCTTGCCCAATCTCTACGGCACCCTGTTGGGAGCGGTGGGAGGCCTGACAGGGGCGCTGGTTAACCGCAGTACCACCCTGGAACTGCCCATCAGCAGCCGCAAAACCTTCAAGCGCGAGCTGGATGCCGCCCTGGCGGAGATGGGCTATACCGAAGATCAAACCGCCCAGTTAGAGGGCATTCTGGTCTACCGCCGTCCCTTTGTGCGCCAGCTGCTCTCCGGTCGTATCTATGTGCTGATTGGCGAAAAACAGGCCCAGATCAGCAGCCGGGTCATTCACATGGGCGGTATTAAAAAACGGCTTGAGGCCAGCGGTATTCGGTAGGGGTGGAGGGAATGGTCCGTAAACAAAAATACCCCCATCTGCTGGGCTCCAAGTGGACGGCACGCCAAAAGACCGAAGGCTGGCGGCACTTTCAGGTGGCTAACCGCAAGCAGGAGGGGGCATGGGTTTTTGCTGAGCTGGTGGCGTCCTGCGATCCGACGGTACGCCTGTGGGTCAACGCCAAGCAGCTAAAAAATCGCGCCCTTTGGCAGCCTGGGTGGCAGCCGCTCAGCCGCCTTGGGGCGGAGGATGGGGAGCAGGATTCCTGGTTAAACTAGTGGGGATAGGCGGGTGATCCCCCAGGTTTTGGGGCTGGTTCAGCACGAAGGCTGGAAACGCGCTAAAGTCAATACAGGCAAAGGTGGCCAGAGGACAGTAGCTATGTGGCACGTCATTTATATCATTGCATTTGCGGTTCTGGCCATGATGGCGATCGCGAATCTGGTTAGAAACCTGATTTTGCTCGGCGGCAACGCCCGCAATCCTCAGGCGCCTAGAACCTACGGGGGTGGGCAGCAGACCGGTCAGGGCGATCGCTCCGTGCCCCACCCCGAACTGCTCGACCAGGACGGCCAGGTCATCCGCGAACCGCTGCTGGTGATGAAGTCGATTTCGGTCAAAGACGCCCGCGAACAGCTGGACGCCCTCTACAACGGCACCAACCCTCCCCTCGATGACGCCGAAGACAACGGCTCTGAGGCGGAGTTGTAGGGAAGCAAAGTCCTTAGCGTGTCGGTATTTCAGGCTTCCCGAGGGTCATACCTGTCCCTTCCTTTCTATACCAGCGCAGCGTCAAAGCCAAACGTCAGGATTCTCGTCCAAATTCCATCCCCTCGATTTCAACCGACGGCTTGCGTAGGGGCATAGGCGAATCTAGGCCAGAGGCTTTACAGTGTTTGTTCAATCCACCTGGTATAGCCAGGCAGAACTTCGTATTCAACGATGGCCATTGTGCCTGGGACGTTTTCCCCCGCCAAAGCCCACCGGGCACTGACTCACGGTTAGCCTCGCTCAAACCTGGCAGCGATCGCTGCATCCTGACCCCAGGCGTGCCTCCCGCTCAGCCAGGATAGTCTTGAGACTGGGACGGCCTGTGACCGCCAGCCGCCAGTTAGCCCAAACCCCATAGACCCAGTCCACCAGCGGGCCAATCAGCGGCCATCCCGTGGGGGCGTAAATCCAGCCCAGGCCCAGGACTGAGTAGATCTGGCGAAAGACTTCCACATTTTTGATCACGGTGCCGTCGGGCAGCACCGCATGAATGCGCCCCATGGCGGTGGCAAAGTCAACGCCACCGTTGTCGTCAGGACTGTAATCGGCGGCGGCAATGTCGGTAAAGGCCACCAGGCCGCGTCCGCCGTCTCTTTTTCGCAAAAAGTTCACTTCCCGCAGGCACAGGGGGCAGTCGCCGTCGTAGAGCAGCTTTATTTTCCAGGTGGCGTTTGGCACTTCAGCAGCAGCGGCAGCGGTAGTCGTCATTGGAACCCCAAGATCAAGACAGCAGAGCACCCAGGGCGGGTCATCATTTCCGGCCAGAATCCGAAATCAGCGTTGCTACGTCCGCCCTAAACCTAGCAGGGGCTACAACCGCTGATGCTGGAGTCGTCAGAGGCTGATTGGTGACAGCTCCTAGGGGTATCTCTACATATATCTTAATGAATTGGCCTGTGAAGTGCCGCAGGGATGTTTGAGTCGTTCTCCCAGGCTTACCGCTTAGAGCACCCGGGCCTTGAGCAGGGTGCCGGGCAGCGTGAGCAGCTTGCGCAAGGAGGGCACAAAGGCCCGCTGGCTAAAGACGTCGTAGTCGTTTTCCTCAATTACGTCCAAAATTTGGCGGTAGAGGGCCAGGGCCGACCATACGGGCCAGCGGGCATCTTCGCTCAGCAGCCCAATGCCGCTCTCTGCTTCAGCATAGAACTGCCGGGCGCGATCGATCTGAAAGGCCATCAGGGCACGCCAGCGATCGTCTACCACCCCCGCCATCAGGTCGGCTTCGGTGTAGTCGAAGGCGGCGAGGTCGGCCAGAGGCAGATAAATGCGCCCTCGGCGGGCATCCTCGCCCACATCGCGCAGAATGTTGGTGAGCTGGTTGGCAATGCCTAGCGCGATCGCCTGGGGCGTGGGATCAAGGGTTTGATGCTGGCTCCAGGGGGCAGTCTGGAGCTGGGTATCGACGCCCATCACCGTCGTTGACATCAGCCCCACGGTACCGGCGACCCGGTAGCAATAGAGCTCTAGATCCTCAAACGTCTCGTAGCGATTGCGGTGCAGATCCATCCGCTGGCCTGCAATCATGTCGCGAAAGGGCTGAATATCGAGGGGAAACTGCTCCAGGGTATCGACGAGGGCCACATCCTCATCGTCCACAGGACAGCCGGCGAAAATTGACTCTAGCTGCGCTTCCCAGCGATCGAGGGTTTTCTCGCTGGTAAACTGCGCCTGCGGCCCATCCACCAGCTCGTCAGTACGGCGACACCAGACGTAGATGGCCCAAATGGCGCGCCGCTTGGCGGGGGCCATTAGCATGGTGCCCGTGTAGAACGTCTTGGAATATTTGGCCGTGACGCGCCGACATACCTCGTAGGCATCCTCAACGGAGGATAGGGATTGGATGGGGGGGGAATCCGTCAGTTGCAGCATTAATGACCCAAACCTGGAGAATATAAATCTCAAACCGACTACAGGCAATTCTGCTTAACCTAGCCTCTCACAACTGCACCCAACTTTGGCAAAACAGTTGAAATCGGCCCATTCTCAGAAGCAACCCTGCCCCCGCCGTTGTTAAAGATTATATGTTGCAATCCGTAACATTTGCCTGCAAATTCTGAATTCATGCGGTCTGCTCCAGCCGAATTGGGGAGTGAGCTACCAAAATCAAAGCCATCCAGATAAGATAATAGACTGCGCGCAAACTGCTCAATGGCTGCCCTGTCACCCTAACGCAAAGCCGTAGCGCGATCATGCTGCGGCGCGCCACGGAGAGGGCAGGCAGTCTGGCTTTAAGCAGCCGCACATGCTTCGGGGGAAGGCAGCTCTGCTATCAACTACCCGTTAACCGGCCCCCTTTACGTTAGTCCGTATACCTCTGTCGATTGTTGGGAGCCTTGCCCGTGCCTCAAACTAATTTTGATTTTCTGCAAGAGTCCGATCCGCTGCTGGCCAGCATTGTGCAGCGCGAGCTCCAGCGCCAGCGCGACCACCTGGAGCTGATTGCCAGCGAAAACTTCACCTCGGCGGCGGTGCTGGCCGCCCAGGGGTCGGTGCTGACCAACAAATACGCTGAGGGTTTGCCTGGCAAGCGCTACTACGGCGGCTGCGCCTTTGTGGACGAGGCTGAGCAGCTGGCGATCGATCGCGCCAAGGAACTCTTCGGCGCGGCCCACGCCAACGTGCAGCCCCACTCGGGTGCCCAGGCCAACTTTGCCGTTTTTCTGGCCCTGCTCGAGCCCGGCGACACCATCTTGGGTATGGATCTCTCCCACGGTGGTCACCTCACCCACGGCTCACCGGTCAATGTGTCGGGCAAGTGGTTCAAGGTGGTGCAGTACGGCGTCAGCCGTGACACTGAGCAGCTTGACTTCGATCAAATTCGCGCCCTGGCGGTGGAGCACCGGCCCAAGCTGATCATCTGCGGCTACTCGGCCTACCCCCGCACCATTGACTTTGAAAAGTTTCGGGCGATCGCAGACGAAGTCGGGGCCTACCTGATGGCCGATATCGCCCACATTGCCGGGTTGGTGGCCGCGGGTCAGCACCCCAATCCCCTGCCCCACTGCGACGTGGTCACCACCACCACCCACAAAACCCTGCGGGGTCCTCGGGGCGGCCTCATCCTCACCCGCGACCTCGAACTGGGCAAAAAGTTTGACAAAGCGGTGTTTCCCGGCAGCCAGGGCGGTCCCCTGGAGCACGTGATAGCCGCCAAGGCGGTGGCCTTTGGCGAAGCCCTCAAACCCGAGTTTCGCACCTACGCCATTCAGGTGATCGCCAACGCCAAGCGGCTGGCGGCCCAGCTCCAGCAGCGGGGCATCAAGGTGGTCTCCGATGGCACCGATAACCATCTGGTGCTGTGCGACCTGCGCTCCATTGGCATGACCGGCAAGCGGGCCGATCAGCTGGTCAGCGAGGTCAACATCACCGCCAACAAAAATACGGTGCCCTACGATCCCGAATCGCCCTTTGTTACCAGTGGGCTGCGCCTGGGGTCCCCGGCTATGACCACCCGTGGCATGGGTGAAGCCGAGTTTACCGAAATTGCCGATATCATTGCCGATCGCCTGCTCAACCCCGAGGATGCCACCATGGTTGAACACTGCCAGCGCCGGGTGGCGGTCCTGTGCGATCGCTTCCCCCTCTATGCACACCTGGGGGGGCTGGTCCCTGCCCTGGTCTAGCGCCACCGCAGCGGGCATTGCGGTGGTCAGGGTGGGCTTAACCTGAAACCCCACTGCAAAACGTCAAGATTTAGCGCCTTAAAGAGGCACAAACTCTGTGTAATTCAGCAGAAAGTTGGGGGGCACCTTAACGATCTGTCATAATTGCATGGAGTTTTTGCTTATTTAGCGGACTCGACCTATCCTATGGACTGTTTCGAGCCAGAATACTCCCTGGCTTCGATCTGGCGCACGCTCACCCAGCGCTTAAGGCAAACCTGGGACAAGAGTGCCGTCAAAGCATAGTAGGCTGCTGAGGAAGAACCCGGCTGACGGAGTAAAGGGTTCTCAAACTAGGAGGGGTGAGGATGCCGTTTGTTTTCTATCACGTGCTGGCCTTTGGGATCTCCGCCGCGGTGGTGCTGGGTACGACGCCCATCGTGCGCCGCATCGGCCTCAAAAGTGGCCGCGTAGACCAGCCCGGCGGGCGCAAGGTGCACGATAAGCCGATGGTGCGCCTGGGCGGGGTGTCCATCTTTTTGGGCACGCTGCTGGCGCTGTTGGCCGTGTGGTCGTTGGGCGGATTTATCGATGTCACCGGTGCCCACCTCGCTCCTCCCCAGGAATTTCAAATTTGGGGCGTCACCCTGGGAGGGCTGGCGTTCTTTTTGATCGGCCTGACCGACGATCTGTTTGGCCTCTCTCCGATCAGTCGGCTATTTATGCAGGCGGTTGTGGCCACTATGGCCTGGTACGTCGGCGTCAGCATTGACTTTCTCACCATTCCCTTCTACGGCCTGATTCAGCTGCCGGTCTTTATCAGCCTGCCGGTCACCATTCTGTGGCTGGTGGGGATGGCCAACGCCATCAACTGGATCGATGGCCTCGACGGCCTGGCGGCGGGGGTCTCTGGCATCGCCGCCCTGGTGATGCTGGTGGTCAGCCTGTTTATGAACCAGCCCGCTGCCGCCCTGATCGCTGCGGCCCTGGCCGGTGGGGCGCTGGGGTTTTTGCGCTACAACTTCAACCCGGCCAAGATCTTCATGGGCGATGGCGGTGCCTACTTTATGGGCTTCACCCTGGCCGGGGTAGGCGTGATTGGCCTGGTCAAGACGGTGACTACCGCGGCGGTGCTGCTGCCCTACCTGATTTTGGCGGTACCCATCCTGGACATGTCAGCGGTAATTTTGGACCGCCTGCGGGAGGGTAAGTCGCCGTTTGTGGCCGACAAGCGCCACCTGCACCACCGTCTGCTCCAGGCGGGGCTCTCCCACCGGGTGACGGTGCTGTTTATCTACGTGCTGACCCTGTGGGCGGGCAGCCTGGCCCTGGCCTTCGCCGGTATTCCTAGCGGCCTGGTCTACGCCCTGGGCGCTACGGCCCTACTCAGCTACACCGGCTGGCGGCTGCGGCAGCGCACCCGCTGAGGGGCTATAGGGGCCATAGGGATAGGGGTAGGCCTGCAGCAGATTGTTGGCCCGATAGATGTGGATAATTTCGGTGATGGCTCCACCCCGCCGCAGCGGTAGAGTGCCCAGCGGTTCAATGCTGTCGAACAGCGGGCGGTAGCCGTCGAGAATATCGTCGGTTTCGGTGAAGCGATCGAGGGTCATATACAGGGCATCCTGTCCCACCCAGGCCTGGGGATTAAACCAGAAGGCAAAGCCGCGCGGGTCCTGGCTGAAGGCGGTCACGGGGCGATCGACCAGGGGGTGAATCGCCATGGCAAAGTAGCCCCCCAGATAGTATTCGTTGGTGAAGACAAAGCCCACCTGATTGAGCGCTTCCCGCAGTTCTGGCGTGGTGGCCAGCAGGCGCTGCATCTGGGTGGTGTCGAGCAGTTCGGTCGAGCCATCCTGCTCGACCGGCACCAGGCCGCCAAACAGTGCGTAGGTGCTGGGCTGCTGCAAAATCCCCAGCCGCAGGTGCAGCAGCGCCACCACCGACAGCGACGCCAAAAACAACCCCGACCCCCACAGCCAGCGGCGCACCAGCCGGGGCCGCTGGCGCTGCCAGACCAGCACCTGGGCCGCCAGCAAAATCGCCATCCCCCAGTAGCCGGGGGCGGGCCAGGCGGGCAAGATCTGTTGTTTCCCACCCAGCAGGGTGAACAGCAGCATGATCGGCAGCGACAGCCAGAGAATCAGGGCCCGTTTGTAGTGATCCTGGGCCTCCTCGCCGCTGAGGCTGGGAGAAACCAAGAATAGCGCCTGTTTACCGCTCTGCTTGGCCGCTACCCACCACAGCGGAAACCCAAACAGGGGAAACAGGTAGACGTTGGACAGCAGCCAGTAACCCACCATCTGCCCCAGGCTAAAGCTGCTGTCGTCGGGGCTGCCGTCAAAGCGCATGCCCAGCTGGAAGCGAAAGGAGATCCAGTCGTGCTGGCTGTTCCAGTACCAGAGGGGAAACAGGGTGAGGCCAAAGACAGCGACGGCCAGCAGCACCCAGGGCGATCGCAGCGCCGCGCGGTAGGGCCGGTAGGCCACACAAAACCCCACCAGACTAAGACCCAGCACAAAGCCGTGGTACTTGCTCAGGCAGGCCAGGGCCACCGTGAAGCCCAGCAGCGCAATCCGCCAGGTAGGTACGTAGGTGGCTTTGATCAGGCCGTAGTGGCCCAGGCGACGGCTGTGGGGGAAAAATTCCCAGGCCGCCACCAGCAGCGTGGCGCTCCAAAACAGGATCAGCCCGTTGTCGGGGGAGGTCAGAATGCCAAAGCCAATGGCAAACAGCGGTATCAGGGTGACAATGGCCACCGTCATTTGTCCGACTGCGGCCGAAAACAGACGCGCCGCCGCCAGGTAGAGAAAAACCAGGCTGAGGCAGTACAGCCCCAGCGCCCCCAGGCGCAGGGTAAAAGGAGAAATCACCCCGGTGAGCCACCAGCCTACCCCGGTGGTCCAGGCCACAATGGGGGGATGGTCAAAATAGCTCCAGTTCAGGTAGCGGCCGTAGAGATAGTAGTAGGCTTCATCAAAGCCGGGCAGCATCCAAACTGCGACAACCGTGCGGTAGACTAAGCCTCCCAACACCAGCCCCAGCAGCCCGGTAGCTGCACCCGGCTTGCCACCGCCCCAGCGGGCGGGACTGTGTCCATTGCTCCAACCTGACATTGGGCCTCCCTGGCTACATCCACTGCACAATGACCGATGCAAGCGGCCGGGGAAACCGCTTTAAGCGGCCGATTGGGCTTTTCCTGGCTCCCCTGCCATGGTCATAATGACACTATTGCGCTTCAGCTACCCTTCCTTCCTCCTCAGCACCACCCATGCGCCCAAGCCCAGCCGTGCAGATTTCACCCCCCAACGATCCAAATGCGACCACCAAAAGTGCAGAGATCATCTGCGTCGGTACAGAGCTCCTGCTGGGGGATATTCTCAACAGCAACGCTCAGTTTTTGGCGAAAGAGCTGGCTGACCTGGGCATTGCCCACTACTATCAGACCGTGGTAGGAGACAACCCGGCCCGGATTCAGCAGACGGTGACCCTGGCTGCCGATCGCGCCGACGCCGACTCGAAGCTGTTGCTGTTTACCGGCGGCCTGGGCCCTACCCCCGACGACCTTACCCTGGAGACGCTGGCCCATCTGTTTGGTGTTCCCCTGGTGGAGCATGCCGACCTGGTGGCTGACATTGAAGCGAAATTTACGGCCCGGGGGCGTACCATGCCGCCCAGCAACCGCAAGCAGGCGCTGCTGCCAGAGGGGGCCACGGTCTTGCCCAATCCCCAGGGCACTGCTCCGGGCATCATCTGGTCCCCTCGCCCCGGCCTGACCCTGATCACCTTTCCCGGCGTACCGCGCGAAATGCAGGCCATGTGGCGCGAAACCGCCGTGCCCTACCTGCGCGCCCAGGGCTGGGGCACGACCACGATTGTCAGCCGCATGCTGCGGTTCTGGGGCATCAGCGAGTCGGCTCTGTCGGAGCGGGTGGCGGCTTACCTGAGCCAGGGTAATCCCACCGTGGCGCCCTACGCCAGCAAGGGGGAGGCCAAGCTGCGCATTACCGCCAGGGCCGATTCCAGAGCGGCGGCCCTGGCCCAAATTGAGCCGGTGGAAGCGGGTATTCGGGCTCTGGTCAAAGACGACTGCTACGGGGCCGATGACGACTCCCTGGCCTCGGTGGTGGGGCAGCTGCTGGTGCAGCGCCAGCAGAGCGTGGCGGTTGCCGAGTCCTGCACGGGCGGTGGCCTGGGCCAGCTGCTGACTGAGATTGCCGGCAGCTCGGCCTATTTCTACGGCGGCATTATTGCCTACGACAATCGAGTTAAGCTCAACCTGCTCAAGGTCGATGGGGTGGCGCTAGAGGAGCAGGGGGCGGTCAGCGCGATCGTGGCAGAGCAGATGGCCCTGGGTGCTAAGGCGCTGCTGCACACCGACTGGGCCCTGAGTATCACCGGCATTGCTGGACCGGGGGGCGGCAGTCCCGACAAACCTGTAGGCCTGGTTTACATTGGTTTAGCTTCACCTACGGGCGACGTGGTGAGCTACAGGCATGAGTTTTCTGGCTACCGGGGGCGCGACTGGGTGCGGCAGCTCAGTGCCCTTTCGGCCCTGGATGCCCTACGCCGCAACCTCCTGTAATGGTCAGGTTGATCATTTGCTTCAAATGGCTATTATGTAATTATGGAAAAGTGCAGCCCCAGTTCACTAAGTTGACGCAGGGTCAGCTTCAAGCATGAGCAGGCGGGGTAACGTGTGCCAGTAAGGAGTTTTGTCCTAATGGATTACATCGAAGAGGCTCTCGAAAAACTGCGTGAGTGGGTCGACCGAGTCATTGAGGCTCTGTTTGGTCCCGAAACCCAGGTTGAGCCTGAGCTAATCCCCATTCCTATAGACGAGCCTCGTCGCTAATGTTGTTGGGCTAAGCTGAAACGGCTGAGTGACAAAAAGCCGAGTGCGTGCTTGGCAAGTGGCTAAATGGAGCTAAGCTCCAGCGAAGTCAGGTGCAATAATCTGAAATGGCGGTGCGGTTAGGAGCTGGTCTTGGACGTTAAGCCTTCGTTTCGAGTTCAGGTTATACACGGCCCAAATTTAAATATGCTGGGCCTACGAGAGCCAGCAATTTACGGCCCTCAGACCCTGGCTACCCTAGAGGCCATGCTGGGGCAGGAAGCCAGTCAGCTCAATCTGGCGCTAGGGTTTTTTCAATCGAATAGTGAAGGGGCTCTGGTTGACTGCATCCAAGCTTGTTTTGGGCAGCAGGATGGTATTTTGATCAATCCTGGGGCCTATACCCACACCAGCGTGGCAATTCGAGATGCGATCGCAGCGGTCGGCCTGCCCACAGTCGAGGTGCACCTCAGCAACATCCACAGGCGTGAGCCCTTCCGCCACCACTCCTACATTGCGGCGGTAGCCGTGGGGCAGATCTGTGGCTTTGGAGCCGACAGCTACCGGCTGGGATTGCAGGCCCTGGCGCAGCATCTCAAGACCCTTTAGCGGCGGGTGATTTAAACTGGTACTCTGCGCAAATCACCCTACTCCAACTACGTTGGCCACCCCGTCCCTATGGCTGTCGCTACCGCCACCATCAAGTTTTTGCAAACCCCGACCTCACCGGCCTGGGTGGAGCAGGCTCTGGCCCACCTGGATGTGATTCTGCTCGACCACGCCCAGTGCGAGCGCAAAGCGGCCGGAGTGGCGATGAGCTTCATCAACCGCTACCCCTCCGATGGTGACCTGGTAAAGGCGCTGACCGCGATCGCCCAGGAGGAGCTGGCCCACTTTGCCCAGGTCAACCAGTGGCTGGAGCGGCGCGGGGTTCCCCTCGGCCCCCTGCCCCCGCCGCCCTACGGAGCGGCCCTGCGCCAGCAGGTGCGGTCGGTCGAGCCCTACCGCCAACTCGACCTGCTGCTGGTCTCGGCTCTGATCGAAGCCCGCAGCCACGAGCGGCTGGGGCTGCTGGGCCAGCACATCTCCGATCCAGAGCTGGCTCACTTCTACTGCAGCCTGATGGCTTCGGAGGCTCGCCACTACGGCGCCTACTGGGTGCTCGCTACTGAGCGATTTCCTCGCCCTGAGGTTGAAGACCGGTTGATCGCCCTGGCCACCGCCGAAAGCAGCATTTTAGCCACCCTGCACCCTTTGCCCCGCATCCACAGCTAGGGCTGCTCGGCCCACAACCTGCCAAGCTCTCGGCCTCCCAACTCGCGCTCTCCCATGCCCATCGCCCACCACAGCACCTTTGGCCCCTATCTAATTCGCAGCTGGCAGCCCGGCGATCGCGCCGCCGCCGTCGCCCTGATCGCCCAGGTGCTGCAAGAATACGGCCTGACCTGCGAACCCTCCGACAGCGATCGCGATGCCCGTGAGGTGGAGGCCTGCTACTGGCAAATCGGTGGAGAATTTTGGGTGGTGGAAGCGGATGGTGCCCTGGTGGGCACAGCGGGCTATCGGCCGACTGAGCGGGGCGATCGCGCGGTGGAGTTGCGCAAAATGTACTTGCTGCCCCAGGCTCGGGGGCAGGGGCTGGGCCGCCACCTGTTGAGCACCCTGGAGGCCGCCATTCAGCAGCGGGGCTTCAATGAAATTTGGCTGGAGACCGCCTCTGTGCTGAAAGCAGCGGTGGGACTCTACGAAGCCAGCGGCTACGAGCCCGCCAGTGGGGTAGAGACTGCCCGCTGCGATCGGGTCTACCGCAAACCGTTGCCCCCTGCATCCCCGGCGTCAACCGCTTAAATTGGTTCTCTACCGCCAGAATTTAGCTATAATCGCCACATTCATCCTGGCCATATTCACACTGGGCAAGGCCGTTTTGATTGCCATCTACCCCGGCAGTTTTGACCCCATCACCTTGGGCCATATCGACATCATCACCCGTGGCAGTCGATTGTTTGACCGGGTGATCGTCCTGGTGTCTAGCAATCCCAACAAAGTGCCGATGTTTTCCACTGCTGAGCGGATGCAGCAAATTGAGCGATCGGTGGGGCATCTCAACAACGTTGAAATAGATCACTACGACGGGCTTACCATTACCTACGTCCGTCAGCGCCAGGCTCAGGTGCTGCTGCGGGGGCTGCGAGTGCTCTCCGATTTCGAAAAAGAGCTGCAGATGGCGCATACTAATAAAACCCTGGCCGATGATATCGAAACCCTTTTTCTCTCAACCTCGACGGAGTACGGCTTTCTCAGCAGCAGCCTGGTCAAAGAAATCGCACGCTTTGGCGGCCCCATCGATCACCTTGTTCCTCACCATGTAGCGCGAGACGTTTACCAATGCTACGCCCAGATCCCGCCCGCCTCAATGCCCAACCCCGCAATGGTCAACCCCGAGGTGCCCAGCCAGTCGGTGGCCAAACCAATGGATTGTCTGTAGAGGCGACCGAGCCTGGGTCGGCCCTACCCAGCCCAGGCGACATCGACATACAGCAGGATCTCAACAAGCTGGAGGAGATCATTCTGGCCAGCCCGCGGGTGCCCTTTAGCGGCCGCACCCTGATCGACGAAGACCAGCTGCTCGATCAGCTCGATGCGATTCGGCTCAACCTGCCGCCGGCCTTTCGTCAGGCCGTACAAATTTTGCAGCAGCGCAGCGCCTTAATTTCTGAGGCCGAACAATATGCCCAGGAGCTGATTTCAGCGGCAGAGCAGCAGGCCGCCCAAATTTTGGACGAGCTGGGGATTGTGCGTCAGGCGGAGCAAATGGCCCAGCAGATTAAAGCTCAAGTGCAGCAGGACTGCGACGGCCTGCGTACCCAGGTGATGGGCGACATTGAGCAAATGCAGATCCAGGCCCAGCGAGAATGGGAATCCATGCGGCAAAAGGCTCTGGCTGAGCAGGACCTGATTCAGCAGGAGGCCGATGTCTACGCTGACCAGGTGCTTTCCAATGTTGAACAGCAGCTTGCCCAGATGCTGCGGATCATTCAAAATGGCCGCAGCCACCTTCAGCCCGCTCAACCCGCCCCTTCCCCTTCCCCTTCCCCCTCCCAGCGGCCCAGAGCGCCCCAGAGCGCCCCTGCTAGCGGGGCAGCCCCAGACCCCCGCCCCGATGCAGCCCCCGATCGCAGCCCCAATCGCCCCCGCCCCCCCAAAAAGCCTGCCGTTGAGCCATGATCAGCTACCTGAAGGGGTTGCTGGCCGACATTCAAAAACCCGGTAGCCACAAAATCATTGTTACCCTCGATGTGAATCAGGTGGGCTATGACCTCCAGGTGCCAGCTCGTCAGCTGGCCCTGCTGCCGCCCATGGGGGAGGCGGTGCAGCTGTTTAGCCATCTCTATTTCCGCGACGATCAGGCGGTGTTGTTTGGCTTTGGCCAGCGTCAGGAGCGCGACTTGTTCCGGCTGCTGATTGGCGTCAGCGGCATTGGTCCTCAGATGGCCCTGGCCCTGATCGACACCCTGGGCGAGGCCGAACTGACCCAGGCGGTGGTCAGTGGCAACACGCGGCTGCTGTCGCGCACTCCAGGGGTGGGGGGTAAAACCGCCGAGCGCCTGGTGCTGGAGCTAAAAACTAAGCTCCAGGACTGGCAAACCCAGTCGGGGGTTGGGCTGGTGCCTGCGGCGGGGCCAGTGCCCACCCTCTACGAAGAGGTCGAGGTGACCCTCACGGCCCTGGGCTACAGCCAGAGCGAAATTCTCAAGGCCCTTCAGGCGGTGGGCAAAAACTCTACCCTGCAAAAGACGGCGGATCCAGAAAACTGGGTGCGGGAGGCGATCGCCTGGTTGAGCCAGTAAGCTTGAGGGGTGAGCGCCGCCGCGCTTGTGCTATAGTGAAAAATCCTGGTCAAAATATCCATCTAGAGAAGCCGTCTGTCCCATGACTCTGTTGCAAGCGCGCAAGCAGGAACTAATCTCCGACTATCAGGTGCACGACACCGACACTGGCTCTGCCGATGTGCAGATCGCTATGCTCACCGATCGCATCAATCAGCTCAGTGCTCACCTGCAAAAGAACAAAAAAGACTACTCGTCCCGCCGTGGTCTGCTGAAAATGATTGGCCACCGCAAGCGCCTGATGGCCTACCTGCAAAAGCAAGACTCCGAGCGCTACCGGGCTCTGATTCAAAAGCTCGGTATTCGCGGCTAGGTTCACCACCGAGTCTGATCCACCGAGTCGGGTTCCTGTCATTGCCTGTTGTGATCATCTCGACCTATGGCCCCAGAGTCTTCCCGCAAACGTTTGCCCTTTGAACCCGGTGGCAAGGGGGCTGACAAAACCTCAAAAGAGCCGAAAAAAGACTCCAAACCGTCGGCCAAGTCAGCCCCTGCCAAGCCTAAAAGCCCGGCCAAAGCAGCCTCTTCTAAAGCTGCAAAACCCTCAAAGGGCAAATCCGCCAGTTCTGCCACTGCTATTCCTGAAGAGGTCAGCAGTCGAATGTTGCGACGGATGCTGGCGTTTTCGGGTATTCCAACGCTTTCGGGTATTCTGACGTTTTTTGTCAGCTATTATCTGGTGGTCAATCGGGTAGTAGAGCTGCCCTCCTACTTTGTGTTGCTGGTCACCCTCGGCTGTTTTGGGCTTGGGGTAGTGGGCCTCACCTATGGTGTCCTATCAGCTTCCTGGGACGAGGGCCGCGCGGGAGACTGGCTGGGGCTTGAAGAGTTTAAGGTAAACTTTGGCCGGGTGACCAGTGCCTGGGAAAAAAAATCTGAGTCCTAGTGAAGCGTCGCCGTAGCCTTTGCTGAATGCAGGATGGGCAAAGCCGAAGGTGTTCATTATTCCAGGGAAAGGCATGGGCTTTAGACCTTTTCCAGCCTACAAAGGGTTTGCGATAGCGCCTTAATCTCTGTCCTGTTGGGCAGAGGATTCAATAATTTGCTCGATCTGGGCTTCCATCGTCTTCAGCATCTGCATCAGGTCATCGAGGGTGCGGGCTGAGGGAGCCTCAATGGTGAGGGTCTGCTGGGCTCGATGGCGGATGGCGCTAATCCTTTTTTGCAGATTGTTGGCGACACCCAGGGCCTCTTCTCCCAGCTGGCGAATCTGCTGTTGCTCATAAAATTTTAGCGCCGCTCCCCGCAGCACCTGTACGGTGGCTTCTTCGCCATGCTTGCCTGCCATCAGCCGTAGGCGCAAAAGGACGCGATCGCCGTGGTGAAGGCGCTCGATGTCGGCCTGCTTGGGCTGGCTGATGGGCAGCAGCGGCAGGTGGGTCAACCGCTTGAGTTCATTGATAATGCTTTGCACCTGATCGCAACTCAGGTCAGTCAGCGCTGCCTGCACGACGCCGTCTTTGCTCCAGAGCACTCGCCCGTGGTTGGGGCGCTGCTCCAGGTAAAGCCGGCCAATGCCTTCGGTCAGCACCTGGTTCAGCAGCGCCTGGGTCAGCTGAGGTGGGGGCAGTCCGGGAAGCTGGTCGAGGGAAATTTCGCTTAGGGCTGGGTCTAGATCCAGGCTCAGAGGCTGGGCCTCTGGTGGCGCTACAGGGGGGATAGCGGCGGGCTGAGGAACAGGAGGGCTGGGCTCGGGGCGATCGCTATACAAATCCTCAGGACTGTCGACGACAAAAGTCAGCAACTCATTGCTAGAAATCACAGCATCCTGGGTTGCAGAGGCGTCTTCGGCAATAGGGGAATGGGGTTTGGTACGGGCAGCATGGCTCAAATACTTAGAGAGCATTTTTCGCTGCCAGTCAGAGGGGATGGGCCAGGACACCATCGAGCAGTGGATGAAGGATGCCTGTTTGCGGGCATAGTCAGCGGCAGAGGAGTCGCTCGGGTCGACCATACCCAGGTGGAGACAGCTAGACTCCACAGACAGCGGAATGATTTCGTGGTAGAGACAGGCCTCGAAGGGAAAAATGCTGTCGATCAGCGACAACATTTGAGCTGTATTGAGGCGGCTATCAACGGATTCGTTGCCGCTGTTCAAGTCCAGGGCAGCAAGGTCGTTAGACAGCCCAGGAATTTCGGGCTTCGGCATAGGCCTAGCAATTTAACGATCAGGATCCTCTCTATGCTATGCCGCCGTAGACGCCAAGCCGCCAATTCTTAAGCTCATACTCCCTAATCTTTATAGTGGATGGCTCTAGGTCAAGCCCGAAAGAAATTTGCCCACGCAGTCTGTAACCATCGCCGAGACTGTCGGGACATGACCGATGTGGTGGCAACGTTGGCCATCCGCCGTAGGGAAACTACGGTTTCCAACCATAATCAGGGGCGGCGTCAAAAAAGATAATGTCTATCGCAGATATTGACCCGACTAGGCCTGCATTGATGAGTAGTCTCGCAATTAGTTTGAAAAATTCTCCTGGCGAAGAAAAACTGTCGTTGTGGGTCCTTAAAACGTTGACGTTCAAAAGAATTAAATTTGCAACTTCTTATTTTGAACATAACGTAGCGCTACAAAGGTTCCGGTTGAGAGTTAGAGGTTCCAGGGTTGGAGGCTGGGGGCGGTTCGATAGAGGCGTTTGAGTTGTTACCGGTGGAGGGAATGGGGCTGAACTGGCTGGTCGAGTCCGCCTCGGGCTCAAGGATTGACTCGGTTAGGGAAACTTTGGCAAAGCCCAGCACCCCGTCACGCCCTTGGGAAGATAACATCTGTTCTTCGGCAGGGGCTGGTTCTACCTGCAGCGCTTGGTCAACAGCCTCTGGGGATGCTGGGGGAATGGAGGGGGCATCCGAGTTCGTAGTGGGTGCGGCAGGGGTGGCGGGGAGGGAAGCCGTATCAGCGATCGCGGTCAGGGTTGAATCATCACCTGCTAGGGGCAGTTCTACGTGCTCGGCGGAGGGGAGGGCGCTGGCCTTGGGTTCAGGTGTCGCTGTTTCGGGGAGGTATACGGTACTGTCGGGTACTGCACCGGCCAGGGTGGCGACGGACCTTTCACCAGGGGAATTTTCCTCGGTGGCGGGCATGTTCTGGCCGCCTTCGCGGGCATCAGCCCATGTCGGCGGTGCAGCCGCGTTTGACTCCTCGAGAGGAACCTCTGGTTCTGCAGTTGCTGCGACTTCGGCTGGCTCGGCAGCGGAGGGATTTTCCTCGGGGGCGGGATGGTCTAGCTGAGCCTGCTGCGATGCAGAATCCTTGGGCAGGTGTTGGCTGGGTGCCGCAGGCACAATGGGCTCACTTTCGGGCTGAACGGAGCCCTCGATGCCAGAGGGATTTACCCTACCCACCGTAGAGCGCCAGAGATGGGCAAGGGCGCTGTCGCTCAGCATTCCACTGGCTACCAGTAAGGGTTGCCGCCCCTCTCCTGGAGCTACTTCCGAACTGACTTCGCTCACCAAGGTTTCGTCTACCCCTTCCTCAACTTGGGCAACAGGATCGCTGGGGGAAGTCCACATGCGGAGAAAGTCATCCACAGGTTCTCCCCTGCTGTCCGCGAGCGCCAGGACTGGTTCTTCGGGGGGTTGAGCACTGGGGCTGAGGGTCCAGAACTGGGCCTGAAGTTCGGGATTTTGGCTTTCGTAGGCCGCGATCGCCTGGGCGACAGCGTTGGCTCGCCGTTGCTGATCGCGGCGAATGCTGGCCTCGGTATTGCCAAGCCCAGGGGCATTCCAGCGACCGGTGTTGGGGTTGATGTAGGAGCGGGTGCGGGCAATCAGGATCGCCTCTGCCCCTTCGTAGCCATTGGTCTTGGCCTCGACCAGGCGCTCGATATAGCCGACTCGGCCAATGGCGGCCAGGGGAGACTGATTCGCGAGATCCAGCCCATTCAGCGTTTCCTCAAGGGTCAAGTTGAGGCCGTGTTTGAGGGCCCGCTGGCGCAGCACGTCCCCCTGGTTTTGCAGTCGGGCCAGCTGTTTTTGATCGGCTTCTTCGGGGGTTTTGGCGCCGTGCTGGTAGGAAAAGGTGCCCATGTTCCAGACCCGATTGCCGGGGTCGGTGTGGCCAAAGTAGGCGGGGTTGATTGCACCATTGGGGGTACGGGTGCCCTCTGCACTGCCCACCGCCCAGGCCACCAGGGAGTTGGAGTTGCCCTCAAACAGGGTGGGCAGCGGATCGGCAGGAACCTTGGCCGCCGCCAATTTGGCCTCGGCCAGGGCCACCATGGCTGGGGATGGCTCCATTTCAAAGTCGAGGGCCAGGGGTTGGGGCTCGACCTTGGCGACGGTGACGGGCTCGGGCTCAGGTTCGGGCGGGGCTGTCGCCACGGCGACAGCTTCAGTCACCACTGGCGGGGCCGGGGGCAGCAAGGCGGTCGCAGAGGTCTCGCTGTTGAGGGCCACCGCTACGCCGCGCCGGTATACCCCAGCGGGTAGCTGCTGGGGCGAGTGATACCGCATCGGTGGGCTGCCTGCGTTGGCAGGGATTGGCAGGGGCTGGTTGGCTGGATCAAACACGGGGACTGGAGCCATAGCTGCAGGGGCAGGAGCGGGTTCAGCCCACTGAGGGGGAGAAAGCTCAAAGCTGAGGACACCGTCGTCGGCCCGCACGGCCGAAGGGCTGAGGAGTGCCAGCAGGGAGCTAGCCGCTAACAGGTGGGGGTGAAGCTTCATGGGGCAAAGACTGAGTGCAGTTGGCGGTAGACACAGGGTTAGAAAAGGCTCCAGCGGGGAGGTTCCGCAGGCTCAGGGGAGATTAAAACCGCAGGCTGGGGGTCGGGTGGTTAAGGGATTTTTCAAGGACGCGATCGGAGGGTTCGACGATGGCCCAGGCTCCGTCGGGCTGCCGACGCAGAGTGGCAAAGTGAATTTGCTGACCCCTGCCCAACACCTCACCGGCCTGGACAGGGCCAAGGCGGGGCCGCTTGACCCCGCAGTACCGGAACAGGTAGGCAGGCACCTCTGGAGTAGAGAAATAGATGCAGTGAAACCCTCTGGCGGCCAATTCCACCTGCCCCGCAAAGGGGGCTCGAATGCGAGTGCCCTGGAGCCGCACGGAGATATCGCCCAGACTGCCGGTGACTAGCTGACCCGCCACGCGATCGCCTGACTCGATTTCCCAAGCCTGCTTCAGTACGATCTGGCGTGGGGTTACGCTTGAAAGATTTCGGCAGCTGCCCAAACCGATCAGCAAAAGGATGAGACTCAGGCCGCGCATCAGTTGGCCCAGCATGTCAGATAAACTCCAGGACGGTACCGTGGTTGTGGAGAATTGTGGGATAGGCGGCGATCGCCACCCATCTAAGCCCGTAACCCACCCCAGCCCACTACTGAAACCGAAAGCGGTAGCCAGCATATTCGTCATTTTCGTAAAGAATTACGAGCTGGACCGAGGGATCCCAGGCCATCGGGTAGGCCTCTCGTTCGGAGACAACGCCAGAGCGAACCTGGAGTTGAGGAAGTGTGCAGTAGGGCTCGGCCACGATTTTGCGCACATTTTCCTTGGGGTCACGCTCTGGAACGACTAAAAGCTTTGCTAACTGCTCGCGACTCAGCTGGGCGTTGCTCTGCACAATCTTTTCGCACCCCGGCGCGGTTTGGGGGCGAGTGGTGGATAGCCAGCGCCCCATATTCTGTCCATCAATGGCCAGTAGGCCAATGGCCAGCATGAGCCCACCGGCAATTAAGGGCTTTGCGGTAGCCAAGCTTAGGCCACCCCCAGACTGATTCATCGAAACCATAACCTGTCTCCTGAAAACCTCAAACGTTATCGCTTCGGCGGGGTGGGCCTAGAGTTGGCCGCCGATCGCCAGCCCCACAATGAGCAACGCCACCCGCAGGGCCGGTCCAAAGGCAAGCTTCGGAGCTAGAGTGGCGCGGTAAAGAGCGTAGGCAGTCATTGCAGTAATCGCTGCAACGGCCAGGGACCAGAGGGAGGGAAATGCTCCCAACAGCAAATTTAGAGCCAGCCGACCAATCACGCCGCCCCCAAACCACAGCATGCTGTCCACAAGGGATAGGGATGCCCCTCGTTGACTGGGGCCAGAGGCAGGGGGTGCCGGGTGGAAGGGAGACTCGGTGGGGTGGGAGGTGGCAGGGTGAGGTATCCCTCTCTGGACCATATCGCGGGCCAGTCCACCCAGAGTTTGGAAAAGCTGAGCGACCAGCTGAACCGGTTCGTGGCTTAGAGCCTCTATATCGCTAGCTAGGGAATTCCACAGGCTCTGGCCCCGCAGAATTGAGCGGTTGGAGCGACGAGTCCGGGGTCTGCCACCGGCAATAGGGTGGGTAGGTGCGCCTCGGTAGGGTGAGGCTGGGGGAATTGGGCGACTGGCCAGCACGACATTTCCCCAGCTATCTACTTCTGCTGAGGCGATCGCTGCCTGGTGCACATCCAGGAATGGCGGCGCTATGGCCTGGCCGTGGGGATTCACCGCAGGGTAGACCTGGGCCAAGTGAGCATAGAGGGTCTGCATGGTGGCGATCGCCTGTTCCTGCTCAGCTGAGCGCTGATTGATCTGGTTGGCGATCGCGGCTAGCTGCTGAATATAGCCTTCCGCTGACTGAGGAGAACCACTGCCAGCCCGGTCTGGGTCGGTGGTGGCCCGCCGTTGCAGAGTCTCTACCGCAGTAGAAAAATCGGTTCTGGGTCGTCTGCCCGCCTTTGACGGTTGGGAGACCCCAATTGGAGCAGGTTCTCCAGCCCAGTCCACGCGAACATCAGTGTCGCTCGGGTCCAGGGCATTGACCCGATGAATTAGTTTGGTTTGAATGCTCTGTAAATCCATTGTGCTGTACCCCAAAAGGAGAGCAAACCTCAACGTCTGTCGAAGTCAATGGCCCGGAAGAACCAAGGCCTGGAGACAATTCCCCGACAGGAGGAGGGAAATTATCGATGAACTGGTACAAGTGTATCATGCTAGGGGCAGATATGTACCAAAAGTGTACTAATTTCTCGCCAGATCTTTAGGGAAGCTGTTCTAGTTTCCAGCCATGCTCAATCGGAGAGGCTTTGGGGGGAATGGAACCTGCTTTGCCCCTTTGCATTAACGGCTGGACTGAATTGGCCGCCTGATCTGCTCAGCGAAGGGAGTGAAACCTCTAAAAGCGAGTAATTGAGGCGGGAATTCTGTACAAAATCTATAATTTTTGGGCTACCTGCCGCTGGCGCTGCCCAAACGTCGAGGAAACTTTCTGTACCTTAATAAAGCTATTTGAGTTCTTCAGGTAGGCATGGTTTATTGGTGACTGTACGGATGACGTTGCGGCTTGCGGGTTAGCTTGATGTAGTTTTTCTGCCTCGGTTTCGACCCAAGGATTAGAGAAGGGCAAGCTAAACATGTGTATCGGCGTCTGCCTGCCTCATTTAACAATGGATAGCTATGGTTAAGGCCTCCCACAAAGCCCTGCGGCTTTCGCTTCCGTTTTCAGATTCGCCCCGTTCCGATTGCCGTGCTCAGCGCGACCCCCAAGCGATACAGGCCGTTCGGCCAAAATCCTGCCCCTACCACATTGTGATGGCCTGTTTTCTGGGCGGGCAGGTAATTATGCGGATTTTGCGGTCTGGTATCAACCGCCCGCGAACCGTTGAACAAATGGTGACCGCAGGGCCAATGACGCTAACCCCTGTGCTCCTCACCAATGTCTTTGCGGGCATGATCTTCACGATTCAAACTGCCCGAGAACTGGAGCGGTTTGGGGCCATACATGCCCTCGGTGGGGCCTTTGCCATGGCCTTCTGTCGAGAATTGGCTCCCATCCTCACGGCGGCGATTATGGCTGGGCAAGTCGGTACGGCTTACGCCGCCGAAATCGGTTGCATGAAGGTGACCGACCAAATTGACGCTCTCAAGGTGTTGCGCACTGACCCGGTCGACTATCTGGTGGTTCCAAGGGTGGTCGCCTGCTGCGTCATGCTTCCGGTGCTCACGGTGCTGGGGCTGGTGCTGGGCATTGTCGGCGGGGCTGGGGTGGCTTTCCTGTTCTACGAAATGCCGACCGCTCAATTCTTAGACTCGGTGCGATCCCTAATGGTGCTCAACGACCTGATTGCCGTGGTGATCAAATCGGTTTTATTTGGAGCTATTGTGGCCCTGGCCGGCTGCACCTGGGGGCTGACCACTACCTGTAGCCGCTCCGTCGGACGAGCAGCTACCTCTGCGGTGGTGTCTACCTGGGTGGGGCTATTTGTGGTCGATTTTTTTCTGTCGCTGGTGCTATTTGGCGGAGCAGGGGTGTCTGTGCATTAATTAAATCCCCTTCAACGGTCTGGGTGAAGGACTTGAGCTTACCCGTAGCCAGATCGGCTGGTCGTCATTGTCATTCTGCACCGGCGGGCAGCAACTCAAGGCTGAAGTCCACATAGGTAGAGTCGGGCATCAGCGTACCCAATAGCTGAGCCTCCTGGATGTCAACCCTGGTTAAGTCAGCGCCGCGCAGGTCGGCCCCCTGGAGGTTGGCGTTGCTGAGGTTAGCCCCGCTGAGATTAGCTCCCTTGAGGTTGGCCCCACGCAAATCGCTGCCAGCGAGCACCGCTTCCTTGAGGCTGGCACCGTGGAAATTGACCCCAATCAGTTTTGCCCCAGACAGCAAGGCCCGATTGAGCTGCGCCCCGGACAGATCGGCTAAGAAAAAGTCGGTGCCAATCAGGTTAGCCCAGTTCAGCTTGGTTCTTCGCAGGCAGCTATAGGAAAATACGGCCCCAGGCATAAATACTCCAGACATATTCACCCCCAGGAGGTTGCAGCCGATGAACTCCACAAAGGGCATCTTGATGCCCTGGAGAGAGAGGTTCCGCAGGTCTAGGTGCTCAAACTGAAGCTGCCCTCGGCAGTAACTCTGATTCAAGATCTCTAAGGTATGGTGGCGCTGAGACGGCATAGGTGTCTGATGTAGCGTAGGTAAAAGCTGCGATCGCAGAGCTGCGATCGCCGTTGCTCACAATCCGCTTGCGACTGGGTTGTGGTTGTGTTGGTGGTAGATGAAGGGCACCCGCCGAGGCGCTGAAATCCCCAAACGACAAAGAGTTCGGCGCAAGTTGGCTAATCTCATCCTAGGCGATTTGCCGGGTTTTGGAGGCGGCAGACGCTTAATCTTTGTATCGTTTGAAACAAAAGACTTAACAACCCCTCCCCCTATTCTCTGCATCTCAAAGGACCCTGCGATTTGAGATCGGGCAGCTGCGGGGCAATCAAGCACGAGATCCCAATTATTGCAACCTATGTTGATATTCTGTTACATTTGATTTACCTTAGTTAACATTGGAGCAGAAAAGCGTTGACACAGGTTGTGCGGACAAGGCTTGGATTAGCAACGCGCTCTGCGACTGTCAACATCTTGAACTGGAGGTTCTTCAATGTTTGCTCTACTCATTTCGCTGTTTGTTGTCGGTTGGGTTGCCGTAGCGCTGATTGGTTCTCAGGCCTATTTTCGAGGCGAACAAACCAAGCCCATCCACGAGCGCAACTGGCGCTCCACCTCCTTTGACCGACTAGCCCAATCCATTACAGGGCGGTCTACTGACGCTGAAGATCGCGTACCTGCCTACAGCGGCGATGCTTTTACCAGCAACTCCCTCTAGGGCCGTGGTTCTTCAGAGGTTTATGAAATGCACTTGATGGCCGCTTTGGCTCAAAAGTCAACGGTTAGAGCTTCTAGCCTTCTAATGGCTGGATCTGGAGACGCTAGTTGTATCAGGTCTGTGGCCGGTGCCGATAGCGCTCCCTGGAGCAGGCAACCCGAGGTTTTCCTGTAGGCTCCTATGCCAAGCCGCTTCCGACTGGGAGCGGCTTTTTTTCTAGTGCTCTGTCAAGCCTATATGCAAGGTTGGCTGGCGCGCTAGCAGAACCCAAGAGGGCTGACTGCCGTTGGGTTACGCTGCGCTTCACCCGACCTACGGGAACCCTAATTTTTAGCGTTGGCGCTGCACTGGTAACCTCGCTCTGGGCCACCTTTTGCCTCAAGATTCGGGCTGTTTTCCTTCCCCCGTAGAAGGACTCTACTCTGCTAAAGAAATCTCTTACTAAATCCGCCCGCCTACCCCTGGGAGGGCTGGTCAAACATCCTTTGCCCCTCCGCAAGTTTCCTGCTTCGAATCGAGGTTGTACAGTGGGGATTAGGCATCAGGCGGGTTCCCGTTCTACCACAATCACATTCTCGGTCAACTGCTCAAAGGTGTCGTCGTGGCTGATCACAAACAGCTGCTGAAAGGTCTTGATCCGGCCAATGGCCTCGGCCAGCCCCTGCCGTCTGGGACGATCCATATTGGTTGTGGGCTCATCAAAAAAGGCAATATCCACGTCGGCCAGCACCTTGAGCAGCGCCAGCCTGACCGCCAGGGCGGCGCACATTTGCTCTCCCCCTGAGAGGTTGCCAAAGCGCCGCTGGTTTGGTCCATCCTGCACCAG
This sequence comes from Leptolyngbya sp. KIOST-1, assembly GCF_000763385.1. Taxonomy (NCBI): domain Bacteria; kingdom Bacillati; phylum Cyanobacteriota; class Cyanophyceae; order Leptolyngbyales; family Leptolyngbyaceae; genus Leptolyngbya; species Leptolyngbya sp. KIOST-1. The sequence goes on from NZ_JQFA01000002.1 coordinate 3,607,441, forward strand.
AATCTCGTAATCCCGGCTCCACTCCAGCCCCACGTTGGGGCGATTGAGCAGATCGCGAAACAGGCGGTCCGCCTGCTGAGAGACGCTGCGCAGGTACTGCTCGGTAATGCGGGGACCCGCCTCGTTGTAGGCTCGACGGGCGAAGGTGACAAAGCGCTTGACCTGCTCCCGGTGCTGGAGCTGCTGCTTGGCGGCGTCGCGACGCTGGGCGATCGCCTCCAGCCCGGCCATCTGCTGGTTGAGATCCGCTAGCCGCTGCTGCTGCTGGGGCAGACCACCTGCCAGCTGGTCGGCCTCCGATTTGACGGTGCTGTAGGTGGTTTCGAGCTGGGCCGCGGCGTCGGGGTCGAAGTTGGTGAGGGCCTGCTGGTAGGTCTCCTCCAGCTCGGCCTGCTGCTGCTGGGTCTGGGCCAGAGCGGTGTTGGCGGCGGCCAGGTCGGCCTGGAGCTGGGGGTGCTGGTTGGCCAGCTGCTGGTTTTGCAGGTAAAGGCTGTAACCAGCCTGGTACTGGGCGCGATCGCTCTGGGCCTGGGCCAGGCGCTGGTCGAGGTCAGCAAAGCTCTCCAGCTGGGTGTTGAGGTCCTGTACCTGGCGGTTCAGATCGTCCAGGGCCAGGGACTGGGCCTCATGGGCCTGTTCGATGCGGCCTTTGTCCTGCAGGGTCCGCTCCAGAATTTGGCTTTTTTCGCGCGGGCGACCCAGGGCATTGAGGTCCTGGTCTAGGGCGGCGAGGTCTGTGGTCAGGTTGGCCTGTTGATCCAGCTGCTTGTCCAGAACGTCGAGGTGGCCGGACAATTCCGCCTGGGACTGCTGCAGGTGGGCAATTTGATCGGTTAAAGTATCCAGCTGGCCCAGCTCCGCCTGCCACCCGTAGCGCTGTTTGAGATCGCCCTCTACGGTTTTGAGCGTGGCCCTGAGGGCTTGTTCATCGGTTTGGTCGGCCAGATCGCGCAGGATTACCTTCAGGGCCGTCACCAGCGAGTCGTGCAGGACCGCGCTCCCCTGAAGCGTCGCCTCAACCCGCTCCAGGGTGGCTCCCGAAAGCAGGGGGAGGCTCTCGGCCAGAACGGCAAGTTCCTTGAGCACGGCCTTGATCTCGGTCTGCTGCCGGTGCCCCTGGCGCTGACTCTCCGTTACCAACGCGCGAATTTCGGCCTCAAACTGGCGGGCGGCCGCCATCCGATTGAGCTGCAGCAGCAGGCGATCGCGCTGCTCCTCCAGGGGGGCGATTGCCTCGACCTCAGGCTGTAGGGCCAGCAGGCGATCGCGGGCTTGCAAAACCTGGGCAATCTGCTGGCTGAGTTGGTCCGCCTGGGCCTGCCCCTGCTGGCGTTGGCGCTGAGCCTGTTGCTGCTCTTCCAGCTGCCGCTGCAGGTGCTGACGGCGGGCTTCCAGCTCCCCCTGCACTGCGATCTGGGGTTGCAGCCGGACCAGCTCCTGCTCGGTGGTTGCAAAGCTCTCCAGCTGGGTTTGCCAGCGGGCCAGCTCCACCTGCGTTTGGGCCTGTTTTTTCGCTAGGGCCTGGCACTCGGTCTGGAGGGTCTGGCGCTGCCGCTGCTCCTGGGCCAGGGTCTGGAAGGTTTGCTCGATCGCCTGGTAGCCGTCGTAGGCGGCTCGATGGGCCTGGCACAGGGCGATCGCCTGCTCGGCATGCTGCACCGACTGCTGCACCCGAGCCAGGTTGGCCTGTTTGGTCTCAAGCTGGTGCAGCAGCCCCTGACGCTGGTTGGCCAGGGTTTGAACTTCCTGAGCCTGGGCCTTGAGGCGATCGCGCTGGATTTGCAGGGTAGCAAGGGAAGCGCTCAGCGTTTGCAGGCGTTGTTCGCTGGTGGCGATGTCCTGCTGGAGGGTCTGCTGGCGCTGGTGCAGGTCGTCCCGTCCGGTCAGAGCCTCCTCGTACTGGGCAATCTCGCGCCGGGTGGCCTCCACCTGGTCTTCGGCGTAGCGGCGCAGGGCGTTCATTTGCTTAAAGGCCAGCTTGTAGTCTTCCACCTTGAGAATGGCGTCAAACACCGCTTTGCGATGCTCCGCAGGCTGCAAAAAGTCGGCGGTAAAGGTGCCCTGGGGCACACCCAGGGTGCGGGCAAACAGCTGGGGCAGGTTGGTGGTAGGGCCTACCCCCAGGTGCTGACGCAGCCAGGGCAGCACCTCGTCTTTGATGCGGGTGTAGGCCAGCCGCTCGTTGAGCTGCGGGTCAAACAGAGCGTAGCCCCGCTGGGTGCAGCGCTGCACCTGGTAGGTGCGACCATCGTAGTTGGAGGTAAAGGTGACCGTCACCTGGGCACTGCCGCTGCCGTTGCGGATCAGGTCCTCTTTGGCGTAGTCGCCCTGGTAGTTGAAGAGCACCCAGGCGATCGCCTCTAAAATACTGGTTTTGCCCGCCCCGTTTTCGCCGCAGATGGCGTTGGTCCCCGGCTGAAACTCGAAGTAGCGATCGCGGTGGGTCTTGAAGTTTTGCAGCGCCACCGACAGAATTTGCATACTCCGTTCCATTGCTCAAGCCACGAAGACTAGGATAGCTTTCTTTGTCGGGGCTGAGGACTAGGGCTGAGGTGGAGCCCAGCGCACCGGCGATCCTAGTCCTGGCGGGCAGAAATATAACAACCCTTGCTGTGGGTGTTGGGTGTTGGGTGTTGGGTGTCAGGAATGGTTGGCCAGCTTACGCTGCAGGGTATTAGTCCTCGCGGGCGGCGGTGGAGGTAAAGCACACAGGGGCGAGAGTACCACTGGTGCACCAGATTTGAATCACAACCGCTGGATTGTCAGGGGAAATCCACCACGCCTGGAGCTTGACCATCTGGTTGGCTGGGGGCAGATTGGCCGGGGAGCTGGCCCCAATCGCAGGCTGAGCGGCCCCTTTTCCCGCGGCTGGACGGCCCTGGCCTACCGCTCGGACCGACTGCATAGGGGCGGTCTGGCCAACGCTCTGGGCTGTTGGACTGGGCAGGGGCAGCCGCGGGGTGCCCACAGTCCCAACCTGGGGCGATCCAAAGGCAGGTCGCCCCAGGTCTGCGCCTGGCTCCTGGATGGGGGCAGGTTCTGTCAGGGTAAAGGCCGGGGCAACATCGCTAGTGGGCGATCGGGGAGATTTGGCCAGAACCAACTGGCTCTCCGGCTGGGTCATGTAGCTGTGGCCGTAGGCGGTCAGCATGCCAGTGGCCATACTGAGGGGAATCAGCAGCCGCACCAGGTGGCGCTTGCGACAGCAGTTTCTGGCGTAGCGATCGCACTCGTCTATATAGTCGTGGGCCAGCACCGAAAGCTGGTCGCCGTGGGCCTGCCTGAGGAGTTTCGCCTCGTCCAGGCGGGTTTTGGTCAAAAAATAGTCGGGATGGTGGGGCTGCTGCTGCTGCTGCCACGCCTGCGCGGCTACTTCAATAGTCCGCTGCTGGCGTACCAGAGCGCCGTCGCTGTGCAGCCATTGTTGTAGCAACGGCCAGTTGCGAATCAGGGCCTCGTGGGCAATGTCAAAGCAGGGCGAGCCGCTGCTGGGTTCAGGGCGGTAATCTGGCCCCAGGGTGGGCGATCGCGGTAATTCAGGCAACGTTTGGTCCGTTCCCCAGGGCAATGGCGACCACCCGGGCACCGCAATCGCCGCTAGATCCCGTGGCCCTGGGCAGACGGGCTGGGCCACCACCAGCCGCGCCGCCAGCAGTTTGTCCAGGGTCGCCAGTACCACCCGCTGGGATCGGGTCGGGGTGACCAGCTCCGATAGCGTTACCGAGCGGCGGGTGGGAACGGGGCTGTCGCCCAGGTCGCAGAAGCTCAAAAAAATCCGCCGTGCGATCGCCTGCTCGGTTTGGGAGAGGCCCTGGTAAATGCTGGTGGCCTGCTGGTTGAGCAGCTGGCGCAGCCCCCCCATCTCGACGTAGGTGGCCAGGGTGAGGCGCGGCGGGGCTGACTCGGTGGCAGGTATCTCCCGCCGCAGCCACAGGTCTTTGAGAACCTTTTGCAGCAGGGCCAGGTCGGCGGGGGCACTGACGACGTCCAGCAGCAGGGTGTAGACCAGATTGGCGTCGTAGCCCAGGCCCAGTTTCTCCAGAGGGCCAACAATGGTGGCCTTGAGCTGGTTATAGGTCATGGTTGGAACCGGCAGGCTGTGGGCCATAACCAGTGCCTGCAACTTGGGCACATCGGCCAGGTCGACCAGGTGGTGCGATCGCAGCCCCAGCACCAGGTGCAGGGGCAGATGCTCCTGCTCGATGGCGGCGATCAGGCAGGCGATCACCAGGCGGCGATCGCGCTCTGAGGCCAAATCTGGGGTTAGCAATTCCTCAAACTGGTCCAGCACCAGCACCAGTCGATAACTGGGGCCACGCTCGCTCACCAGCGCCTGCACCAGTTGGCAAAACCCCTCGGCCCCCTGCTGCAAAAAAGATTCGGCCCGGCGCAACTGTTCGGCCCGCTGGAGCCCTGTGGCCTGGGCCTCCACAAAGACCTCCGCTATCCGGGTCACCGGAGCGGTACTGAGGGCTGAGTAGCGCACGTCCCAGGTGGTTTCGGGATGGGGGCTGGTCAACCGAGGCATGAGCCCCGCCTGGAGTAGCGAGGTTTTGCCCACCCCGGAAGCGCCCGTCAGTACGCACAGCCGCGAGGATTGTACCCGCTGCACCAGGGTGTGGATCACGTCGTCGCGACCAAAAAAAAACTCGCTGCGGGCGCTTTCAAAAGCGGCCGCGCCGGGAAACGGGCAAAAGCCATAGCGCAGCTTGTGCAGCCGGTCCAGCAGCGTTGGCGGTGCGTCCTGGGCCTGGGTGATCAACCCCGATACGCGGGTCAGCACAATCTCGCTGCCAGAGCTCTCAAACAGGGGTTGCTGGATCTCCCCCTTGAGCTGGCGATTGACGACATCGGTGAGGTAGTGACCGGTGACTATGCCGCCTTTGATCTTGTATGGGTTGAGCCCCGATAGCAGAGCCTGGGTAAAAACACTGTGATCGCCGCTGAGGGATTCGTAGGCGGCTTCGTACTCGCGGGCGGCGACCATAAACAGGCGATCGATACCGGATCTGGCCCCGGGATCGGCCTCCAACAGGTTAAAAAATTCGCCGCCGTGGCAGCAGTCGAGCACAATCACCTGCTGCTGCACAGGACTTTCTTGCAGTAGTCGCCGCAGCCAGTGGAGAGACAGTCCATATTGTCCGGCCCCAGGGTTGGCGTCGCTGGTGGCCAGGTAGCCCTCCTGAATGCCCGCCTGTCGCTGGAGGCCGTGGCCCGAATAATAGAAAATTGCAGTTTGGGGTATGGTTTTACCCGCCGGTTTAAACAGCTTGATCAGGGCGGCTTCTAGCAAGGCTGTAGTGACTAATCCGCGCTGGTTAATCGCAGGCTTCTGATCGATGATGGCCTCTGGCAGCCGCACCACACGACATTCTCCAAAGCCCTCCAGACAACGGGCTACCGAATCGGCATCGCGCGCTGGTGCCTGTAATTCAGGTAGGTGTTGGTAGGCATTAATTCCGACAATAAGCGCATCCCGTGACATTTTTTATTGCACCCTGGTTTGGCATGTTCTTGATCTAAACCATTGACCAATGGCAATGAATACACCACGAAATTGGCCGTTGGTTTGGGCAGAGTTTTGGCAAATCAGTGGTTAAAACGCTTGAAAATTAAATTTTCAAACTGAATGCCCATGCCTCAATGAAATCAGCTTAGCCAGGGGGTTGAATACTTTTAAAGGGGGGTTTGACCCCTAAGCAAAACGTAAGTCAAAATACCTTTTTTCTAAAAGTAGAATAAATTCGTAGAATCACGCAGAGGTTGAGGGCTGCTCGGGTTGGGAGCGCAACCGCAACCGGGAAAACCGCACAGATCAGCAATTTTGTGACATTTAAATTTACCCGATCCCTCTCGCCCTCTGTAGGATTACAGAGGTAAATCTGTACCTCCGCAATTTAGCGCAAGTTGCTCTTGGCTCGATTAGCTCTATGTCTAACCTTCCTATCAATCAGTGGATTGTCCAGAGTTTGGAGCAGGGGGAGCTGCTTCTGCAATTTGGAGCACGTGGCCTCGCCAAGTGAGCGGCTGCATCACCAGTTTTTGGCTGCAATTGGCTACACCCTCGACCAGGAACACCCCTCTAACCAGCGACTCCGGCCGACAGCCAATCAGGCCCAGTTGCCGGGCCAGGTGGTGACCAAAAACACGATCAGGCTGATCAGGGCCAGAATGCCCTGGAGCAAATTGCCGACCAGCGTGCCGACGACGATGGCCAGGCCCACCTTGACCGACTGCTGGATGCGCTGGAGCAGTCGGAGTTCGCGGCGGTGCAAAAATTCGCCAATAAAGGCCCCCAGCACCGTGCCCAGCAGTAGCCCCAGCAGGGGAATGCCGGTGGGCAGGAGGGGCAGCAGGCCAAACAGGCCCAGAAACATGCCGATAAACGCCCCAATTTGGCCCCAGCTGCTGGCTCCGACCCGCTGAGCCCCCAGCACGCCGGCCAGATAGTCGATGGCAAAGCTGAGCAGGAGGGCCGCGATCGCCACCCCCAGGGCCCATTTGAGCCCCACAAATCCGGCCACCAGTCCCCAGACCACAATGGCCCCCACAATCAGCGTGATCCCCGGCAGCGCCGGCACAACGGCCCCGACAACGCCAACCGCCATCACCAGAACCAGCAGCCAGTACAGGGCCAGGTGCCAGACCCCGGGAGCATCGATGTTTGGCACCTGCGTGGGCAGGTCGGTGAGGGTCTGGCCCAGGGTCAGCCAGGCGTGACTGACGACGGCCCCCAGGCTGGCCAGCCACTGGCTGATCTGCTGGTAGATGTGGGAGAGGCCCTGGGGCAGGGCGGGGGCGAGGGCGAAAACGGCGGCCATAGAAAAAATCCTGGGAGGCGATGCCGCTCCCGGTGGGGCGGTAGCGGGTCATTGGGGTGGTCTACAGCGAATCATAGCCAAAACTGGGGCCCGAGGAGGTACGGGCATCCAGCCCGGAGGCTCGCACTATTCACGCTGGTCATGGGAGGGTATCGATGCTGTGGGTAGGCGCAGGGAGCCGGAGGCGTTAGAGTTGAAAATCCTACCCGCCGCGATCGCCCCAGGAGCCCCTTCCTTGTCATCCAAGTCTTTACTCCCCCTTCCGAGCCAGTTTAACCCCCCGGCACCCACCCTGGTGATTGCCGCGATCGCCTCCACGCAGCTCGGCTCGACCCTGGCCAAGAGTCTATTCAGTGAGGTTGGTCCGCTGGGGATGGTGCTGTTGCGGGTGGGACTGTCGGCGCTGGTCTTGCTGGCCTGGTGTCGGCCCCGGTGGCGCGGCCACGCCTGGGCTGACTACCGGCTGCTGGTGGCCTTTGGAATGTCGCTGGCGATCATGAATGCGCTGTTCTACTGCGCGATCGCGCGGATTCCCATCGGCGTTGCCGTGGCGCTGGAGTTTTCGGGACCGCTGACGGTGGCGCTGCTGCACTCCCGCCGCTGGCTCGACGGGCTGTGGGTGGGGCTGGCGGCCGTGGGCATTGTGCTGCTGTCGCCGCTGAATACCCCGGCCCTCGACGGGCTGGGGGTAGTGCTGGCGCTGCTGGCCGGGGTGGCCTGGGGGGCCTACATTCTGCTCTCAGCCCGGATGGGGCAGGCCTTTCGCGGGGCTGAGGGACTGGCCCTGTCGATGGCGGTGGGGGCGCTGCTGCTGCTGCCGGTGGGGGTAATTGCCGAAGGCCGGGCGCTGCTGTCGCCCCCGATTCTGCTGGTGGGGCTGGGGGTCGCCATGCTGTCGAGCACCCTGCCCTACTCCCTGGAGATGAGCGCCCTGCGGCGGCTGCCGGTGAATGTGTTTGGGGTGCTGCTGAGCCTGGAACCTGCGATCGCCGCTACGATTAGCTTTGTATGGCTAGGTGAAACCCTGACGCTGACTATGGTCGGTGCCATTGGGCTGGTCACTGTCGCGGCGGCGGGAATTTCCCTGTGCCGACCGGCCGCCAAGGCGGTTTAATCCACCTGGTATTGGCGGGCAAAAATATAACACCCTTTGCTGTGGGTGTTGGGTGCCGGGGGCCAAGGGCAGGAATGGTTGGCCAACTTGCGCCGCAGAGTACTTGCCACCTCAGGGTGCGATGGGCGATCGTGCCCCCTGGCCAGTCGCGCAAATGCAAAGAAAGGGCGGCGGTGGAGATAAACCACCTGCATTCCGTGGAACACTGTTGCTACACAGGGAGTGCATTCAACGTCGGCCATGAGTCTTTGTATCAACCCAGGGTGTCGCCAGCCCAACCATCCCGACAACGGCAGCCGTACGGCCTGCGCGGCCTGTGGGTCAGCGCTGGTGCTCCAGGGTCGCTACCGGGTGATGCGCCTGATCAGCAGCGACAGTGGCTTTGGTCGCGTGTACGAAGCCTATGAGCGCAACGTTCCCAAAGTGCTCAAGGTGCTCAAGGAAAGCCATAACGCCAACGGCAAGGTGGTTGAGCTGTTTCGCCGCGAGGCTCAGGTGCTGAGCCAACTGAACCACCCCGGCGTGCCTCGGGTGGAGCCGGAAGGCTACTTTCTCTACTCGCCAGTCGGTCGCGCCGAGCCCTTGCACTGCCTGATTATGGAGAAGATCGAAGGCCCCAACCTAAAGCAGTGGATGGTGCAGCAGGGCAACCATCCCATCAGTGAAAAGCAGGCCATGCTGTGGCTCACCCAGATCGCCGATGTGCTGGATCTGGTGCACCAGCACCACTACTTTCACCGCGACATCAAGCCGGAAAACATCATGCTGCGGCCGTCGGGCCAGCTGGTGCTGGTCGACTTTGGCGCCGCCCGCGAAATGACCCAGACCTATATGGCCAACCTGGGGGACAGCGGCATTACCACCGTGAGTTCGGCGGGCTATACCCCGCCAGAGCAGGAGCATGGCCAGGCGGTGCCCCAGTCCGATTTCTATGCCCTGGGCCGGACATTGATTTACTTAATGACGGCCAGATTGCCCAACGACCCATCGATCTATAACTCGCGCACTAACGCGTTTGCCTGGCGACCCCTGGCACCGCACATCTCAGCCCCCCTGGCCGATCTGGTCAATGACCTGATTGCCCCGGCGGCGGCCAATCGCCCCCAGAATACGGCCGTGATTCTGGAGCGGCTGGCCCAGGTGCGCTCGCGTCAGGCGTCGGGACTGCCCCGGCTGACGGCCCATGCGCCGATCCCCTGGCCGAAAACAACCCTCAACCCTGGCCAGGCCGAAACGGTGGCCGATCCGGCGAGCAGCTTTTTGCCCCCCTGGCTCGATCAGCGCCCCTGGCTATTGGCGGGCCTGACCGGGCTGGCTCTGGCGGTGCCCTTAGGCTGGTACGCCCTCAGTCGGGGCCTGCCCCCCTTTGGGGCAGAAGCACCCAGGGTTGAAGCTCCTGTCCTCCAGGAGTTAACCGTCAGCGCTGTGGACGAGCTCACCGGGCACACCGCCGACATCTACGACCTGCTGCTGCTGCGCGATGGCAATACCCTGATCTCAGCCAGCGCCGATGACACCGTCCGTATCTGGGACGTGGAGACGGGGACGTTACGCCACACCTTGGAGCATCCCAATGTGGTAAATGCCATTGCCACCACTACCGATCAGACCACGCTGATCAGCGCTGGCGACGATCGCACCATTCGCTTTTGGTCGCTGCCCGATGGTCGCCCCCTGGGGCAGATCGACAATGCCCACGGCACCACCGTCCGAGCCCTGGAGGTAGACCGCAGTGGCCGCATCCTGGTCAGCGCCGACAGTGCCGGGACCATTCAGTTCTGGCCCTTGACGGACAGCACGGGAGTGCCCAACCTGGCTGCCCTAACACCGGATAACGCCCTCCGTACCCTCAGGGCCGACGGCACCGTCAACGATCTGCTGTTTACCCGCGACAACAGCCGGTTGATCAGCGGTGGCAACAGCCTCCAGATCTGGAATCTGGACGACCTGGGCGGGTCGGAAGATGGGGGCGAGTCGGTCACGCTGACGGGTCACACCAGCTTTGTCAACCGCATTGATATTACCGGCGACGACAATACCCTGATCAGCGCCTCCGCCGACCAGAATGTGCTGCTCTGGGATATGGCTACCTACGACCAAATTGCCGCCCTCAAGGGCCACCGCAGCTACGTCAACACCCTGCGTCTGGAGGGGCAGCGCCTGTGGAGTGCCGACGCCGACAAGACCATCCTGGTGTGGGATCTGCAGGCTCAGGCTCCGGTGCAGCGCATCGGCGGCTTTACCACCGATATCTGGCGCTTTACCGTGCGGCCAAACGGTCAAATAATCACCATCGGCGGCAGTCAGCCCTTTATTCGGCGGTGGCGCTTGGAGCCGCCCTCGGGATCCTGACCTGCGGCCTAGCGCCTGGCGGCTTCCAGCACCTTGCGGTGGTGAATGTCGAAGCGATCGCCGTGGGCCAGCAGGTGCAGCTGTAGCCCGTGAATGCTGAGCGGATCGGCGGCGGAGATGTCGGGTTCGTTGGTGTGGGTCATGTGGGCCGGGTCTACCACGGCAATCACTCCTTTGCCAATTACCCGAAAGCTGCCGTCGCCCTCGAACAGGGCGCAGGTGTCTTCGTCGATGCCCAGACCCAGGCGGTTGGGCTGCATGGCCATGGCGCTCATCAGTCGGGCCATCCGGTTGCGGTTGTGGAAATGTTGGTCGACAATCACCTCGGGCACAAAGCCCAGGCCAATTGCCATATCCACCAGGGAGCGGTTGGGGGACTCGCCGCTGCCGCCCCCGGCAATCATGTGGTGGCCCATGACGGCGGCCCCGGCGCTGGTGCCCCCCAGGGTGATTTCCCCCAGCTGGGCCCGCTGGCGCACCACGTCAATCAGGGGAGTGTCGGCCAGTAGGCCGCACAGCCGTACCTGGTCGCCGCCGGTAATAAACACCCCGGTGCAGGGTTCGACCACGGTTTTCCAGCTGGGGTCTTCGCCCTGACCGCGATCGCGAATGTCCATCACTACCGTATCGGCAGCCCCCATATCGGCAAAAATCTGCTGGTAGCGGGCCGAAATCGCCACTGGATCCCGCGAAGCGCAGGGAATGATCCCAATGGTCGCCCCTATCCCCCCCGACCGCTCGAAAAAGGTGTGCAGTATTTCCTTGCCGTGGATTTTATCTTCTGCGCCGCCAATGGCCAGAATAGCGTGGTGCTTAACGGAAGACATGGGCCGCTCAACAAAGGGACGAGAATTGCTACCTAGACGCGATTACTGCATGATAGAGAGCGTTATATCCCAAGTCCAGCTTCAGATCTGTAGTTTTTCTACAGGACAGACTCCAGTTTTGGACTTGGATGACGTTAGATCCACCCATCAGGTCTTAGGGCCTCAGCAGTCTAGGCTATGACAACTGGCATCCCCAGGGCTTCCCATCTGAGAATAGACGTTGTCAGCCTGTTTCCAGACTTTTTCACATCTCCCCTGGAGTCAGGGCTGATTGGTAAAGCCCTGGCGCGCCAGATTGCAGAAATTCATCTTACCAACCCAAGGGACTTTACAACGGATAAGCACCACCGGGTGGACGATGAACCCTACGGCGGCGGGGTGGGCATGCTGATGAAGCCCGACCCGATCTTTGCGGCGGTGGAATCGCTACCGCTGCTGCCCCGACGCGAAGTGATTTTGCTCACCCCCCAGGGGGAGGCCATGACCCAGGATCTGTTTCGCCACCTGGTCAACCTCGATCAGCTGGTGCTGGTCTGCGGCCACTACGAGGGCGTGGATGAGCGGGTCGGCCACCTGCTGACCCGCGAGGTGTCCCTGGGTGACTTTGTGCTCACCTGCGGTGAAATTCCGGCCCTGGCGCTGATTAATGGGGTGGTGCGGCTGCTGCCGGGCACCGTGGGCAAAACCGACTCCCTGCGCTACGAGAGCTTTGAGACGCCGCTGCTCGACTACCCCCAGTACACCCGTCCAGCCAGCTTTCGCGGCTGGGAGGTGCCGGAGGTATTGCGATCGGGCAACCACGAGGCGATCGCCCAATGGCGGCGCGAGCAGCAAATCGAGCGCACCCGGCAGCGGCGACCGGATTTGTACGAGCGGTGGATGCGGGAGGGTGGGGAGGGGGAGTAGGTGAGTGGATGGGTAGATGAGGAGGGTGAGGGGATTAGGAGGGTGAGGGTGCATTAGCGCAGCAATGCACCGTTTAGGAGAACGTATTTAGCCAGAGAATTTAGGAAAATAGGGGCGGGAAATTATGGGGATCAGGATTGGCAATGGCTACGACATTCATCGGCTGGTGGAGGGGCGATCGCTGATTCTGGGCGGCGTCACCATTCCCCACACCCTGGGGCTCGACGGCCACAGCGATGCCGATGTGCTGACCCACGCCATCATGGATGCCCTGCTGGGGGCATTGAGCCTGGGCGACATTGGCCTCTACTTCCCCCCCGGTGATCCCCAGTGGGCGGGTGCCGATAGTCTGCAGCTGCTGGCCCAGGTAAATGCCATGGTGCAGCAGCGAGGCTGGCAGATCGGCAACATTGACTCCGTGGTGGTGGCCGAACAGCCCAAGCTCAAGCCCCACATTGAGGCAATGCGATCGCGGCTAGCCGACAAACTGGGCCTCGCTCCAGATCAGGTCGGTGTAAAAGCGACTACCAACGAAAAACTGGGGCCGGTGGGTCGCCAGGAAGGCATCGCGGCCTACGCAGTGGCCCTGCTGACAGCGGCCTAGGGCGTGGCAACAGCCTGGCCAAATCCCGTTGACGTCAGCGTTGCTACGCTGACCCAAAATACAGGCGAGGGGCTGTAGCCCTTGGTTCTTGAGCATCAGAGGCCAATTGGGAACAACCCTTAAAGCAGTCCTGATGGCGTTCAGGGTGTTCACGGCGGCCCATGGGAAAAAACCATCACCCGACTTTTCTCCCAGGAACTTTTTCTAAGTCCCTGGGTCAAACTACTTTGTAAAGCCTTTATGAGCCAGTACCAAGGCTTGGTGAACTTGACCTGAATTAAGTTCTGCAATGGTTGTAAAAGCTACTTAATCTAGCTGGGGAACGCGTAAAGTACTTTATAATATCTTCAAGTTTGCTGACGACTGAGCGTGAACTTGATGGTATTGCCTTTGCATCTACTGTGAGCGTTGATTCAGGTCTTGCCTTGAGGCGAATCCGTAGCGGGTTCATAGCTGTAGGTGCTGGTATTTTCTCAGAGGCAGAGGGGTAAGGCGCAGATGGCTAAAGTCGTAGAATCGTTAGTGGCAACGGGGCATACCATTCGCGGGGTTTGCTATGCCCGTCCCGACTACATCAGTCAGGCGATCGCTGGGCTGGCGGCTATTCCCCCTGAGCGCGTAGGACCCGGCGGCGAGTACGATCACTACGGTTTGGCCAAGCGGATTCAGATCGGCTTTTGTGAACGGTTAGGGCGATCTGCGGTCAAGCAGTTATCGGTCAAGCAGCGGGGATCGGCGGTGATTCTCAGTGGTCAGGTGGACACCCTTGAGCTGCTCGATCAGCTGATTGAACTGGCTCTGCACACCGAAGGGACGACCCACGTGGAAGTCTATGACGTACAGGTCAGCCGCTTGGACCTGGCCCAACCAATTAAGGTGGCTTAGGGGCGATCGCCTGAAGTAGGCCAGGCTCTGCTGAAGGAGTCCGGGATCGGGCCCAGGGGCAGCGTCGCGGTACAGGGCTAGACCACGGGTTTAGTCCTGTCGTTTATCGCTAGCTGGAGGGCAGAGAGCGCCAAAATCACCAGAAACAGCGCCAGCCCCAGGGTGCAGGCGTAGCTGATTTCCAGCCGTTGAAAGGCTTGCTCGTAGATGTAGTAGACCACAGTTTTGGAGCTGTGGCGCGGACCGCCCTGGGTCATGATGTAAACTTCCTCGAAAACCTTGGTGGCTGCGATCGCCGAGATTACCCCCACCAGCACCAGATAGGGCCGCATCAGCGGCAGGGTAATATCCCAGTGGCGACGCCAGCCGTCGGAGCCATCCAGGGCTGCCGCCTCGTACAGGTCCTGGGGAATGCCCTGGAGCCCCGCCAGGTAGATCACCATGTAGTAGCCCAGCCCCTTCCACACCGTCACCGCCATGACGCTAAACAGGGCCAGGGCCGGACTGGTCAGCCAGGGAATACCGTTCTCGGTGAGCCCCAGACTTCTCAGCACCTGGTTAAACAGTCCCGTCTCGGCGTAGAGCCAGCGCCAGGCAATGCCCGCCACCACCATCGACACCACCACGGGTGAATAGTAGGCCACCCGCAGCCAGTGAATGCCCCTGAGCTGTCGGTTGACCAAAATGGCCAGCCCCAGGGGCGCGAAGGTCAAAATGGGCACTACCCCAGCCAGGTAGACGAGAGTGTTTCGCACCGTCTGCCAGAAGATGGGGTCAACCATGAGTCGCTCCAGGTTGGCGGTGCCCACCCAGGTGGGGGCCGCCGTCAGGTCCAGCCCAAAGGTGGTAAAGCTGAGGTAAAACGCCCGCAGCGCTGGCCAAAAGACCGAGATCCCCAGGGCCGCCAGGGCGGGGAGCAAAAACAGGTAGGGAATCACCCACTGGGGAAGGCTAAAGGCTGTGATCCGAGGTTTGGCCGAAGCAGGACGAGAAGATGTAATCATCAATCAACTGATAAAGCTCGATTAACTCTGACCGAATGCGGATAGCTAGAGTGGCTGCACCTGAATTCACAGTCAAACTTTGGTGGATTCGATCGACAGCGCAGTTGCGGCGGAGCCGCCTCGATACTAAAGGCTATCCCTAGACATCAACGACATCTGAGCTGAAGGGATGCCCAAGTTTGGTTACCCCAGCAGTGGCGTTAAATCTAGATGCTCGCTCACCGCTTCGGTCAACTCATTCAACACCGCCTCGCGCTGTTCGCGGTAGTTGGGGATGCCGGTGGGCAGCGACCCCAGCCCCCGCTGCTGGCGCAGGCGGTTGAGCCAGGCTCGACGCCAGGGGCCGTTGTCGAAGATGCCGTGCAGGTAGGTGCCCCACAGCGACTGGCTGGCATCCACTACTCCCAGGCTGCGGTCCTCGAAGAGAAACTCAAACTTAGTGCCATTCTGGTCTTCGCCTTCGGAGAGGATGAGCTGGGTGCGGCCCTGGTGCAGTTCGTAGCCCGACACCGGCAGCCCTTCCTGGGGAAAGCGAGAGCTAACGGTGCGCTGACGGGCAATTTTTTGTTGGGTAATTACCGTGCGCAGGGGGAAGAGATCCAGCCCCGGGAAGCGGCCTTCGTGGCCCTCAATGCCCTCGGGGTCGGCCAAAAACTGGCCCATCATCTGAAAACCGCCGCAGACGCCCATGACGGTCCCCCCCGCCGCCACGTAGTTTTGAATCTCTTCGGCCATGCCAGTGCGCTGCAGGATCAGCAGGTCGGCGATCGTCGTCTTGGTGCCGGGGATAATTACCGCGTCGGGGTAGCTGAGTTTTTCCTTCGGGCTGAGGTAGACCACCCGCACGTTGGGCTCGGCCTCCAGGGGGTCGAAGTCGGTGAAGTTGGAAATGCGGGGCAGGCGAATGACGGCAATGGTGATGTCGGCCTGCTTTTTGCTGCCGGGGGTGCGATCGAGCAGGCTGAGGGAGTCTTCGGCGGGCAGGGCGTTTTCAATCCAGGGCACCACGCCAAGCACCGGAATGCCGGTGCGCTCTTTGATCCACTGTAGTCCCGGTTCAAGCACCTCGCGCTGGCCGCGAAACTTGTTGATGATGATGCCCTTGACCAGGGCGCGCTCGTCGGGCTCCATCAGCTCTAGGGTGCCGACAATGTGGGCGAAGACGCCGCCGCGATCGATATCGGCCACCAGCACCGTGGGGGCGTTGAGGTGTTTGGCGATGCGCATGTTGGTGAGGTCGCGGTGCTTGAGGTTGACCTCAACGGGGCTGCCGGCCCCCTCACAAACCAAAAAGTCAAAGTCTTGGGCGAGGCGGGTGAGGCTTTCCTGAATCGCCTGCCAGCCCTGGTCGAAGAAATTTTCGTAGTACTGGGTGGCGGTGGTGCGCCCCACCGCTCGGCCCTTGAGAATGACTTGGGATGTCATATCGCCCTGGGGCTTGAGCAAAATGGGGTTCATTTCCACCTGGGGAGAAACCCCTGCGGCCCAGGCCTGTACCGCTTGAGCGTAGCCCATTTCGCCGCCGCTGGTAGTGACGTAGGAGTTGAGGG
The DNA here is from genome assembly GCF_000763385.1 of Leptolyngbya sp. KIOST-1. Taxonomy (NCBI): domain Bacteria; kingdom Bacillati; phylum Cyanobacteriota; class Cyanophyceae; order Leptolyngbyales; family Leptolyngbyaceae; genus Leptolyngbya; species Leptolyngbya sp. KIOST-1. The sequence continues at coordinate 3,623,504 of NZ_JQFA01000002.1, forward strand.
CCATATTTTGCCCTTTGAAGGGCGCGACTCGCCAGCCCCGGCGGCTGAGTATACGGCACAGGGCTGTGGTAATTAGGGACTTGCCTGCGTGGGAGGCTGTTCCCACTACCATGATGGCGCGCATGGAGCGTCTCCAAAGTTGAATAGAATGTTGCTGACTGTGGGGCTGTAGTATGGGCTGATGCCTGCTCTACAGCCTCTCCTTTGGCAGATTCTTCAGGAACAACACAACCCGTCAGGACAATAGTAGCCCTATCGGCGGCTGGGGGCGGGTCAAAGACCGAGTCCGTAGGGCCATCGTACCCAGCGGCACCACGCATTATAGAAATGATCGCCCAGGCTGGGGCGATACTGGGCAGGGCTAAGCAATGATAGCTGCTCAAATACCTGGCGGCCCATGGGGGTGAGGCGAAAGCTATCGGTGAGGCCCTGGCCATCTACTTCGCGGCGCAGCAGGCCAACGGCGATCAGCCACATCATTTCGTTTTCGGCCCGTAGCTCGGCTAGGGGCCGATGGCTGTAGCGGCTTTTGACGCCCGCTGGCCCACAGACTTGACGAATGGAAATACTGCGCGATCGCATGTCCCCCAACAGATCGAGCCGAAAGGGGGAGCACCGAAAGGCGCGCTCGGCCCGCCTTAGCGATCGCCTGGGGTAACGCAGGGCAATGGCTGGGTCCGACATAACTGGGGCCATGGGTTCAGAAATGATGACTGCCTTAAATTGTAGGTTTAATCCATCGACAAACGCGGAAGAAAGCTAAAGATCCGAAGAAAGGGCGGTTTAGTAGCAGCGGTTACTTTCTAATCCTTAAGCAATTGCTAAGCCTATAGGTACATCAACGGTCAGCTCAATCCCCTAGACAATCAACCAGTTTTAATAGCCATCTAATGGCCAAAAGGCTTCTAGGGTTCCGGTTTGCCCCACGAGTGGCAAGACGTCTGGTCCAAGAGAAGCCGCCAGACAGGTACTGCTTCTGCTGCAATGGCAGGGCTCCTAGCCTCTGGTACACGGCGGGATAAAAGCCCGGGAGGATAGCAAAGTTCGCTTTGCCATTCTCTCGGGCTGTTGTTTTGATGCCGCTTTTCCACCCAATTATCCATCCACCCCGACTCACCTATGGCCCACCCGCTCACCCCTGAAATTGAGGCGCTGAAATCTTCCCTGGAGGCTAAGGGCGTTAAGTACGCCCTGGCCAGCTACGTGGATATCCACGGTATGGGCAAGGCCAAAATGGTGCCGATCGCCCATCTGGGCCAGATGATGGCGGGCTCGGAGCTGTTTACCGGCGCGGCCCTCGACGGGGTGCCCCAGGCGATCAGCGATGAGGAGGTGGCGGCGATGCCCGATGCGGCCACGGCCACGGTGCTGCCCTGGCAGCCCGAGATCGCCTGGTTCGCCAGCGATTTATACCTCAAGGGCCAGCCCTTTGAGGCCTGCTGCCGCACCATTCTCAAGCAGATGCTGGCCAAGGCGGCGGCGATGGGGTTTACCTTTAACCTGGGCATCGAAACCGAGTTTTTTATGCTCAAAGAAAATGCCGACGGTAGCTTTGGGCCGGTGAGCGATCGCGACCACCTGGCCAAGCCCTGCTACGACCTGCCCAGCCTGCTCGACAACGCCCCCTGGCTGAGCGAACTGGTGGACTACATGAATCAGCTCGGCTGGGACGTGTACTCCTTTGACCACGAAGACGCCAACGGCCAGTTCGAGACCGACTTTGCCTACAGCGATGCCCTGACCATGGCCGACCGGCTCACCTTCTTTCGGCTGATGGTCAAAGAGGTGGCCCGCAAACACGGCTATTTCGCCAGCTTTATGCCCAAGCCCTTTGGCGATCGCACCGGCAGCGGTGCCCACTACAACATGTCGCTGGCCGACATTGAAACCGGGCAGAATCTATTTGAAAACGCCGAAGATCCGCGCGGCTGCAAGCTTTCAACGCTGGGCTACCAGTTCATTGCCGGGGTGCTAAAGCACGCCAAGGCCATCTGCGCCGTCACCTGCCCCACGGTCAACAGCTACAAGCGGCTGCTGCGCCAGGGCAGCATGTCGGGCTTTACCTGGGCCCCGGTCTACATCTGCTACGGCAACAACAACCGCACCAACATGCTGCGTATTCCCCTGGCGGGGGGGCGAGTTGAGTGCCGCGCCGCCGACATTGCCACCAACCCCTACCTGGGCGCGGCGATGATTCTCGCCGCCGGGCTGGAGGGCATCGCCGAGGGGCTTGACCCTGGCGACCCCCACACCGAAAACATGTACAACTATTCCCTGAGCGACCTGAAAACCCTGGGCATCGATATGCTGCCCCGCACGCTGCAGGAGGCGATCGACGCCTTTGAGGCTGACCCGCTCAGCCAGGCCGTAATGGGCCCACTGATGTACCAGACCTACATCGATTTTCGCCGTCAGGAGTGGAACGAGTACCACACCCACATTTCTGACTGGGAAATTAAGCGGTACCTGAAGTTCTTTTAACCCAGGGTGAGGCGGCCTTTGGCTGGTTAGCCCGATCGCTCGCCAATTCTAGTTTTTCGGTTGTGTAGTTCTTGTAGTTCTGAGCCTGTAACACCATGAAGCGACGCAATTTTCTTCCCCTTCTCGCCGCCTTTTTCTGTAGCCTGCTGATTGCCATTGGCTGTACGCCGGATGCGTCCCAAACCGGAGCCCCCACCAATGGGGCAGAAACCGCGCCCGCGACGGCCACCGACGGTAGGCCGGTGCGCCTGGGCTACAGCAACTGGGCGGGCTGGTGGCCCTGGGCGATCGCCGAAGAAGAGGGCCTATTTGAAGCCAACGGCGCAAACGTGGAGCTGATCTGGTTCGACGGCTATCTGGAGTCGATGCAGGCGCTGGCCGCAGGCCAACTCGACGCCAACAGCCAAACCCTGAACGACACCATTTCCTTTGTCGATGATTCGGCGAACGGCATGGTGGTGGTGTTGGTGAACGACAACTCGGCCGGCAATGACAAAATTATCGGCGTTGAAGATATCGAAACCATGGCTGACTTCGAAGGCCGCACCGTCGCCCTGGAAGAAGGCGTGGTGGGCGACTTTTTAATGAACCTGGCCCTACAGGATGCCGGGCTGAGCCGGGACGATGTGCAAATCCAGAACCTGGAAACCGGAGCCGCCGCCGCTGCCTTTGCGGCGGGGCAGGTCGAAGGATTTGCGGGCTGGGTACCCTTTTGGGAAACGGCGCTGACCCGACCGGGTAGCCAGGTGATTGTCACCTCGGAAGCCTATCCCGGCGCTATCCCCGACCTGTTGGTGACCAGCCAAACCCTGATCGACGAGCGACCGGAGCAGGTGCAGGCGTTGATCAACACCTGGTTTGACGTGTTGGCCTTTATGGAGGAAAACCCCGAGGAAGCGGCCGCCATCATGGCCCGACGGGCTGGGGTGAGTGCTGAGGAGTTTGAAACCTACACCGCCGGTACCCGTATGTTCACCCTGGACGACAACCTCGAAGCCTTTAGCAATGGGGAAGACATGGTCCACATGCCCTACGCCGCCCAGGTGATGACGGACTTCATGGTGGAGGTGGGCTTTATTCCCACTGCCCCCGACCTGGAGGCGATTTTTGACGATCAGTTTGTTCAGGCCTTTGCCCAGGGGCAGTAGCCCAGGCGTAGTCTCTGATGCAGCCCCCTGTAACCACTCGGTCGAGGATGGAACCATGGGCCATCGCTGCCAGCTACCGCCGTAGATTGTCGCCACCAATTACCGCCGCAGATTAACGCCCTAAACTCTGGAGAACCGCTGTGACTACCGCCGCTCCCCCAACCGCTGCCCCTGGCGCTAAAACCCTGAAGCCATCTGTCTTTTGGCGCTTGGCGGAGGACATTCCCCGACCGCTCAGCCTGGGCTTGATGACCCTGTCGATCGTGGTGCCGTTTGGCCTGTGGTGGCTGCTGGCCAGTCTAAACCTGACCGATCCGCGCTTTTTGCCGGGGCCGATTGAGGTGGCTCAGGCCCTAGGACGGCTGTGGACCGATGGATTTCTAATGGAGGACACCGCTGCTAGCCTGATGCGGGTGACCCTCGGTTTCTCGGCGGCGGCGCTGGTGTCGGTGCCCATCGGCATTGCCATGGGGGCCTTTGCCAGCATTCGTGCGCTGCTGGAGCCGATTGTGGGGGTGGTTCGCTATATGCCGGCCCCGGCCTTTATTCCCCTGCTGATCATCTATTTGGGCCTGGGGGAAGAGCCGAAGATCATGCTGATTTTCATTGGCACCGTGTTCTTTAACGTGCTGATGATTATGGATGCGGTGAAGTTTGTGCCCAAGGATCTGCTGGAATCGACCTATACTCTGGGCGGGCGACGGCTCCAGGTGTTGTTCCAGGTGATCACCCCCTATGTGGTGCCCAACATTATCGACACGTTTCGCATCAACATCGCGACGTCCTGGAACCTGGTGGTGGTGGCGGAACTGGTGGCGGCGGAGGCGGGGCTGGGACGGCGGATCGTCCAGGCCCAGCGGTTCTTCCGCACAGACGATATTTTTGCCTGTCTGATTGTGCTGGGGGTAATTGGCTTCACCCTGGATCTATCCCTGCGCTACTTGATGAAGCTCACCTGCAAGTGGGCGGTGGATTAGGCAATAGTCCACTGGTCTGTCGCGCTGATCTGGCTGGTGGGCAGTGCCCACCCTACGGTTCACTGGTGGGCACTGCCCACCCTACGGTTCACCCACCCCCTCACCCTTCACTCATCCACCCCCTACCCCTCACCCCCTACCCCTCACCCATCATGCATTTAGAACTCAACAACCTCCGCAAACAGTTCGACACTCGCCAGGGGCCGGTGCTGGCGCTGGATGACATCAACATGCACGTAGAAACGGGCGAATTCGTCTGCGCGGTGGGGGCGTCGGGATCGGGTAAGTCTACCCTGCTGCGGCTGGTGGCGGGGCTGGATAGTCCGACCCGCGGAGAGATTACGGTGGACGGTCAGCCGGTGACGGGGCCGGGGGCTGACCGGGGCATGGTGTTCCAGGGCTATACCCTATACCCCTGGATGACGGTGCAGAAGAATGTGGAGTTTGGCCTGAAGCTCCAGGGGGTGGGCCGCCGGGAGCGACGAGAGCAGGCGTCTTATTACTTAGATGTGGTGGGGTTGACCCGGTTTGCCCAGGCGCTGCCCAAGGCGCTGTCGGGGGGGATGAAGCAGCGGGTGGCGATCGCCCGCACCCTGGCCGCCCAACCCAAAATCATGCTGATGGATGAACCCTTTGGGGCCCTGGATGTGCAGACCAAGGAAACCATGCAGCAGTTTATGCTCGACCTGTGGAACCGCACCGGGGTGAGCATTTTGATGATTACCCACGATGTCGATGAGGCGGTGTTTTTGGCCCAGCGCATCTATGTGCTGACGGCTCACCCCGGCACCATTCAGCGGGAGGTGTTTGTGGATTTGCCGGGCGATCGCACCTATGCAATTCGCCGCGATCGCGCCTTTCAGGACACCCGCGAAGGCATCATGGACCTGCTGCGGGGAAAACCGGCTCCGGCCCTGGTTGGTTGATTTAGTTAGGGTGGGCACTGCCCACCCTACAGCTAAACAAGTGTTGGTTTGATGGTGGGCGGTGCCCACCCTGCGCGTACTGATGGGGAGAGTATCTAGCCATGGTTTCGAGTCTGCCGCTGCGGTCAACAACCGATCCCCAAGGGTCGTCGCCAGGTCTCCCCGAGACCCACGGGCTGCCCGATCGCTTTTTGCTCACCGCCGACCACTACACCAATCCTGCCTGGATCCCAATCGAGCAGCGGGCCATCTTTCGCCGCACCTGGCTCTACGCGGGCGACAGCGAAGGGCTGCTACCGGGGATGGTGTGGGCCAGGACGGTGGCGGGGACTCCTCTACTGATCACTCGAGATCATGAGGGCGAACTAAGGGCCTTTTACAACCTCTGCCCCCACCGGGCGGCGATTTTGTCGCCCCCGGCGGGCATTCACCCCTGCCAAAAGCTGGTGTGCCCCTACCACGCCTGGGTCTACGACCTCTCGGGCAACCTGACCGGGGTGCCCTCTCAGGATCAGTTCCCGCCGTCATTTCAAAAGGAGGATTTCGCCCTGCGATCGCTGCGGTTAGAGACCTGGTCGGGCTTTATGTTCGTCTGCTTTGACGACGCTGCCCCGCCCCTGGTGGAGTTTCTAGGCAGCATCCCCCAACACCTGGGTCAGCACCGCACCGCCGCCACCCACCCCCTGGTGGCCAAGCGATACACCGTGGCCTGCAACTGGAAGAACTACCACGACAATACGCTGTGTGATTACCATGTGGCGATCGCCCACCGCACCACCCTGCACCTGGTGCAGGGGCCGATTCGCCGCTACCAGCACCAGCTCGAACCCTTCGTCAACCTGCTCTACACCCCCACCACCGCCGACTGGCAGGCCGAAAACTCCATCTTGCCCACCCTCCAGGGCCGCAGCCGCGACGGATTTTTTACCTACGGCATCTACCCCAACCTGCACCTGCTGGGGCTGCCCAACGGCCTGCTGGCCTGGCTGCACATCGAGCCGCTCACCGTCGAGTCTTGCCAGGTTTCCCTGGAGATCTACGGCGACCCTGAGTTTTGCCCGCCCAAGGAAACTCTGCTAGCCGAATTTGAAGCCTTTATGCAGGAGGACATGGTGCTGACCGAAAGCGTGCAGCAGGGCTACGCCAGCGGTGCCTACACCCCTGGCCCAGTGAATGGTTTGGAATCGCGGATCATTCACCAGCAGCAGCTGATTTGGAATGCCCTGGCCGCCGCTGGGGGGGCTGATTAGCGGTATGAATAGGCTGGGCAAAACACCGTTTGCCCCTACGCGGAACCCTGGTGGCACACCTTCACCCACCCACCCTTCTACCCTCCCACCCATCCACCCTCTCACCCATCCACCCGCCTACCCTCCCACCCCCCTCCCCATGCCCCCCAACCCCTTCCTCGGCGTCTGGCAGCGCCGCTCTATTCAGTTCGACCAGGGCCCGGTCGAAACCAGCCAGTCGGTGCTGTGGATCCAGGCTGAAACTGACTTTGCCGATGTGCGCAGTGCCCCCTTTGCCGGGCGGCTGACGCCGGAGCGGTACCGGTCCATGGACTGGCGATCGCGCTTTGACGCCGACCTGCTGGGCTTTGCCGGTACCTTTAGCTGGACAGAGGATCCTCCCACCTGCACCTGGCACCATCGCTTTGCCCTGACTCCCCGCCAGTGGCCCGACACCAGCCGCTACCAGTGGCTCGATGCCGACAATTTTGTGGAACAGGGCACCTGCGAGGATGACGGTGGCAAGGCTCATCCCTTTGTAGAACACTGGTGTCGTATTCACCCTGGCCCGGTGCGGGGGCGGCACCTAAACCAGGAGCAGCGCCAGGGGCAGGCTCTGGTGGCCGGGGACTGGGCGGTGGTGGTGCATCACTGGGGGGCGCGCAGCGAAAAATCGTTCCAGGGCGACCCGCTTCAGGATGGTGAGACCTTCTCAGCTTTTTCGGCAACGGCCTGGCAATGCCGCCAGGGCACCTGGCAACCCCAGTTTGGTACCGAGGCCAGCCTGGGCAGCCCGCCCCAATGGACCCCTATGGATTGGGAGTGAGCTGCGATCGCGCCCTTCGCCGGGGACATGGTTATCAAAAATTCACCCAGAGCTTAATTAAGTCTTGAGACAGGACGATTTCGCTCACTCTCGGTGTAGGTTAAACCAAAATTCCAGTCCAGCAGTGAAGTTTTGCCGGTGGGAAACTCCAGATCCCGGGCTGGACCTGGCTATACACCTCCATGAGCTCTAAAGTCTTACCCGGCCAAAGTTACCCCCTAGGGGCCACCGTCTATGCGGTGGGGGTGAATTTTTGCCTCTATTCCAAGCATGCCACCGGCATCGAGCTGCTGCTGTTTGAGGCCGACGATCTGGCCCAGCCCAGCCGCGTTATTACCCTCGACCCGAAGTGGAACCGCACCTTTTACTACTGGCACCTGTTTGTGCCGGGGCTCAAGAGCGGACAGATCTACGCCTACCGCGTCCACGGCCCTTTCGACCCGGCTCGCGGCCACCGCTTCGACGCCACCAAGGTGCTGCTCGACCCCTACGCCCGCGCCATCGTCGGCGACGACACCTACGATCGCGCTGCCGCCATTGGCCCTGGCGACAACTGCGCCACCGCCCTCAAGGGGGTGGTGGTGGATACTCGCAACTACGACTGGCAGGGCGATCGCCCCTTGCACATTCCCTACTCCAGCAGCATCATCTACGAAATGCACGTGGGCGGCTTTACCCGTCACCCCTCCTCGGGGCTACCCGACGAGCAGCGGGGTACCTACGCCGGGCTGATCGAAAAAATTCCCCACCTGCAGGCGCTGGGTGTCACCGCCGTGGAACTGCTGCCCATTCACCAGTTCGACACCCAGGACGCTATGCCCGGCCTGGAGAACTACTGGGGCTACAGCACCCTGGGCTTTTTTGCCCCCCACCGGGGCTATAGCTCCCGCAAAGACCCCCTGGGGCCGGTAAACGAGTTTCGCGACCTGGTCAAGGCGCTGCATCGGGCAGGGATTGAGGTGATTCTCGATGTGGTGTTCAACCACTCGGCGGAGGGTAACCACGAAGGCCCCACCCTGAGCTTTAAGGGCATCGACAATAAGACCTACTACATGCTCGAAGACAACCCCATCTACTACTCCAACTACAGCGGCTGCGGCAATACCCTATCACCCAACCACGCCGTGGTGGGCCGCATGATCCTCGACAGCCTGCGCTACTGGGTATCTGAGATGCATGTGGATGGCTTTCGCTTTGACCTGGCCTCGGTGATGTCGCGGGATGTGGGGGGCAAACCCCTAGAGGACCCGCCGATTCTGTGGAACATTGAGTCGGAGCCGATTTTGGCCGGCACCAAGATCATCGCCGAGGCCTGGGATGCGGCGGGGCTGTACCAGGTGGGCAGCTTTATCGGCGATCGCTTTGCTGAGTGGAACGGCCCTTACCGCGACCATGTGCGCCAGTTCATCAAGGGTGATACGGGGTGTGTACCTGACCTGGCGGCCCGGATTTTGGGCAGCCCCGACATTTACCAAAAGCCTAACCGCGAGCCCAACCGCAGCATTCACTTTGTCACCTGCCACGACGGGTTTACCCTCAACGACCTGGTGTCGTACAACCAGAAGTACAACGAGGCCAACGGCGAGTACAACCGCGATGGCACCGACGCCAACTACAGCTGGAACTGCGGGGTAGAGGGGTTCTCAGCCCCGCCCGAGGTCGATCAGCTGCGCCAGCGGCAGATCAAGAACTTTCTCACGCTGCTGTTTATGGCCCAGGGCACGCCCATGCTGCTGATGGGCGACGAGGTGCGCCGTACCCAGCGCGGCAACAACAACGCCTACTGCCAGGACAACGACATCAGCTGGTTTAACTGGGATGCAGTGGAGAAGGAACAACCGCTGCTGCGCTTTACCCAGGGGCTGATTCACCTGATTCAGAATCTGAAGGTGTTTCAACTGGAGCACCTGCTGCGGGTGACCAACACCTGGCACTACGAGCCCCACATCATCTGGCACGGCACCGCTCTCAACCGACCCGACTGGTCCGAAAGCTCACGCACCCTGGCCTTTACCCTGCGCTACCCCGACGCCAAGGAGCAGATCCACGTCATGCTCAATGCCTACTGGGAACCGCTGATGTTTGAGCTGCCGGGGCTGGGGCCGCGTGACCGCTGGCACCGCATTGTCGATACATCGATGGCCCCGCCGAGGGACTTTTGCTACCCGGAAGAGGCCCCGGTGTTTGAGAGCGATCGCTACCCGGTCGGGGCGCGATCGTCTGTAGTGCTCATGAGCCGAGCGCAGGGGTAAGGCTTTTAGTGGGAAAGCGAGCCGCTCACTCGTACTGGCACTGGTCTGCTACCTCACGGTGCCTTCAATCGCCCGATTTCAGGCTAGCCATGGCTACTGTACCGCTCACCGATCCTATTTCCCTAGAGCTGACGCCGCTTCCACGGATGGCTTTGGATGAGCTGTATCACTTTCTGCAATATTTGCAGTTTAAGTATGGGGTAGATTTAGAGCCTGCTCTAGAAGCGATCGAGGACGAAATTGATACCTTTGACGCCGATGTAGCCCTCTAGGAGTCAGGAGAGGTTTCACTCAGCAGCCTCAAGCAAGAGCTTCAGCTGCAATGAGCCACTAGATGGGGTAGCGCTGGTAGTGAGGGTTATCTAAGGTAGGGCATCGGCGCGATATTTATGAGGAACCGTAACTAATCGCCCCTGCCTCCAGGCATTCGTAGTAAGCTTTCAGCAAGCTAGGGGTGTCCGAACTTTCGGACTGAGATCATACCCTCAGAACCTGACCTGGTTAATACCAGCGGAGGGAAGCGTTGCTTGCGGTAGCCAGCCGAAACGACGACCATAGTAGCGTTCTGGAGAATTTTCTGGAATCGGGGCGAATCTTCAGCAGGTAGCTGGGGTTTGTCTGCGATCGCTCCATCCGTCTCGGCCCTACCCAGCCATACCTGCCCTTTTCCCCTCAGGCCAACCCTCTAGCGCCACATCAGAGGTAAACCCATGAGAACAGAATGGATTGCTAAGCGCCAGGGCCACACCAACCGGTCCCAGATGCACTACGCTCGCCAGGGCACCCTCACCGAAGAGATGGCCCACGTCGCCCAGCGGGAAAACCTGCCCGCCGACCTGATCCGCGATGAAGTAGCGCGGGGGCGCATGATCATCCCGGCCAACATCAACCACCCGAATTTGGAGCCGATGGCGATCGGCATTGCGGCCAAGTGCAAAGTCAACGCCAATATCGGCGCATCGCCCAATTCGTCGGATATCCACGAAGAGGTGGCCAAGCTGCACCTGGCGGTGAAGTACGGAGCCGACACCCTGATGGATCTGTCCACTGGGGGCGGCGATCTCGACGCCATTCGCACCGCCATTATTCAGGCGTCGCCCATCCCCATTGGCACCGTGCCGGTGTACCAGGCGCTGGAAAGCGTCCACGGCAACATCGAGAACCTCACTCCTGATGACTTTCTGCACATTATCGAGAAGCACGCCCAGCAGGGGGTGGATTACCAGACCATCCACGCCGGGATTTTGATTGAGCATTTGCCGCTGGTGCGCGATCGCATCACCGGCATCGTCTCCCGTGGCGGCGGCATCCTCGCCCGCTGGATGCTGCACCACCACAGACAAAACCCCCTCTACACCCACTTTGACGACATCATCGAGATCTTCAAGCGCTACGACGTGTCCTTTAGCCTGGGGGATTCCCTGCGCCCCGGCTGCCTGCACGACGCCACCGATGCCGCCCAAATGGCGGAACTCAAAACCCTGGGCCAGCTCACCCGCCGCGCCTGGGGGCACGACGTGCAGGTGATGGTGGAGGGCCCCGGCCACGTGCCCATGGACCAGATCGACTACAACGTCAAAAAACAGATGGAGGAATGTGCCGAAGCCCCCTTCTACGTGCTAGGGCCGCTGGTCACCGACATTGCGGCGGGCTACGACCACATCAGCTCCGCGATCGGCGCAGCCCTGGCAGGCTGGAGCGGGGCGGCCATGCTCTGCTACGTGACCCCGAAGGAGCACCTGGGCCTGCCCAACGCCGAGGACGTGCGCCAGGGACTGATCGCCTACAAGATTGCGGCCCACGCGGCAGATATTGCGCGGCACCGGCCTGGGGCGCGCGATCGCGACGATGCCATGTCCCACGCCCGCTACAACTTCGACTGGAACAAACAGTTCGAGCTGTCGCTGGATCCTGAGCGCGCTAAAGAATACCACGACGAAACCCTGCCCGCCGACATCTACAAAACCGCCGAGTTCTGCTCCATGTGCGGCCCCAAGTTCTGCCCCATGCAGACTAAGGTCGATGCCGACGCGCTGACGGAACTGGAAAAGTTCCTGGCGAAAGAAGCGGCTAGCGTATAACGAGCCGCCGGTCTGGGCAGGGGTCAATCAGTCCTGCATTTGCCGTCGAAAATCCTCGGCCTTTTTGGCATCGGGGATTTCGGCGGCAAGGCGGGTGACTAGCTCCTGGGGCGAAAGATTGGGAAAATCGGCCAGGGTGTCGTCAACCAGGTAGTTGCCCATGGGGCCAATGCAGCGGGTCAGGGTTTGTCGGCAGCGGTGGATGAACTCTGGGCTGGGGCGTTCGCCGCTGGGGGCTGCCGCAGACGGTGCCTGGCCGGACTGTGGTCCGGAAAAGCCCTGGGAGGCCGGACCTGAACTAATCGGAGGGCTGCTGACTACCCCCTGCAGACGGCTGACAAAGTCACTGGCCTGGCGACCATCCGAAAGCTGACTGGCCAAAATTTCGACAAACTCCCCAGGGGTAGCCTGGGGATACTGGTCAATCATTTCTTCGACAATCATGCTGGCCATAGGGCCAATGCAGCGGGCCAGCTCCTGGCGGCAGGTGGCAATAAACGAGGGGTCGTGCGACTCGGAGGGGACAATGCTGGGATCGGCCGCGGTGGGGGCCTCGGAGCGATTGATAGTCTGCTCCCAACTCGGCTCAACCACCAGGAGCGAACTGGGCGAAACGGCGGCGGCCAGCGGGGTGAGGCGCTCCACCACGGCGGCGGCGCTTTGAAAGCGGGCCTTTGGCTTTTGCTGAATCAGCTGGGTGAGAATGGCCCTGAGCGGTTGGCTCACCTGAACGTGGGACTGCCAGCACCACTCCAGGGTCGTCTGGTCGATCAGGTCGCGGGGATAGCGGCCCGTCAGCAGCACGATCGCAGTTACCCCCAGGGCATAGAGGTCGCTGCACGGAAAACACTGCCCCAGCTGAATTTGCTCGGGGGGCGAGTAGCCAAATTTGCCTACCATGGTGGCAGGCTGGGCCTCGTTGGGGGTGGCCATGTTGTCGGAGAGCAGCGTGCTGATGGCGTCGCTGACCAGACCAAAGTCAATCAGCACCGGCAGGTTGCGATCGCGGCAGTACATGATGTTGTCAGGCGAAATATCGCGGTGCACGATATTCAGCCCGTGGAGGTAGTCCAGCACCTGCAGCATCTGCATCAACCACTGAATCACCTCCGCCTCTGAAAAGGCGCTGCTCTGCTGGCGACGCTGCTTGATCAGTTGCGAGTAGGGCACCCCGTCGATGTATTCCTGCACAATGAACAGCCGATTGCGCTGGGTAAAGCAGGCCAGAAACTTGGGCACCTGGGGGTGGTCGAGCTGGTAGAGGGTTTTGGCCTCCCGCTTGAATAGATCCAGGGCTTTTTGCAGATTGTTGGCCGTTTTTTTGGTTGGGAAAAACTCCTTCAGCACGCAGGCTTCCCCAAACCGCTGGGAGTCTTCGACCAGGTACGATCGGCCAAAGCCGCCCTGGCCCAGCACCCGCTGGACAATGTAGCGACCGCCGATTCTGCTGCCGGGGGGAACCAGCTGGCGATCGCCCTCGGCCTCGAAACCCGGTTCCACGGCAGGGTCCCTGACCGGGGATGGGCTTTCCGCTGCGCCAGCCCTGGGCAGCGCATGGACATGGTACGCGGGCACCAGATCCTGAATATTTTTGAGCTGCAGCGGCCCGGCAAAGGTGACGTCTAAATTGAGCCGGGCCTTAACCACGTCGTAGACAATTTTGGAAATGCAGAGGCCGCTGGGGTGGGCTTCGGTTTGCAGACGGGCGGCAATATTGACCCCGTTGCCCATGACATCGGACTGGCTAAAAAAAACGTCGCCCAGGTGAATGCCAATCCGGTGCAGCAGGGCTGGTTCGGCGTCGGTACTGGCATTGAGGCGGGCCAGTGCCCGCTGAATTTCTAGCCCACAGCTGACCGCCTGCACGGCACTGGCAAAATACATCAGCAGCCCGTCGCCGGTGGATTTCATCACCTTGCCCTCAAACTGATCGCAGAGGGTTTCCATCAACGCCTGGTCGCGCTGAAGCTGAGCGAGGGTGAGCTCCTCGTGTACCGACATGCGGGCGCTAAAGCCCACCGCATCAGTCAGCATGATGGCGGCCAGGGTGCGATGTCCGTGGGTTACACTCATCGGCTCCAAGGGATACTAAAGACGTTCGACCGTCAGGGGGCAGCGGTCTGGCACCGCTAACATAAAGTCACTTCAGCCGCCGTACAGCTGTTTCCTGACATATTTTTTGAGGGCTGACGATGCAGTAGCGAACACCCTTGATTTCCTGACATTTGCCCCGGCTGCGGCGGCAAACGGACTGACCCAACGGACTGACCCAAAGTACCAATTGAAAACAGCTGCGACCAAAGACAGTACCAGGCTTGATTTTAGCCTACCCGAATTCTGACTGGCACGGTCAACCGGCGACTGTCGCTCCCGCCCATCCAGGCGGCCAGATGGCGCTACCTGCGGCAGGTCACGGAGGGGCAAGGGTGAGCACGGCGGGCTGCTCCTTCAGGCGAGCTTCCAGGGGCCGCACTTTTTCGACCAGGGTAATCAGCTGGCTCAGGTCGGGCGGTGGAGCACTGGGGCTGTAGCCCGCATCCGCTGTCATGGCCGAGGGCGCATTTTTCATGGCCTGCTCGATGTACTGCTGTTGGTTGCGATCGACCTGGGGGCTAATTAAAACGGCTCCTGGCGGCACCGCCCGGGTGGCGTGCAGGATGCGAAAAGTACCGTCTGCGAACCCCCGGCGGTTCTGCTGAAAGTCCTCCTCTGACATGGCGCCCGCCGCCACCCGGCCCTCGGCAATCCACCCCAGGGCGGTGGCCGGGGTGGCCGCAAATTCAATGGTGCTCAGGGTGAGGCCGTAGAGGTCGTAGAGCGGCAGGTAGTAGCCCGTGGCCGACCCCGGCTCCCCCAGGGCGATCGCCTGATTGGCCAGCTCCCCCAGGGCCAGAAATCGGCTGTCGTCGCGCACCACCAGCACCGACTTCTGGTTGGGGGTGCCCAGGGTGGGAAAAATGGGCAGGTAGTTGGCTTCGGCGATCGCGATCGCCGCCAGGCCCGAGGGGGCAAACACCAGCGACCAGCGGGCCGCCCGCACCTGCTCCACGGCACGAATTTCGTTGAATACCGGTTCCAGCTCCACTACCGCCCGGAGCTGCTCGGCCAGGTAGGTCTGAAAGCGATCGTACTTCTCCAGGGAGCTGGCACCGTCGTCGTAGCTCACCAGCCCAATGGTCAGCCGCAGGGGCTGGTTGGTCCCACCGCCTCCGCCGCAGCCGCTGGCCTGCAGCAGCAGCGCCGCCATCAGGCTGACCAGACCCAATCTCAAAAACCGCTGCCATCGGCCCATGGTCGTTAGCCAAAAGTCCTTAGCCACAAGTCTCTAGCCAAAATAGTCGGGCTCGTTGCCCGGTGCCCACTTAATATTGCAGCCTATGCTGGGCTTCTGGTCGCCGGGCATGGCCTCTGCCGCCAGCACAGCATCGAGGGCGGCGCGCAGGTCCTTGCCCGTGACCGGGAGGTTGTTGCCGGGGCGGCTGTCGTCGAGTTGGCCCCGGTAGGCCAGGGTCTTGGCCTGGTCAAAGACAAAGAAGTCGGGGGTGCAGGCGGCGGTGTAGGCCTTGGCCACCGCCTGAGTCTCATCAAAGCAGTAGGGAAAGGTGAAGCCGAGTGCTTCGGCCTGGGCCTTGAGGTGCTCAGGGCCATCCTGGGGATGGGTCTGCACACTGTTGGCGCTAATCGTCACAATCCCTACCCCCTGAGGGCCGTAGTCCTGGCCAATGCGGGCCAGCTCCTGCTCCACATGCTTCACAAACGGACAGTGGCGGCAGATAAACATCACCAGCAGCGCTGGAGCATCGGCAAAGGTGCCCAGGGTAATGGTTTCGCCGCTGACCACATCGGTGAGTTCAAAGGGGGGGGCGGCGGTGCCCAGGGGCAGCATGGTAGATTCCACCATAGCCATGGGTTGAGTCTCCAGGGTGTGTTTTTGGGTTTCTCTATCGTACTGAATCAAGCTGGGAGATTTGGCTATGACCGCCGCCGAGGTGTCCGATATTCGCAACTACCTGGCCATTTCGCCCACCCTGGCGACGGCGGGCCAGCCGTCGCCGGAGCAGTTTGAGGCCCTGGCCCAGGCGGGCTATCTGGTGGTGGTCAACCTGGCCCTTTCCACCTCGGACAATGCCATTCCCCACGAGGCGGAGCTGGTCAAAAGTCTGAGCATGACCCATTTTCACATTCCGGTGGTGTGGGAAGCGCCGACCCTGACTGATTTAGAGATATTTTTTAAGGTGATGGAGCGCAACCGCGACGCCAAAACCCTGGTGCACTGCGCTCTAAATATGCGCGTTTCTGCCTTTGTTTACCTCTATCGAGTGCTGCGCCAGGGGGTCGATGAACCTGTGGCCCTGGCCGATCTGCACCGCATCTGGCGGCCCAACCCCACCTGGCAGGCTTTCATCGACCAGGCGATCGCTCGACATGAATAGGCCATCGCCAGTGGGCCATCGCCATGAAATAGGCCATCGCTTTTTCGGTGGACGGCAGCGGCACTCGTTGACACAATGGCCCTAGGAATTGGGGCATGACCCATGCAGATGACTTTGAGCTTTGTTCCCTCCCAAACCGAAATGGAAACGGCCTTTTACCGCAAAGACGGTAGCTACGATGGCCTGTTTTTTGTGGCGGTACGCACCACCGGCATTTTTTGTCGGCCCTCCTGCTCATCGTGCCCTAAGCGCGAAAATGTGGAGTTCTTTCTGTCGCTGCGGGAGGCGGTGCTGGCCGGGTATCGCCCCTGCAAGCGCTGCCGTCCTGAGATCAGTCTGGGGCAGCCTCCCCCGTGGGTGAGTCAGTTGATGGAGCGGGTTGAGGCCCGCTCTGGGCAAAAGCTTTCGAGCGATGACTGGCAGGAGTTGGGCATTACCCCAGAGCGGGCGCGGCGGTGGTTCCAGGACCACTACGGCATGACCTTTGTCGACTGGTGCCGATCGCGACGGCTGGCCAGAGCCTTTGCTCAAATTCGCGAGGGCGAACCGCTGGATGACGTGGTGTTTGCCCACGGCTACGACTCCTACAGTGGCTTTCGGGAGGCCTTTGCCAAGACCTTTGGGGTGCCGCCGGGTCAGGCCAAAACCCAGCGCTACATTGCGGTAGAGCTGATTGAAACGCCCCTGGGGCTGGTGGTGGCCGGGGCGGTGGACGAGGGGCTCTGCCTGCTGGACTACTGTGACTGCCGCAGTTTGGAGCGCCACTATGCCACCCTGCGTCAGCGGTTTGACAGTGCGGTCTTGCCGGTCAGTCATCCCCACCTGGATAGGCTGAAAACCGAGCTGGGCGAGTACTTCGCTGGAGAGCGCACCACCTTTACGGTGCCCGTGGCTCTCGAGGGCACCCCGTTTCAGGTCACGGTCTGGCAGGAGCTGCAGCGCATTCCCCACGGGGCCACTATCGCCTACGACGAGCTGGCCCAGCGGATTGGCCAGCCCACGGCTATGCGGGCGGTGGCGCGGGCCAACGGCACCAACCGGATCAGCATTGTGGTGCCCTGCCACCGGGTGATCGGCAAAGATGGCTCGCTGACGGGCTATGGCGGGGGGCTGTGGCGCAAACGGCTGCTGCTGGAGCTGGAGCGCACGGGGCAGCTACCGGGAAACTAGGTAGCCCCTCCCCTCTGCCACCGGTCTCTTTTACAATGGCCCTATGCCACCAGAGACCCACTACCAAACCCTCGAAATTCACGAAACGGCGACCCAGGCCGAGATCAAGCGCGCCTACCGCCGCCTGGCCAAGCAGTTTCACCCCGACGGCAAAGGCCAGCAGGCCTCCCACGATCGCATTGCCCGCATCAACACCGCCTACGAGGTGATTGGCGACCCGTCGCGGCGGACAGCTTACGACCAGCAGCGCCAGGGAGTTGTAGCCGCCGACCCGGTGGCCAGCGCCGCCAGCCGAGCCCAGCGCACCGCCGACGCCCAGGCGGCCTATCGCCACGCGCGGGAGGCAACGCAGTCGTCTGAGGCGCGAGAAGATGCCTGGCTAAAGCTGGTGTACGGCCCGGTGGATCGGTTGCTGGGCAAAGTCATGTCGCCCCTGCGGGCCGAAATTCGCAAACTCTCGGCGGACCCCTTTGACGATGAGCTGATGGAGGGCTTTATGGCCTACCTGGAGCAGGGGCGCACCTGGCTGGGGCAGGCCCAGGGCAAGTTTAACTCGATGGCGAACCCGGCCAGTACGGCGGGGGTGGCCGCCGACCTGTACCACTGCCTGGGGCTACTGGAGGACGGGCTGGACGAGCTGGAGCGGTTCACCATGAGCTACGAAGAGAGCTACATTCACACCGGCACAGAGCTGTTTCGGCGGGTGAAGCAGATCCGGGCGGAGACCAAAGAGCGGGTGAAGCGGTTGGTGTAGGGGCAAACGGTCGTTTGCCCTAATAGGTTTTTGCGATTCCCATCTGCCTTATGTTGGGCGTGGGTTGTTGGTAGAAAACCAAGCCTACCGCTGGGGCCATTTCGCTGGCCCCAGACCCCCTTCGACCAGGGCCGTGCCGCCGCCCTGGACCCAACGGAAAGGATCGGCTGATGGGCCAGTTTAAACCTCTGTTCTGCAAAGTAACCTGTCGGCAGATCCAGGAAACATATCACTCAACCCGTAGGGTGCATCCGCGCAGTGATACACCATCTAAGAGGTTCTCCACAACAGAGTAGGCATGAATCAGGGATGGGTTTACACCGATCGCATCACCCCCGCCACCGCTGGCCAATCGGTGCTAGATTTCTACACCGATCGCTACCGCCACTCCACACGGGCAGAATGGCGCGATCGCATCCTTTCCGGCAAAATTCGCCGCAACAACGTTCCCCTGGCCCCGGAGGATCGCCTGGCGGTGGGACAAATCCTGGCCTACCATCGCCCCCCGTGGCAGGAGCCAACGGTGCCGCTGGGGTTTGAGGTGCTGGATGAGGATGGGGACTTAATGGCGATCGCCAAGCCTGCGGGGCTGCCGGTGCTCCCCGCAGGCAACTTTCTCACCCACACGCTGCTGCACCAGCTCAAGCGGCACTACCCCGAGAATCCGCCGATTCCGCTGCATCGGCTGGGGCGAGGCACCTCGGGGGTGATGCTGTTGGGGCGATCGCCCCTGGCGCGATCGGTGCTGAGTCGGCAGCTGCGCGAATCCACAGCTACCGCCCACGATCCCCAGGCACCGCACCCCATTCGCAAGACCTACCGGGCGCTGGTGGGAGCCAGCGATCTGCCCGATGTGTTCACCCTGACTACACCCATTGGCAAAATCGGTCATCCCGTGCTGGGGTATGTGTATGGGGCTTCGCCCACTGGCCTACCGGCCTACAGCGATGGGCAGGTGCTGCACCGCACCGCCGACTCCACCCTGGTGGAAGTCACCATTCGCACCGGGCGACCCCACCAAATTCGCATTCATCTGGCGGCGGCGGGGTTTCCCCTGATTGGCGATCCGCTCTACGGCGTGGGCGGTGTACCACTAGCAATTCAACCGGGTGAGGACGGCAAAATTCCTGTCCCTGGCGACATGGGCTATCACCTGCACGCCTACCGCCTGGCGCTGCCCCATCCTCGCACCCAGGAGCCTCTAGTCATTGAGTGCATACCCCCACCCGCCCTGCGATCACTCTAATCACCCACCCATCCACCCACCTACTCGCCTACCCACCCACTCACCCCCGAGGCCGCACCATCAACATCTGCTCCGCCTGGGTAAAGCCGTACTTCTCGTAAAACGGCTGCATCTCCGGGGTGCAGAACAGCTGAATGCACTCCACCTGGGCCAGCTGCGGGTGCGTGGTCACCAGCTCAATCATCTTTGCCCCCAGCCCCTGTTTGCGGTAGTCTGCCGCCACAATCACGTCAAATACGATCGCCCGGTACACCCAGTCGGTCAGCACCCGGCAAAAGGCCGCCAGGCGCTGTGCTTCCCCATCCCAGAGGCCAAAGAGCAGGTCGCTGTTGCTCAGCAGGGTGGGCACATCGGCCAGGGCGCGGTCTTTACTCCACCACTCCTGCTGGTACATCTGGTGCAGCTGCTCGACCTGGTCTGGGGTGAGCTGGTGAATGGGGGTGAGCATGGGGAAATTGCGATTCGTTACAGTACGGGTTTCCTGACCCATCGGCCCAGGGGAAAGGCTACGATCTAGGAGTGGCGGGCATAAGACCTATCTTACTGCCGATGGCAAGGACTACCGCGGGTCATACACTTCAAGTACAAATGCATCGTAAATCAGCCCTTGTCTGCCTGCTCACCTCCGGGTGAGGCACACGCGGCTTCTAAGGCAAATTGTGGGTGCGATCGCAATCAATGACTCATGCCAGCCGCTCGGGGCGATTGACCCCAGCGCTGGTGCAGGCTATCTATACCGGAGGACACCTCCATGAAACTCTCTCTACTGGCCGGAATCGCTGTCGCCATTCCTGTTGGCCTTGCCATGCCCGTACAGGCCGAAAACCCGGCCCACGTGCAGCAGCTGCTCGAAACCAATCTGTGCCAGGGCTGTGACCTGTCTGGTGCCGACCTGACCCAGGCCCACCTGATTGGGGCCGACCTGCGCGATGCCGATTTGCAGGGGGCTATCCTGATTGAAGCCAACCTGGAAGGGGCTGATCTCAGCCGTGCCGACCTCACCGGGGCCAACCTGACCAGCGCCTTTTTGACCAACGCCCAGCTCGACAACGCCTCCCTCGATCAGGCCAACCTGACCGATGCGGCCATCTACTTTGCCGACGTCGATGGCGCTTCGTTCCTCGATGCCGACCTGACCGGAGCCGTAGTCGTGGGCACCCCCATCAGCGTGGGCGGCGACTGAGACAAAGTTCTGGCGATCCCACCCTCTAGGGCTGGGTTCTCTCCCCATGGGCCAGCAGCTGCTCAATCGCCCGCAGCCGGTGCTGCCACGATCGCACCCGGTAGCCGCTGTTAGTTGTGTTCACCAGTACCCCCTGATTCAGCGATGCCTTAACTCGGGTGAGGCCGGATCGAACATCGGCCAGGTTGCGGCGCGTCGGTGCCTGGGACAGGGTTTCAAACTGGTTGCCCAGGTCGTTGACGGTAGTAACCCAGGTTTCCAGACTGCCCCGATGCATCCACAGGCGGTCCTGGGCCAACAGCCAGCTCCACTCCCGCTGGAGGGCAGCGTAGCGGCTGGCGGCCATGGCGTAGGGGGTTGTGGGGCTGGGCGAACCGACCCCCTGGGTTTGAGCCAGTACCGCATTCAGCTCGGTGTTGAAGTCGGCGACGGCAAACAGGGCATAGCCGGGGGTGGGCAGGTCGCGGCTGGCCTGCAACTGGTCTACCGCAGCCGAATTGGACAGATTCAGCAGGCGAATGCCCGGAATCACCAGGGTAGAGCCAAAGGATTCATTCACCAGCCAGGGGGAGATCAGTCGCTCGAACCGGCTGGTATCGGCCGCGTAGCTCATCAGCACAATCCAGTCGAGGTAGCTGGCCCGGGCCCAGGTGCCCCAGTCCTGCTGAATCCGCTGCAGGCGTTCGTGCTCGGGGTTGGCAAACACCGCCGCCGACATCACCAGGCCGGGGCGCTGCCGCCTGAGGGTGCTGGCAATGGTTTCCACAAAGGAGGTCACCTGCTGGGTGCGAAACTCGGTCCACTGCTGCCACAGCACCTGCTGCTGAATTTGCTGGTTGCGATCGAGGCCGTTGGGGCGGGGGCTGAGGGTAATCGGGTCCACCCCGCTGATGCTCTGGAAGCGCCAGCGGGCTACTTCGCCGTAGCCATAGGTGCGGTTGGCCCCTGGGTCTTGAAAAGGGTAGCGAATGTAGTCGAGGTGCAGGCCATCGACCCCATACCGGGTGACGATTTCGGTCATCAGCCGGGTCAGATAGCTGCGGACTTCGGGGTTGGCGGGGTCTAGAAAGGGCTTGTCCTGGCCCCTGGGAATGCGGTTGCCGCTGTTGTCGTAGCCTGCCCAGGCGGGGTGGCGAGCGAGCACCGGGCCGGGGTAGTCGGCGGGCTGGTTGAGCAGACGGTTGTGGCGCTGGTTGCCTGTCGCAAACACCCACACCCAGGCGTGCAGGGTGATGCCGCGCTGGTGGGCCAGTTCCACCGCCGCCGCCAGTGGATCCCAACCGCGGGTGAGGGGGTTTTGCTCGGGGGCCACCTGGCTGGGGTAAACAGTGTAACCCGCGTTGACGGTTTCAAAAAAGACGGTGTTGATGCCAGCGGCGGCCAGTTTGTCGAAAATTGCCCTCAGCCCCTCGGGCGATCGGGCCTGTACAATGGTGCCGCGATCGAGCCACACGGCGCGAATTTCGCCCTGGTCAATGGGGCGATCGGAGGCAAAGTTGTCCCACAGGGCAGCGCGGGCGGTAAGCCAGCGATCGCGCACCTGAGCGTGTTGTCCCGCCGCCAGTAGCCCATCCCACTCACTCAACAGCTGCTGAGCCTCTCCCAGGGCCGGATGCAGCAGCGTGCCCCGACCGCCGACCTTCGCCCGCTCGGCGGCGGTCAGCGTGGGCTGGCCAGTGGGCAGGGTCAGCACCGTAGGTGCATGGCGGGAACTGGCCATAATCAGAGCACTTTCAAAGCGTCCAATCAGGTTTTTTAGCTCCTGCTGCATAGCCAGAAATACCACCGGACTAGGGGGCCGTCCGGTGGGCGATAGCTCGATCACGGCGGGGGCGATCTGCTCGGCCGGGTCACCCGCGGCCGGGCTGCCGGTCTCCCCGGCCGCCTCTGCGGGAACGGCAGGTTGTACCCTGGGCCGCTGGGAGGGGGGCAGGGGCGGCCTGGGCACATGCTCGGGGCGTCGACCGGGCCTGGCCTCCTGCCCGGTAGCGTTACCCCTGGCAGGGTCAGTGGCATTGACAACCCCACGGTCTGAACGGTCGGACGGCAGAGTTTGAAGCCGTTGGGAGGGGGGTGGCGACGGCAAAAAGGGCCCGTGGTCCACCCGCCGACCGGGTCGGAGTGGGGCGGCGGGGGCGGACGGAACCGCGCCTTCGAAACTGTCGCTGGGGGGAGTAAGGTCGGTGGATACCTCGCCCTCCGCCGATTGCTCAGGGATGGCGGGGTCGACCTGGGCATAGCTGGGCCACGACAGCACGCCCGCGCCGAGCAATCCGATCAGCCCGCACAGTATCAGCCCCCGCCACTGCCTCGCCCACTGCGTCACAATGTCATTTCTCCATCACACGGCGATAATTGTGGCACAGGCTAGCGCGGGTGGGTCAGCAGCTGTGGAATCTGAGAAAACGCAAGACCTACCCTAAGCCAGGGCAATCCCCCCAGGCCCAGTGCTACTTCTTCAGTAAACCCATCAGGCGGGCAGGCTAACCGTAAACGTGGTGCCCGCCCCCACCCGGCTGGCAACTTTGATTGTGCCCTGCTGGAGTTGGACAAACTGCTTCACGATGCTCAGCCCCAGCCCTGTCCCCGGAATGTTGCTGACGTTTTGGCCGCGGTGAAAGGGCTCGAACAGGGTTTTGCGATCGCCCGCCGGAATACCAATCCCCTCGTCCTGCACCCGCAGACTAACCTGTCCCCGCTGCTTGGCCAGCTTCAGCCAGATCGGGCGATCGCCCGGAGTGTAGCGAATGGCGTTGGACAGCAGGTTGCTGAGGATCGATCGCAGCAGCCGCTCATCCAGGCAGGCCAGCACCTGGCGGCTGCGGCAGACGAACTGAATTGGAGCCTGGGGGCGGCAGTAGTCGCCCTCGGCCAGCAAATCCTGGCAAAAGGCGACCAGATCCAGCGGGCGCGGGTTGACCTCCAGCACCTTGGCCTCAATTTTGCCGATCACCAGAATGTCGTCGATCATCTGGGTCATCCGCTCGACGTTAGCGTTGATGGTGAGCAGGTAGTCGGTTTTTTCGTCCGGGCGTAGCTGGGTGTCGTAGCGGTTCAGCGACGACACGGTCAGGGCAATGTTGTTGAGCGGGTTGCGAAACTCATGGCAGACCATGGAGACAAAGCGCGATCGCATGTCGCTGAGCTGCCGCAGCTGTTGATTGGCCGCCTGGAGCTCGGCGGTGCGCTCCTGCACCTTCTGCTCCAGCTCCTCGTTGGTTCGCTGCAAAATCTCTTCGGCCCAGCGCCGCTGGGTAATGTCGCGAAAGGTGACTACCGTGCCAATCAGTTGCCCATCCTCGTCGCGCATGGGGGTACTGACATACTCCACCGGAAAGCTGGTGCCGTCCTTACGCCAGAACACCTCATTGGTAATGTGCCGCACGCTGCCGTCCTGAAACGCCGCATAGATGGGGCAGGCCTCGCGCTGGTAGGGGCTGCCATCAGCCAGCGAGTGGTGCATGACCGCGTGCATCGATCGCCCGATCAGCTCCTCGGTAGACCAGCCGATCATGGCGGCGGCGGCGGGGTTAACAAAGGTCACATTGCCGTCGAGATCGAGCCCGTAGATGCCCTCCCCCACGGCATTGAGAATGAGCTGATGCTGGCGGCGCAGGTGCTCCAGCTCCTGGCCCAACGGCGCAGCGACGACAGGAGACCCCGGTTGGGAGGGTAGCCAGTAAGTTTGGGTCATGGCGCTAGTACTGTGCGGCGTAAAGGTAGCAGCGTTGCTGTGGGTTTCAGGTTGTGGGCGTCAGGTAGCAGGAACGGTTGGCTGATAATGCCAACCAGACTGGACCAGATAGCGTCCGCCCGCAGAGCAGGGCGAGATTTTAGAACCCTTTTAGCTTCCGCTGCCCCGACGGCTCGGCAAAGTGTATCGACGTATACAACGGACGAGCGGCTTAAGGTTTACTAAAGGATATTAGGTGCCGCTAAGGACTTTCAAATTGATCGTTCACAGCCGTATTTGAGTTGGCAAGCAAATATGACGATCGGTTTTTGAGCAAAATTTCCCCCTCTTTTAGTTTGGGCAGGACAATAAACAATTTATCCCATGAACTGGCTTTAATGAAACTGGAGATGGGGTTAGGGTAGGCCGTTTTGCACAATCGATATAGTCAGGTTTAAGCTGTCGTGAAAACCGTTCTTATCATTGAAGACGAAGCTCAAACCCGCAATATTTTTCTCAAATGTTTGGAGTTTGAGGGATTTCGGGCGGTGGGGGCCAGCGATGGCAGCACTGGAGTCGCCATGGCCCAGCGGCACAACCCCGATCTGGTGGTGTGCGACATCATGATGCCCGATATGGATGGCTATTCGGTGCTCTCAACCCTGCGCAAAGTGCGGCAGACGGCGCTGATTCCGCTGATTTTTCTCACCGCCAAGGTCACCATGGCCGACCTCCGCCGGGGCATGGAACTTGGGGCCGACGACTACCTGACCAAACCCTGCACCGTCGAGCAGTTTTTGGCCGCTATCAACAGCCGGTTGCAGCGCCAGGCTGAGCTTCATGAGCTGTATAGCCAAGAAGCCCTCCCAGAATCACCCCCCGGGGCGCATCCAGAGCCACCCCACCCGATTTTCCCCAGCGATCCCAAGCTGGCCAGCGTCTTTCACTTTATCGAGGCCCACTACCATCAGCCCATTAGCCTCAATGACGTGGCCCAGCAGGCGGGCTATTCCCCCGCCTACTTGACCAATCTGGTGCAGTCCCACACCGGGCGCACCATCAAACAGTGGATTATTGAGCGCCGAATGGCCCAGGCCAAGATTCTGCTGGCCAAAACCACCCAGTCGGTGCGACAAATCGCAGAGGCTTCGGGGTACAGCGATGCGGGCTATTTCACGCGGCAGTTTCGCCAATTCCAGGGGGTTTCTCCCCAGACCTGGAGACAGCAATCTGTAGCAGAAACAACAAATTAGACCTTTATTTTGGGTTGAAAAACCATCTTCAAAAGAAAGTCCCACCATGTTCAAAAAATGATCCAATGCATTTTGAACGGGGGCTTGATAACGTATTTACTAACCTGAGTTAATTCGCGTTCATAATTTCAGCGGTTGTGGAGATTTAGCCTCCTTTATTTTCTGCTGTGCAAGTTCTCAGGTGGGGTTGGGGAAAGGTTTTTGTCGCGTTCAACTATCCATCTATGGTTATTTCAGCAGTAGCAAAGTCGCTAAGCGACTGGGGCAGTTTGAGTTGCACATCGCCCTCCCTGATGTTGCCGGGACAACCCTGCGGCACCTGTGGCACCGTACACCTGGGTAGTCACTCGCAGTTCATGGCCACCATGCCCCAGGATCCCGTCGACATGGTTGACGACCTGGTTAAAATGGGAATTTACAAGCAAAATCAGCTGCGGGCCGCCGACACCGTCAACGCCTACGAGCTACGCAAGGCGCTGTTTTTGAAGCGGGTGGGGCGCAACGACCCCCAGCGCGAAAAGCTGATTCTGGCCCTCTGCAAGCAGGCCGGCGGTCTGGAAAATGCCTTTGCGGCGGCCTTTGGTCCCCAAGCAGGCCTGTTTTTTGCCGATTCGGTACGGGCCAGCGGCGCCACCCGGCGCGAGTTTCTCAAGAATATGGCTGTGGGGGCGGCCCTGGTCACCCTGGCAAGCTGTGCAGGCGGCGGCAACGACCCCACGGTGGAGGAGGCCGAAGCAGCCCCCGTTGACACCAGCAACCTGGAGAAGACCGATATTCAGGTGGGCTTTATTCCCATCACCTGCGCCACGCCGATCATCATGTCGGAGCCGCTGGGGTTCTATGAAAAGTACGGCTTCAACGCCAGCGTGGTGAGAATGCCCAGCTGGGGCGCGGTGCGCGATTCGGCGATCGCAGGCGAACTCGACGCCTACCACATGCTGGCCCCAATGCCCATCGCCATGACCCTGGGCCTGGGCTCCGCCGCCTTCGGCGTACGCCTGGCCAGTATCCAAAATATCAACGGTCAGGCCATTACCGTTGCCGAGCGCCACCGGGGCAATGTCAGCGGCCCCGAAGACTTCCGTGGCTTTGTAATTGGGGTGCCCTTCCCCTACTCCATGCACAACCTGCTGATTCGCTACTACCTGGCCTCTGGCGGCCTCGACCCTGACGTGGATGTGCAGATTCGCCCGGTGCCGCCGCCGGACAGCATCGCCCAGTTGATTGCGGGCGATATCGACGCCATGCTGATGCCCGACCCCTTCAACCAGCGGGCCGTGTTTGAGGGCGCTGGCTATATCCACATGCTGACTAGGGATCTCTGGGATGGCCATCCCTGCTGCGCGTTCACCGCCAGCGACGACTGGATCACCGCTCACCCCAACGCCTTCCGGGCTCTGAACAAGTCCATCATTGAGGCCGCGGTCTACGCCCAGGATGCGGCCAATCGACCCGAGATTGCCGCCGCCATCTCCGATCGCGCCTTTTTGAACCAGCCGGTGGAGGTGGTGGAGGCCGTGCTCACCGGCAACTTTGAGGACGGCCAGGGCAACACCCTGTCGGTGCCCGATCGGATCGACTTTGACCCCTACCCCTGGCAAAGCTTCGCCAAGTGGATCTCCTCACAGCTGGTGCGCTGGGAGTTGTTCGGGGATGGCAATACCCCCGAAACCGTCAGCAACACCGACATTGAGGCCGTAGGTCAGGAGGTATTTCTGACCGATCTAGCTCGCGAGCTGGCCCTAGAGCTGGGCGAACAGCCCCCCTTCGACACCGATCGCGTCGAAACCCTGGCCTTTGACACCTTTGATCCCGATGCCCCCGTGGACTACGTAAAAAGCCAGATCGACGAGTTTGGCAAGTAGAGGCGCATCGCCAAATGCTTTGCGGGGTCACTCCGCCGTCACCCCGCAAGCGCGGCCTTGCAACCCCTTGCAGGGTTCGCGAGGTAGCTATCATCGTTCGTTCCGTAGCACTTTGAGGATATAGGTCATGGCAGTCAGTTCTGCTCCGCCTGGATTAGCTAATGCCGAAAGACAGGCTCCCCCCTGGCGCAATGAAAATGTACGGGCCTTTGGGCTGTTTATGCTCTCCCTGGGGCTGTTCCTGCTGGTATGGGAGGTGGGGGCCAGCTCCGGGTGGTTTACCCGGGGGGTGCCCACCGCCAGCGCCACGCTCAGGGAGTTCTGGTGGTGGGTGTCGAATCCGTTTTTCAAAAACGGTCCCAACGACATGGGCATCGGCTGGAATCTGCTGATCAGCCTGCGGCGGGTGGCGATTGGCTACATCGCCGCCTCCCTGGTGGCGGTGCCCCTGGGCATTCTGATCGGCATTTCCCCCGTGGCGTTTAAGGCGTTTAATCCTTACATTCAGCTGCTCAAGCCGATTTCGCCCCTGGCCTGGCTGCCCCTGGGCCTCTACCTGCTGCGCGATTCAGAAAAGACCGGCATTTTCATCATTTTTATTTCCAGCATGTGGCCAACGCTGATCAATACCACCTTCGGCGTAGCCAACGTCAACCAGGATTACCTGGATGTGTCTAAAACCCTGGGGGCCTCGCGGCTGCGCACCATCGTCAAGGTGATTATTCCGGCGGCGCTGCCCAACATTGTCTCGGGACTGCGGATCAGCATGGGCATTGCCTGGCTGGTGATTGTGGCGGCGGAGATGTTGCTGGGTACGGGCCTGGGCTACTTCATCTGGAACGAGTGGAACAATCTGTCGATTCCCAACATTCTGGTGGCCATCTTCATTATCGGGTTGACGGGCCTGGTGCTGGATAGCCTGTTTGCTGCCCTGGAGAAATTTGTTGCATTTGGTCGAAACTCATGAATACTGCCCCTGCTCACACCATAGACCCGGTAGCGACGCGATCGCAGACGGCTCAGCTATCGATTCGCAATGTGACCAAGGTTTTCCCTGGCAAAAAGGACCTGGTTAGCAGACTGACCGGCAAAACCCGCCGCGACTTCCTGGCGATTCAGGACATCAACCTCGACATCGAGCCCAATACCTTTGTGTCGATCATTGGCCCCTCGGGTTGCGGCAAGTCCACTCTGCTGAACATGATTGCGGGCCTCAGCTCAATCACGGGCGGTGAAATTCTGCTCAACGGTGCGCCCATTACCGGGCCCGGCCCCGATCGCGGCATGGTGTTTCAAAACTACGCCCTGATGCCCTGGATGACGGTGGAGGAGAATCTGCGGTTTGCGGTGGAAACTGTGGATCCCAAGATCTCTAAGAAAAAGCGCGATCGCATCATCAAGGAGTACATCCAGCTGGTCGGCCTCAATGGTGCCGAAAGCAGGCACCCCCACGAGCTCTCCGGCGGCATGCGCCAGCGGGTCGGCATCGCCCGGGCGCTAGCCATCGACCCCCAGATTCTGCTGATGGATGAGCCCTTTGGCGCCCTCGACGCCCTCACCCGGGGCTTTCTGCAGGATGAGATCGAGCGCATCTGGGAACAGCAGCGCAAGACCGTGATCATGATTACCCACAGCATCGACGAGGCGCTGCTGCTGAGCGATCGCATTGTGATGATGACCCGGGGCCCCGCCGCCCGTATCGACGAAATTCTGGAGGTGCCCTTCCCCCGGCCCCGCAACCGCGAAACCATCGAGCAGCACCCTGCCTACCACGCCCTCAAGGCCGAGATGGAGAGCCACCTGTTCCGCGAAACCCGGGCAGTGGAGGCTGAGCGGGTGGGGAAGTAGATGGGTAGATGGGTAGATGGGTGGATGGGTGATGGGTGAAGCGGAGATGGGGGTTAGACCCTGGAGATTCCGTAGGGTGGGCACTGCCCACCATTCCACCTTTCCCAACCGGCAAGCTCTACCCTCCCGCCACCGCCCCTCCCACCGGGCCAGGGCAACCCGTCATTTCTAGGCTCACAGGTGGGCGATGCCCACCCTACCGAACTGAGCAAATGCCAGACATGGAGGGGCGATGCCCACCCTACCAGCATCACAAGTTTGACCATCAGACGTACTTAAGAGGATCCAATCATGGCTGTTTCTCCTATTACCGAAAAACTGCTGGCCGCCAAAAAAGCGGCGGGCCTCAGCTTCGCCGATCTGGAAGCCAAAACTGGCTACGACGAAGTGTGGATCGCCTCTGTGTTCTACCGCCAGGCCAGCGCCTCCCCCGAAGAAGCCGCCCAGCTGGTCGAAATCCTCGGGGCCGATGCCTCCCTGGCCGAAGCCCTGGCCGACTACCCGGTCAAAGGTAGCCTCGACCCCGTCATTCCCACCGACCCGCTGATCTACCGCTTCTACGAAATCATGCAGGTCTACGGCATGCCCATGAAGGCCGTTATCCACGAAAAGTTTGGCGACGGCATCATGAGCGCCATCGACTTCACCCTGGATGTGGAGAAGGTGGAGGATCCAAAGGGCGATCGCGTCAAGGTCGTCATGTGCGGCAAATTCCTGCCCTACAAAAAGTGGTAGACCCCAGTTACGCGTCCTGACTCACAATCTCCGGGCTGTTGGCGATCGCTGGCAGCCTTTCCTATGCCCTATTCGGGAACCCTACCCATCCACCCATTCACCCCTATGCCCACCCCCATCGTCCCTCCATTTACCCAAGAGACCGCGATCGCCAAGGCCCGCATGGCCGAAGACGCCTGGAATAGCCGCGATCCCGATCGCGTGGCCCTGGCCTACACCGAGGACAGCCACTGGCGCAACCGGGCCGAAATCTTCCAGGGCCGCGACGCCATTCGCGCCTTTTTGCGCCGCAAGTGGGACAAAGAACTCGACTACCGCCTGGTCAAAGAGGTGTGGGCCTACGGCGACAACCGCATTGCCGTGCGCTTTCAGTACGAGTGGCACGACGACGCCGGCCAGTGGTACCGCGCCTACGGCAACGAAAACTGGGAATTCGACGAAAACGGCCTGATGCGCCGCCGCGAAGCCAGCATCAACGACAAGCCGATCGCCGATTCAGACCGCCGCTTCTTCTGGGATACCTCCGGCCCCCGCCCGGCAGATCACCCAGGACTGATTGACTCGCCGGTTTAAAGCCAGAACTAATCTCAAAAGTATTTGGGCAGCGGCAGTTGAGCACTTTATAGATTTCTCCTGTAAAACACCTCGTAGATCGTCTGCCCAAAATGCTTTGCATTGACAATCTAAGTGTTAGATTGCACCTCAATACAGTTGGAAGGGAAAGTTTCGAACGGTTGTTCCTCCCCTGGAAGAACGGTTCCGCTAATTCCTCCCATTAGAGCAAGAACAACAAGTATTTCAGGCACCCCCTTCCAACGAATTGAGAGCTGGTTCACGGAAAGGACAAAGCCCTTTTGGTCACTGTTATCATGTCGAGAGTTGGTAGAGATTTTTGGCATTAGAGTTGATCCTCAATTGT
This sequence comes from Leptolyngbya sp. KIOST-1, assembly GCF_000763385.1. Lineage (NCBI taxonomy): Bacteria > Bacillati > Cyanobacteriota > Cyanophyceae > Leptolyngbyales > Leptolyngbyaceae > Leptolyngbya > Leptolyngbya sp. KIOST-1. Next base: position 3,654,503 of record NZ_JQFA01000002.1, read on the forward strand.
GGATAGACAGAGCTAAGTGGTAGACGAGTGAGAGTCGGCAGTTCTTCAATCGCCTTGCAGAACAGATGCACTATAAGGTCGATGATAGTACAGGAAAACTAAAATATCAAATTCTTGTTCAGCAATTGCTTTAGGGTTTTGATAAATTCCTAAAAATCAACTTGGCATAAGAAAATTCATGGCTCGCCATTTGAAAAAAGATGCTTTTTCAAATGAGATTGATAAATGGTATAAAAACAAATTTCTAGTTGTGTGCTCAAAGGCAGTAGTTTTTCAGGGCAGAGCCTTGAGAACCAAGGCTCTCAGAGTCCATGCAAGTGCTGGGGGGAATATTTGAATAATCACGAAGAATCAATTATGATTCTCTAGGGGTGTTCTTGACGCCTCAATACGGATGGATAGATCCCTGTAAACAGTTCTCTGTGTGTGCTCGGCAGGCAATAGCATAGAGAGTATGCGGTTGAGCTTCAGCAGAACGCAGAAGCTCAACCCATACAGGGGCTTTGCGGGTTGGCTGTGTTGGAAGCCAAAATACTCATGACTTACCAAGATAATTCTGGCAAAGACAAAGATGCACGCCAAGTTAGCAAGCCTGCGATCAGCAAGCGAGGTGGTGCTGGTAGAGGACAAGGTAGAAAAAAGAATTATCCGGGTCGTGTCGGAGACTTGCAGGCGATTCACGTTCCATCAGAAATCAAAGATTCTGCGAATCGATTACTTCAGGAACTCTGGAAACAAAAACTGATACACCAGTCGTCTAGCGCAGAAGAGCTGATAAGTATTCTGCAAATGCAGAATCTACTCATTTTCGATGACGTAACTATCCCAGCTAGTTTCAGCTTTAGCGAGAACGAAAGGCTCTTCCGGGTTCAGGGTGATAAGCTCGGCTAATATTCAGGCGCAGCAAGGCTTTCAGCGAATGCAGGGAAAGTAAAATGTATCAGCCAGCACACTTTCAACCACAGATCCGGAAGAGCCGAACGAAATCAGTAATGCCGAAACGCTTAATCTTGTTCAAGATGTCTTTGAATCAAGGAAGTCAAGCCCTAAAAATCAACTGATTGCAGTTCGCGTTAAAGGCGATTCAATGGATCAATCTGGGATCTTGCCAGATGATATGCTAATTGTTGAGTTCTTTACAGGATTTGGCAGTCCTGAAAATGGAGAAATCGTGATTGCATACGTGGATAATAATCCGACGATAAAACGTTATATGCAATAGCCAGATGGTAAAGTAGCGCTGCTGCCAGATAGTTCTAATCCTGAGCATCTTCTTGCATATCCTGGTCACCTTGACTCAGATAGATGTCAGATCGTTGGAGTCGTAAGATACGTTATTCATGATTTAAAGAGCCGTTACTAAAGTATCAGGAATTAACTCAAGCATTGGCTACGTCGTTAGTCAGCTCAGCTTCGCTCAAATTAAAGGTGTTAACGCTATAATCGGCTAATTTCGTCAGAAACACGGTTCTCGGTATTCCGGCCAGGGTCGCTGCGGCTCCAGACGAAAGACGGCCCAATTCAAACAACTTCACAGCTGCGGCCAATCTTACCTCCTCACCCATCGCCGCTAGCGATGTATTGAGAGCAGCGGCGGTTTCCTCTGGCAAAGCCACAACGATTTCATACATGGTTAGTGGTTCATACATGGTTAGTGGCCCACTTGGAGCTAAGTATCTTGGCTTCAGTTTAGCGTTTCTAATTCTGAGAGTATTCCTAATCAGCCCCATTACCAATAGAGGTACCTGACGCACTGCATAGTAACTCAGGACAAGTTGCTACCAAATTCTAGCCATTTGCAGCACAAAGCCTGGCAATTGAGGATCTGCGGAGACGGCGTCGGGATTCTCTAAAATCTCCGGTGCTTGATTGAGGCGATAAATGTGAACCCGGCGGGTTTTGCGATCGATTAACCAGCCTAAAGACGCACCATTGACCAAATACTCTTCCATCTTGGCCTCAAGTCTACTGAGGGCATCGCTGGCAGAGCGCAACTCCACCACAAAGTCTGGGCACAGCGGTGCAAAGGAAGCCTTCTCCGCTTCCGTTAGCGCATTCCAACGCTCTAAGCGCACCCAGGCGGCATCGGGAGAGCGAGTAGCACCATTGGGCAGCGTAAATCCAGCGCTGGAGTCAAAGGCTTCGCCGGTACCATCGGCGTCGGCCCAGTTGGCCAACTGCTGAGCAATTTTGAGGTTGCGGTTGCCGGTGTCAGAAAAGGCAGGCGGCATGACAATCACCTCTCCTGTAGCCGATCGCTCAATGCGCAGATCGCGATTGGCCTGACAGAACGCATAAAACTCCGCTGTCGTCATTTCAGCGCTGGTCGGGAAATTGACCTTTAGCGGTACGCTTTCTGTCTGAATCAACAGCGTGGTCATCGGTTGCCCCAGTCTCCGCAATGGGCTAATCATAGCCTAACCGAATGAACCACCAGCTCTGTCGTCCTTTTCCTTCCCTGGGTAGACCTCAGTCACGCCATCCTTTGGGATCCTAAAAAAACAGTATGTACGGTGGGGCTTTTTATGGCAGCAATGAATCAGTTCAAAACCCTGGCACTTTTGGCGCTGCTCAGCGGGCTGATTGTGCTGGCGGGCTACCTGCTGGTGGGCAACGAGACCGGGCTGTACTACGGGCTGGGCTTTGCGGCGGTGAGCAGCTTTGGCTCGTGGTACTACTCCGACCAGGCGGCCTTGGCGGCGTTTAAGGCCAAGCCCACCCCGCGAGAAGAGGCTCCCGAGCTGTTTGCGCGGCTGGAAAAACTGTGCGATCGCGCCGGCATTCCCACCCCGGCCCTCTACCTGGTGCCGTCGGAGTCGCCTAACGCCTTTGCCACCGGACGGGATCCAAACCACGCGGCGATCGCCCTCACTCAGGGCCTAATTGACCTGCTGCCCGACGACGAACTCGATGCCGTCATTGCCCACGAACTGACCCACGTACGCAACCGCGACACCCTCACCCAGGCGGTGGCAGGCACCCTGGCCGGGTCGCTCACCTTCCTGGGCCGCATTCTCACCTTTGGGGCGCTGTACTTTCCGGTGGCCCGGGCGGGAGGACGGCGCGGCAACAACCCGATCGCCATTTTGTTTTTGCTGGTGATTGCGCCCATGGCCGCTGGCCTCCTGCGAATGGCGATTTCCAGAACGCGGGAGTACGCCGCCGATGCCGGGGCCGCTGAAATCACCGAAAATCCCCTGGCCCTGGTGCGAGCCCTGGAACGGCTAGAGGAGATGGGCCAAAAGGTGCCCATCCACGGCAACCCGGCCTTTTCGGCGCTATTTATCGTCAACCCCCTCTCAAAGGAGGGAATGATGACGTTGTTTATGACCCATCCCTCCACTGAGGACCGCATTCAGCGATTGAAGGCCATGGCCGAAAAAGCTACCCTCGCCCCGGCGAATAGCCAGGCGCTGAGCGCCCAAGCCTAGTACCGTTACACAGTTGAGAACTGGGATGACACAACAAAGCCTGGCCATTGCTTCAAGCGCATTGGTCAGGTGTCACAACTGTTCTAGGGATGGTTACAGCTGCTAAACGCCTAAGAATCAAGGGTTGAAGAAAGCCCATAGCCTGTCGTTTGGGTTAGTTCCTGTAGGTGGGTGAAGCGGAGTGGAGTCCAACGCCAGTCAGCCCTGTTGGGTTCTGCTAGCGCACCACCCAATCTACAAATTTGGGCTTGACAGAGCATTAGTCTGTTGTTTGAGTCGGACGTGGCAAAGCTTGGAGCGACCGGGCCTTTGGTCACAGCGGGTAACACGCCTTAGAGCGCTGGAATAGTTCTACCTAGCGAGTTCCAAGGGTGTGGAAGTAACGACAGTTAGAGACTTGGGGGTAGTCGAGCGGGATTTGGAATTAGACCTATTGGGCGTTGCTGAATGCAGGTATGATATACCCCCCAGCCCCCCAATTCTGGGGGAAGTCGAAATCTTAAAGTCCCCATCTCAAAGTCCCCCAGAATTGGGGGATTTAGGGGGCGATGAAAGGATGTCAAGGTTACAGATTCATGACTCAGTTCAGCAACGCTGACTTATTGAACCGGTCGGTGCACCAAGAATTCATCAGACGGTAAAACGTTGACCCTGCAAGGTAGACAGCCGGGACGGCTATCCCACAAGCGATGAAGGGTGTGCCATACCAAAAAGGTAGGGGAACTCGAAAGCGTCCCCCTACCCTTTGACTCTGACAGTTACTGTTGGTTAACGTCGGCCTATCGGAAAGCCTCATCGGTGCTGGGAGCCCCGTGCTCTAGCCGATACCAGGCATCCTGAATAGCGTACCGGGCCTTATCCCACCCCAGGCGGTTGGAGCGAGGGGTCTGCTCGTAGCGCTGGCGCAGGTGAGGCTCGGCCTGCTGATAGGTCATGCCCTGGGGATAGTAGGTGGAGTAGCCCTCCTGGCCAATCCGGTAGGCGGGGCTGTAGTCGTCGTAGGTGTAGCCAGACTCAATGTAGGGACGGCTGCTGTAGTTTTGCCGCCAGTAGTCGTCGTCGGCATAGACGGGGGCACCGTGCTCTACCCGGTACCAGGCATCCTGGCTGGCGTAGCGCGCCTTGTCCCAGCCCAGGCGGCGGCCGGGGTAGTCTCGCTCGTAGCGCTGGCGCAGGTAAGGTTCGGCCTGCTGGTAGGTCATGCCCTGGGGACGGTAGGTGGAGTAGCCTTCGTAGCCGGTGCGGTAGGCGGGGCTGTAGTCATCGTAGGTGTAGGCCGAATCCACGTAGGGGCGGGTGTGGTAGTTGTCGCGCCAGTAGATGTCTTCCACCGTGGGGTCCAGGGTTTCTGCCACGCTTTTGCCGAGCAGACCGCCCGCCGCCGAGCCGACCACAGCTCCAATGGCACCGCCAATTGGGCCCCCTGCAATCACGCCCACGGCGGTACCGATGACACCCGCTCCCGCCGCCCCAACTCCGGTGCCGACAGGGTGGGAGCCCGGTTCACCCGTCACCGGGTCGGGATTGCGGTCAGGATTTAAGTTAGGGTCGAGGTCGTTGTTATTAATACTCATTTAATAGCGTCCATACTAAACAAACGCGGTCGGCAGAGCCCCATTGATCATGGCGGCACTGCAACACCCTTGTTTGAAAATTAGCTAGTTTTTAACCCGGAGCAAACGGCTAACGGTATGGACCTTGGGGCTCCAAAGGGCAGAGATCGAGAGAGGGGGGAAGGGCCGACGGCCGTCGCTATCCCCCCTTTGTCTAAACATCTGGGTTTGAAGTAATGTCTGTTACTACCCCAATAGTTCCAAGTTGCGGACTGCCCCCCGGTCGGCGCTGGTGGCCAGCAGCGCGTAGGCCTTGAGGGCAGCAGTCACCCGGCGCTGGCGGGGTTGGGCGGGCTGCCAGGCGGCATCGCCCTTGGCCATTTTGGCGGCGCGGCGCTGAGCCAGTTCGTCGTCGGAAATCGCCAGGTTTATGGTGCGGTTGGGGATGTCGATAACGATGCGATCGCCCTCTTCCACCAGGGCAATGTTGCCGCCCGCTGCGGCCTCCGGCGACACGTGGCCGATGGAGAGGCCGGAGGTGCCGCCGGAAAAGCGCCCGTCGGTGAGTAGGGCGCACACCTTACCCAGGCCTTTGGACTTCAGGTAGGAGGTGGGGTAGAGCATCTCCTGCATGCCGGGGCCGCCGCGCGGACCCTCGTAGCGGATCACCACCACATCGCCGGGCTGAATTCGATCGCCCAGAATGGCATTTACGGCTGCGTCCTGACTTTCAAACACGCGGGCAGGCCCCTCAAACACCCGCAGGGTTGAGGTTGGAACGCTGGTGGTGTAGCGCAGCTGATCGGTCTCGAACATGGTGGCGTCGATGCCTGCGGTCTTGACGACACAACCGTCGACGGCCAGATTGCCGTAGAGCACCGCCAGGCCACCCTCCTGGGAATAGGCATGCTCCACACTGCGGATGCAGCCCTGTTCGCGGTCCAGATCGAGGTCAGGCCAGCGGGTGTCCTGGCTGAAGGCAACCTGGGTGGGAATGCCCGCCGGGCCCGCCCGGAAGAAGGTGTGGACAGCCTCGTTGTCGGTGCGGGTTACGTCCCAACGCTCCAGGGCGTCTTTCAGGGTGGGGCTGTGGACGGTGGGCACGTCGCTGTGCAGCAGCCCGGCTCGCTCCAGCTCGCCCAAAATGCTGAACACGCCCCCGGCCCGATGCACGTCTTCGACGTGATATTTCTGGGTGTTGGGGGCTACCTTGCAGAGCTGGGGCACCTGCCGCGACAGGCGATCGATGTCGGCCATGGTGAAGTCCACCCCCGCCTCCTGGGCTGCCGCCAGCAGGTGCAAAATAGTGTTGGTGGAGCCGCCCATGGCGATGTCCAGCATCATGGCGTTCTCAAAGGCTTTGAAGCTGGCGATCGCGCGGGGCAGCACCGACTCGTCATTCTGCTCATAGTGGCGGCGGGTGATGTCGACGATGGTGCGAGCGGCGGTGAGGAACAGGTCCTTGCGATCGAAGTGGGTGGCGAGAGTGGTGCCGTTGCCCGGCAGCGACAGGCCGATCGCCTCGGTCAGGCAGTTCATCGAGTTGGCGGTAAACATGCCCGAACAGGATCCGCAGGTGGGGCAGGCGGAGCGCTCGTACTCCTCCGCCACCTCATCGCTGATGCGGTTGTCGGCGGCCACCACCATGGCATCCACCAGGTCGAGCTTGTGCTCCGAGAGCTTGGTTTTGCCCGCCTCCATGGGCCCCCCGGAGACAAACACCGCCGGAATGTTGAGCCGCAGGGCCGCCATCAGCATGCCGGGGGTAATTTTGTCGCAGTTGGAAATGCAGACTAGAGCGTCGGCGCAGTGGGCGTTGGCCATGTACTCGACGGAGTCGGCGATGATTTCCCGCGAGGGCAGACTGTAGAGCATGCCGTCGTGGCCCATGGCAATGCCATCGTCCACGGCGATGGTGTTGAATTCCTTGGCGACGCCCCCAGCCGCTTCGATCTCACGGCACACCAGCTGACCCAGATCCTTCAGATGCACATGGCCCGGCACAAACTGAGTAAAGGAGTTGGCGACTGCAATGATGGGCTTTTCAAAGTCCTCCGTTTGCATTCCGGTGGCGCGCCAGAGGGCACGGGCACCGGCCATATTGCGGCCGTAGGTCGAGGTTTTGGAGCGATAGGTCGGCATGGCACGTCCTCAGAGATCTAAGGGTTTGGTTAACGTCAGATGTTGACGGGTGGAGGTGCAGGGGAGGGCATAACCCGTAACCCCCACAATAGCTGACTCTGTAGTTGAAATAGCGAGTTCAATTGGCGGCTTGCCATGACTCAAGAGACCCAGGCGCGATCGCCGATAAATCTTTAGCATCTGGTTGCCGCCCTGGGGAAAGCCCTGGGGAAACCCGCAGGCAACCGGCTGAATCTGAATTTTAAACCATTCAGCTGACCAAACTGGTCTATGATTTGGCCAACCGATCCCGGGGGTACCGCCAGATATTTAAGCCTAGTAGAGCAAGTCTAGTAGAGCGATCGCGGCTCCATAACCATCGCTGGGCAGGCCGCCTCTGCCTGCCGTTGTGGACACGATTCTGCCAAACAAGTTAAAGTGGTACTGACTATGAATTACCCTCAAGTCTATGGCAGAGCAGGCCGCCCCTATCCCCCCAATTACGTCCCTGGAAGATGCCATTGAGCGCTGCCAGACCCTTGGCATGCGGCTCAGTCGGCAGCGGCGCTACATTCTAGAGCTGCTCTGGCAGCACCAGGGTCACCTCTCCGCCCGCGAAATTTACGATCGCCTCAATCAGCAGGGCCGCGAAATTGGCCACACCTCCGTCTACCAAAACCTCGATGCCCTTTCAGAACAGGGCATTATCGAGTGCGTCGAGCGGGCCGACGGTCGCCTCTACGGCCACCTGAGCGACTCCCACAGCCATGTCAACTGCCTCGACACCAACGAAATCATCGACATCCAGGTCACCCTGCCCGCCGATCTGATTCAGCAAATCGAGGCCCACACCGGGGTGACCATCACCGACTACCGCATCGACTTCTTTGGCACCACAACCAGGCCCAGGGAATAGCTATCGCCCTCAGGCTGCGGTAAAGAGCTGATTGGCCAGCTATCCCTGGGGCCTGAGACCAGGCCCCTAGGTGGAGCGCATCGGTCGCCGCTGGGACCGGCCCGCCTGCGAGGGAGCCAGCAGCTGAATCATCGGCTCGACCAGCCAGGGGGCCAGCCGCTGGGCCCACAGGGCCGCGTGACTCTGCCAGCCCACCAAAATTTCAGCCTGCCCCCGGCGCAGCCCCCGCACCAGGGCCTCGGCCACCTGGTCGGGCGTTGCGGGCTGTACCCCCCGAAACCAGTCAAAGCTCCTCACCATATCGGTATCGGTCAGCGAGGGCAGCAGCGCCACCACCCGCACCCGGTGGGGGGCCAGTTCGCTCCGCAGGGCCTGGGTAAAACCAACGATTGCGAACTTTGTGGCTGAATAGGTGGCCATGGTTGGAGCCGCCACCTTGCCCATCAGGCTGGACACGTTGACAATGCAGCCCTCGCGGCGGGCCGCCATCCGGCGAGCCACCAGGCGGGTGACGGTGTAGAGCCCAATCAGGTTGGTGGAGATTTCGGCCTGCACCTGGGGCAGCTTGGCCTGCAGAAATGGGGTCTGGTGGGCCACCCCGGCGCAGTTAACCAGCAGGTGCACCGGGCCGTGGTGCTGCCAGGCGCGGGCAATGACGACATTGGCCTGAATCGGGTCAGACAGATCGACGGGGAGCACAATCGCCTCGGCCCCCAGCTGCCGCACCTCGGCGGCAACGGCCTCCAGGCGCTGGGCGTTGCGGGCCACCAGCAAAATGCGCTGCATCCCCTGGCGGGCCAGAGCATGGGCGATCGCACGGCCGATGCCGCGCGAGGCCCCGGTAATCAGAGCTGTTTTTCCGCAAAAATGCATAGAAACCTCCTGCTGAATCCGGCGCAGTGCCGTCAGCGTGATCAGAGTTTGGAGTGCTGGGCACGCCTGGCCAACCAGGTCGGTACCAGCAGCACGGGTGAATTGAGCAGACTTGGCTACAAAAGGGCTGAGCTTGTGTGGATAACGGCGATGGCGTTCGACAAGCCGGGGGCTGAAGTCAATACTGCCCTGGGCAGGGTCGTTGCTCTCGGGTGCAGCCCTACTGCGGGGCCTTTACCGAACGCCTTGGGAACGGGTGCTGTGCGTTTGGGGCATGGATTTTGCTCTCCTGAATGAAAGACCATCCGAACCATTGCCTCAGACGTTAGCACCGGGATCAGGGAGCGACAACGATCCTGAACAAAGTCGGCGGATTGTAAAAGTTCTTATCCCTTTTCTCATAAATTTCCTGAACCTAACCCCGCCTTTCCCGAAGGCAAGTTTTTCTGTCTCAAAAGAATTCCGGCTGCATAAGGGTTCTGGAGACCGGCTTGGTTCCATAAGAATTTGACCCGGCGGGAACTCCAACCTGAGAGCACGACTCGGTGTCCTAAGCTACGTATCGTTCTGTAAGTGTTCTGCAGGCAGCGGTGGGGGCCTAAGCTAGAGAGCAGGCCAGGTCGCGGACCCCTGGCCAGGGTAGTCAAGCCGGTGTAGTAAAGGGGAAGGCCGATGGAACCCAGCGACATTTTGATCCTCTCCAACGGGCCAGGGGAAATTTCCACCTGGGTGCGCCCGGTGGTGCGATCGCTGCGCGAACACCTGCCTGACCCCAGCCAGGTCCGCATCTCCGTGGTGCTGTCCCCCTGCGCCAATGCCTCCGGTCGCGAGGCCGAGATGGCCCGCCAGCTGCCGGGGGTCGATCGCGTCCAGGGGCCAGAGCACTTTTTCGCCTTTCTGCTGGCGGGCAAAACCGCCGACCGCTGGGACTGGCGCGAGCGCGGGGTGGTGCTGTTTTTGGGCGGCGACCAGATCTACCCGGTGGTGGTGGGCCGCCGCCTGGGCTACCGCACCGTGATCTACGCCGAGTGGGAGGCCCGCTGGCACAACTGGATCGATCGCTTCGGCTGCATGACCGCCAACATTGTGGAGTCGGCCCCGCCCGAGTTTCGCCAGAAGTGCGCGGTGATCGGCGACCTGATGGCCGACGTGCAGGGGGACGCGATCGACCGCGAGGCGGTGAGCGATAGTCAGGGACTGGCCCTTGGGGGCCAACGCCTTGCCTTACCCCCCGCCCACGACCTGATTGGCCTCATGCCCGGCTCCAAAAAAAATAAGCTCAGCGTGGGGCTGCCCTTCTGCCTGGGCACCGCCGAGGCCATTCACCGGCTGCGGCCCAGCACCCAGTTTGTGATTCCGGTGGCACCGATGCTGTCGCTAGAGGCGCTGGCCCAGTTTGCCGATGCGGCCCACAACCCCGATATTCGCCTGGTTGAAGGGGCGGCCACGGCGGCACTGGTGGAGCCGGAGTCGGCCCTGCCCAGGCTGCGTACCCCCAGCGGGCTGGAGGTGCTGCTGTGGCAGGCCAGCCCCGCCTACGACCTGATGAGCCAGATGCAGTTCTGCCTCACCACCGTGGGGGCCAACACCGCCGAGCTGGGCTCCCTGGGCATTCCCATGATGGTGCTGCTGCCCACCCAAAAGCTGGAGGTGATGAAAGCCTGGGACGGCGTGCCGGGGCTGCTGGCCAACCTGCCCCTGGTGGGAGACAGCCTAGCCAAACTCATCAATCGGCTGGTGCTGCGACAGATATATAAGGAAGGCAAACTGTTCGCCTGGCCCAATATCTGGGCTAAGCGGGAGATTGTGCCCGAGCGGATCGGCCCGCTCAAGCCGGGGGAAGTGGCCGCCCAGGTGGTGGATTACCTGAGTAACCCCGCCGCCCTGGAGGCGATCCGGCAGGACCTGCGATCGGTGCGCGGGGAGGCCGGGGCGGCGGCAAAGCTGGCGGCGATGGTGGTCGAAGAGCTAAGGTCGTGATACCGAACGTGAGACGTCAACTGGCGCGATCGCTCTGTAGTCCAAGCCGCCCAACCCAGACAGCCTATGACTGAGACAGCCACCGCTAAACCATCGATTCTGTGGGGGCCGGTGTGGGGCCTCGCCGCCATGCAGGGGGCGATCACGCTGCTTTGGGTGATCTACAACCTCTACCTGGTGCAGCTGCTGACCCGGCTGGGGTTCCCCCAGGGGTGGGCGGTGGGGCTGCTGGTGGTGGAAAACCTGCTGGCCATGGGGATAGAACCGCTGATGGGCACCTTTTCCGATCGCCTCCAGCACCAGATCGGCACCCGTCTGCCGATCATCAGCCTGGGGGTGGTGCTGACGGCGGGCCTGTTTGTGGTGATTCCGACGGCGCTGGTGTGGGGGCAGGGGGCGCTGCGCTGGGGGCTACCGCTGCTGCTGGTGGCCTGGGCCATGGCGATGGCGGTGTTTCGCAGTCCGGCCCTGTCGCTGCTGGGGCGCTACGCCATGGGCACGCAGCTGCCCCAGGCGGCCAGTATTCTCACCCTGGTGGGCGGAGTGTCTGGGGCGATGGGGCCGCTGGCGGGCCCGTTGATTTTGGGTCTGGGGCCAATGGTGGCGTTTTCCCTGGGGTCAGTGGTGCTGCTGCTGGCGGCCCTGGTGCTGTGGTGGGCAGGGCCGAAGGGAATGGTGGCACCGGCCGAGAACACGGATCCGGCGGCGATCGCGATTTCCTGGGCCAGCCTGGGGCTGGTCTTTGGCACCGGGGTTGGGGTGGGTCTGGGCTTCCGGCTGGTGATGAGCGCCCTGCCCGCCACCCTGAGCGCACGGGTGCCCGACGCCAATCCACCCCTGGTGTTGGGGGCCCTGTTCTTCGCCCTGGCCCTGACGGCGATTCCGGCCGGGCAGCTGGCCCGCCGCCTGGGCAACCGCCGGGCGATGGTCCTGGGACTGAGCGCTATGGCTAGCCTGGCGGTGCTGGTAGGGGCAATTCCCAGTACAGCGGTGGGCATGGTGCTGGCGGCTCTATTTGGGGCGGCGCTCAGCCTGGTTTCCAACGGTACCCTGCCCTTTGCCCTGACCATGGTGCCCCCGGCCCGCGCCGGCCTGGGCACCGGCACCTACTTCAGCGGCGGCGCGCTGGCCGCCAGCCTGGGCGGCGGCCTGTTTGTCAACAGTGGGTTAGGCCCAACCGTGATTACCCTGGTGGCGGCCCTGGCGTTTTTGCTGGCGGGGCTGTGTGTGGGTGCCAGCGGACAGTTGCGTGGGGTGTCGGAGGTCAGAGGTCAGGGGTGAAAGGGTGGGTGTCGAATACCCCTCACGTCTCCATTGCCCCATCTCCTCACCCCGCCATGCCCCGCGTCACTTCCAGATAGACATGCTCCAGCTTCACCGGGCTGCGGGCGATTGAGTCGAGGGGAATGCCCTCAAAGCGATCGATCAAGTCCTTGAGGTCGAGCTGTTCGGGCACCCAAAAGGCCAGGTCGCCGCCGTAGGTGCGGTGGGGGTAGCCGAGCTGCTGGGCGCGGGCAATCGCCCCCTGGGGGTCGCGGGTCTCCACCGTGACAATCTCCTGGGCCGGAATGCGCGATCGCAGCTGCTCCAGCGTCCCCTCGGCCAGCATCTGCCCCTGGCTCAAAATGCCGATCCGCTGGCACAGCCGCTCCACCTCATCCAGCAGGTGGGAGGTCAGCAGCACCGTCACCCCCATCGCCTTAAACTGGCGAATCAGCCCCCAGAGTTCCTGGCGCGCTTCAATATCCAGGCCGGTGGTGGGTTCGTCAAGAATCACCAGCTTGGGGCGGTGCAGCATCGACGCCGCCATGCTCAGCCGCCGCTGCATGCCGCCGCTGAGGCGCTCCACCGGGGTGTGCCGCTGCTCCAGCAGGTTGACCGCCTCCAGACACACCTCGATTCGCCGCAGGCAGTCCCGGCGAGACAGCCCGTAGAGACGGCCCAAAAAGAACAGATTGTCGCTACAGGTGAGACTGCCGTAGAGCAGATTGCTCTGGGGCGTCACCCCCACCAGAGCTTTGGTGGCCTCTCCGGCGGGGCGATCGCCAATCGTGACCGAGCCGCTGTCGGCCCGCAGCAACCCGCAAATAATGTTGATGGTGGTGGTTTTACCGGCGCCGTTGGGGCCGAGCAGGCCGTAGATTTCGCCCGGCTGGAGGTCAAGGCTGAGGTTGTGCAGCACCGACTTAGAGCCATAACGCTTACAAAGGTTTTCAAGCTTTAACATGCGGGGGGGCAACTTTGGGGCCGAAGGTGGCTGCCTTCCCCTGCCGTTGGTTATGCTCAAGACAGGAGGCAGGGAAACGCCCCTGTATCTTATCAGTGAGGACCCTATGGCTGGCGATCGCGAACTGGTCTTGGCCACAAACAAGGCTTTCTACCGTTCCTTTGAGAAGAAGGATATCGAGGCGATGGAGGCCGTCTGGTCGAAAGGCATGGGCTGCCTCTGCATTCACCCCGGCCGCGATGCCCTCAAGGGCTGGCCCGACATCCGCGATGCCTGGGAGCGCATCTTTAAGAACACCAGCTACCTGGAGATTGACACCGACATTCTCACCGTCGAGGTCAGCGGCGACCTGGCCTTCGTGGTGCTGATTGAAAATGTGCTGCAAATCAGCGGCGGCAACTCTGGGAGCGATCGCCTGGCCAGTCGGCGTCTGGAGGCGCGATCGATGGCCACCAACGGGTTTGAGCGGATGGCAGGGCAGTGGTACATGATTCACCACCACGGCAGCCCGGTAGTCGATTGAGCCCTCAGATACCTAGCGCCAACCATAAATCTGAGTGAAAGTCTGACTGGGGGTAGATGTTCTCAAGTAAATTTTTGCCGCAACTTTAACCCCGGTTAACGTCCAGCCGATACTCTGGTTTTAATCTTTGGGGATTTTGGAGAAGGCGATGAGTAGTTTTAGCTCTGATTTAACCGCGCGGGACTACGACGTTAAAATTGGCGATTATTTTAATCGCGGCTGGGAAATTTTTAAGCAAAAAGCCCCTTTGTTTATTCTCTTTACCCTGCTGCTGTTTGTAATTCAGGTGATCATTTCGGCTTTGCCCTACCCCCTGGGATCTCGGAGTGATGAGCCTGTGCCTGGGGGTATTCTCAACTTTGCTTTTAATGTCGTGACGCCAGCGCTGACGGCGGGCTACTACTTTGTTGCGTTTCAGCTGGCTCGGGGGCGCGATGCGGTCTTTGGTGACTTCTTTCAGGGTTTCAACAAGTTTCTACCTATCTTTCTGACGGCTCTGATTTCGGGTATTTTGACTGCCATTGGGTTTGTGCTGTTAGTTTTGCCGGGCATTTACCTGGCCGTAGCGTACCTGTTTGCTCAGCCCCTGGTGATTGACAAGAGCGCTGATTTTTGGCAGGCCATGGAAACTAGCCGCAAACTGATCACCAAAAAGTGGTTCTCGTTCTTTGGCCTGCTGCTGCTGATTCTTTTGCTGAATATGGCCGGGGCCATTGTGGTGGGCATCGGTCTGCTTGTCACCGTGCCCCTGTCGGTCTGCATCATCGCAGCCGCCTACGAAGATATTGTGGGCCTCAACTCCGTGGCCGAGGTTTAGGGCGGTTCATCAACTCTGGCCGAGAACCTTTTACCCCTATCCCACAGGGCTATCCCCACAGCCACTGCCCAAGAAGGTAGCCTCTTGTGGGATGGGCCTCTGGCCTGTCTTGCCCTCATCCGGGAGCAAGACTAATAAGGGCCTCAACCGGGAATCGGTTGAGGCCCTTTGGTTTTGGGCATAACATGCGGCGATCGCACCTATTCCCCCCAGGGATAGATGCGATTAAATCGCTCTGCGGGGCTATTATCGGCGTCTGGCATTTCTAGTGATTTGATGCGATTGTTTAAGCCCTGGCGCGTGCCCCCTGCCGCAGTTTGGATGACAATGTGGTTCCTGCTGGCCCTGGCCATTCGCCTGTCGTTTCTGGTCAGCAAGCCCCTGTGGATGGACGAGGTGGCCACGACCATCTTCTCCCTGGGCAATAGCAGCTACTCCGTGCCCCTCGATCAGGTGATATCCCTGGAGCAGTTGCTGACTCCCCTGCGACCTCGCCCCGAGGCGACGATGGGCAACGCCATTGGCTACCTAATGCAGGAGGACAACCACCCCCCCGCCTACTTCGCCCTGGCCCACCTCTGGATGAACCTCTTTCCCCCGGTGCAGGGGGTGGCCTCGCCCTGGGCGGCGCGCGCCTTGCCCGCCCTGCTGGGAGCCCTGAGCGCCCCGGCGGTTTACCTGGCCGGGTGGCTGGGGTTTCGATCGGTTTTGGCGGGCCAAATCAGCGCCGCCCTGATGGCGGTGTCGCCTTTTGGGGTGGCGATGGCCCAGGAGGCGCGGCACTACGGCATGGCTACCCTGGTTGTCTCGGTGGGGCTGGCCTGCTTTGCCGTTGGCGCCTGGAGTCTGTACGGTGCTGCCACCAAAGAACCCGTCACTGCGCCCATTTCCCCCGCCTTTGGGCTGCTGTGGGTAGGGGTGAATGCACTGGCCATTGCCACCCACTACTTCACGGCGCTGGCGCTGCTGGCCCAGGCGCTGGTGCTGGCGTCGCTGGCCTGGCGACAGGGGCGGGTCAATCCCGCCGTTCTGGGGCAGCGCCCCTGGCGACGGCTGTACTGGGTGATGCTGGGGACTCTGGCCTCGGGGCTGGTGTGGCTGCCGGTGCTGCTCAACTTCTACGGCAGCAGCCAGTCCACCAATCTGGCCATTGACCTCAGCCAGCCCATGCAGTGGTTGGATCCGATCGCGCAGATGCTGGCCGGGCTCATCTTTAAGGTGATCACTCCGATTACCCACGCCCAGGGCGCGATCGGCATTGGGGCTGTGGTGCTGTCGGTGCTGCTGCTGCTGCCGGTGCTGCTGGGGCTGGTGGCGCGACTGGTCCAGGCTCGCCCCCTGATCTGTCGCACCGAGGCCGGTCGGTTTGGGCTGTTTGTCATGGGTGGGTTTGTGCTGGCGGCGATCGCCATTTTTTTTGCGGTCACCTATGGCCTGGCCATGGATATCACCCGGGGCCACCGCTACAACTTTGTCTTTCATCCCGGCGTCATGGTGCTGCTGGGGGGGCTGCTGGCGGTCTACTGGCCAGCAACGCCGGAGACGTCGATTCGTATTCCCTGGACGCCCTGGCGGTTGTCGGGTCGCCGCAGCGTGCAGGTGGTCTGGATGGCGGGGTTGCTCAGTGCTCTGTTCGTCGTCAGCAACCTAGCTTTTGCCAAATACTACGCCCCTGCCCAGTTCGTTCGCACGGTGCAGGCTGAGTCCACCCATCCCGCGCTGGTGGGGTTTCCCAATCCGATTGAACCCCAGCCCACGGTCATCGGCATTGAGTTTCTCAGCATTGGCTGGGAGATCCAGCGCCACTTTCACCCCGATGCCCCCGACAGTCGGTGGTCGGTGCCGCCCCGGTTTTTCCTCTGGACTCTGCCCAGCAACCCCACCATTCCCCCCGAGGAAACCCTGGCCGAGATTCTGGACACCCTGCCACGCCCCTTCGATTTGTGGTTTTTGCACAGCGGTTCAGATCTGAGCAAGTATGGCTGCACCACCGTAACCCAGGCCAGTCGCGGCAGCCATCACTACACCCATTATTTGTGCGGGTTAGAGTAGTTGCTGGCCAGCTGCTTTTGCCGGCATCCCTGTCCGAATGCCCCTGTAGATCAGGGTTTCAACCTGTATTGCTAATCAAAAAACAACAATCGACCTCTGTTCCTAGACCGATCGAGATATCTACCTTTAGGTATATGTTTACGAATGTGTCCTGACCGAAGTATTTGTTAACGACTATCCTTGTATAGGCAAGTGCGTTTACCTGCGATGTCTAGTGCGTGCAGAGTGGAGATTAGGTTAAACCACCATGAGAGATCCCTGGAAGGCTCGGCTCCCCAAGCTGAGGCCAGTGCGACTCAAGTCGGTCAAACTGAAGCCGCTTCACCTCAAGTCGCTGCCATGGCCCAAGTCCTTCGCCCAGCGACCCCTGGCGGAGGGGGCAACTAGCCCCTCGGCCCGCATCAAGGTGTTTGGCGGTCTGGCCTTTGCCAGCCTGCTGCTGGTGCAGGTTTCTGCCGCCCCGTTGAGCGGACGCAGTGGCAAACCCGAGGTTCTGCGCCCAGCCCTGTGGGAGACCACCGGCATGGTACGCCAGTCGATTGTCGATCTGTACCGGGCGCGACGGTTGCTGGTGCAGGCGGCGGTTCCCCCCAGTGCGGCGACCCCTGCCGAGGCCGAAGTAGCGCCAGCCGCTGCCAGTCCCACCCCAGCCGCTCAGCCTGTCGCCGCTGCCCCCAGCCCGACTACTCCGCAGACCAACTCGCGATCGCTGCCCCGGCCCGCCTCGCCGCCCGCCCCCAGTGCCGTCAGCAACTTTGACCCTGGCAAAACCATCGACACCAACCTGGAAATGCGGGTGGCGATCGCCAGAAATTCCTCCAGCCTGGAGGTCGCCACCTCCGTCGATGGCTACCTGATGGATCTCGGCGGCCAAAACTACTGCAACCTGCCTGCCCAGCGCAGTGTGGTGCTGCGCCCCCAGGGGTCGGGCATGTCTGCCGGGGGCTGCACCCTCTCCAGCACCGTGTGGCTGGAGCCCGGCGAGGGTGGCTTTGTGTATGTGGGCAACAGCTGGTACAAGGGCCGGGTACTGCTGATCACCGATGGCTCGGGCCTGATGGCGGTCAACTTTGTGTTGATGCACGACTACCTCAGTAGCGTGGTGGGCAGCGAAATGTACGTCAACTGGCCCCTGGAGGCGCTCAAGGCCCAGGCGGTTGCGGCCCGGTCCTACGCGCTGGTCCACCACGTGCGCCACGCCAAGCGCGCCTACGACCTCGACAACACCCAGCGCTACCAGGCCTACCTGGGCATTGCCAAGGAGACCAATACCACCCAGGCGGCGGTCGCTGCCACCACGGGCGAGTTCATCAGCTACAACGGCGGCATTGTTGAGTCGCTGTATGCGGCTACCGAGGCGATCGTGCAGGCAGCCCACGGCGGCAACGGCATGAGCCAAACCGGAGCAATGGAGCTAGCCGCCAAGGGCTACAACTACAACCAGATCCTCGGCACCTACTACCCCGGCACCAGCCTTTCGCGCCTGGTAGTTGAGTAGGGCAAAGGACCGTCCCCGCTGGGTGTCAGTTAACAAATTGTCAACTTTGCTGAAACGTCCCGTCCCGTTGTGAAGACAACACTTGGGAGAACTTGATTGGTTTCTAAGGGAGGGGACGGTATGGCTTGGCGACAGGCGGCGGGGGGATGCTTAGCGCTACTGCTGGGGGTTCAGGCAATGGCCCTGGCAGACTCCGGTACTGAGCAGAAAGTGCCTGCCCAGACCCTCACCATCCCGGACGAGCCTAGCGACGAAAACCCCCTGCCCTGGTCATCGCTTCTGGAAGGAAATCCTCAATCACCGCTGCTGGGGACAGAGTACAACCGCGTGATGGCAGCCCTGTGGGCCGATCTGAAGGAGGGTTGGGACGTGCGATCGCACCATATCACCACTGCCTGCGATGCCCTGGGTAGCGATATGGCCTACCTGCGCGGTCGCGTGCCCCGCCAGATCGAAGACGCTCACCGTCAGATGGCCCCCTTCCAGACCAAGGCGCTATCTGCACCAGCGCCAGCCCAACGCCCCCCCACTGGCATCAGCTTTAGCATTTTGACCATCGACGACGCCGAGCCCGAAGCGGTGCTGGAGCTGATTCGCGCGGGCGACCCATCCACCTACGCCACCTACGAGCAGTTGCTCTGGCGGTTTGGAGAGCTGGATTTGGCCGCCTACCTGGACGCTGCTCAGGACAACCGGCCCCTCGCCCGAGGCGAATTTCTTGCCCACGTCGAAGTCCTCCACCGGGAACTACAGGATCCCACCCGGGCGATCGCCCAGCACGAGGACTTTTTGAGAGAGGCCGATCGCCACATACAGGACCTGCTGGCCATGCTGCGGGAAGTGCGGCGATCGCTGGCCACCCTGGAGGTCACCAAGTCAAATGTGGCGATCGCGGGGTTGCCCTCCACTACCGCAACAAAGGCCGCTCCCCAGGGGTTGCCCAGGGAGGCGATCGCGTCCCCCATTTCCCAGCCTGCTCGCGCCATCGCCTGGACCACAATACCTGCGATCGCTCTCGAAGACAGCGCTCCCGTCACCCGCCGCGATTTTTTGCTGGCCATGCTGGCGTTGGTAGATCCTTTCACTCAGGTTCTCCATCGCCCTACCTGGTGCGGCGGCTATCGGGTAGAAAGTTTTGCCAACCCTGCCGAGGAAATCGAGCGGGAGATTTGGTATTTGATGCAGGCCCTCGACCAGCTCAACGCAGAAATTTTGACGCTGACAAATGCCCGCAGCCGCTAAAGCCTCGCTGGTGAAACGCTGACCAAACCTACACCTTGATTGATCGTAATCGCTTCATCAGGGCGGGGCGGTTGCTGTAGTTGTCCTTGAGTCGCTCAAAGCGTTGACGGAAGGCGGGCAATTGGCCCTGGTGCTGGGCCAGGTCCCGCAGGTCTCTGAGCAGCTTGGTGGCTTCGTCGTAGGCGTAGGCCTGCTTGACCTGAATTAGGTCCAGCACCCGATCCCAGGTTTGGGTTGCCTTGGGGGCCAGGGCCTCTAGCTCTTTGATCCGCTGCTGTTGGGCGGCGGCCTGCTCCTGCTGTTTACGCCTGGACTCCACATCGTCTGCGATCGCCACCAGTGCCGACAATCGCCGCTGCCCCTGCACTGCCACAGAGGGCGTAGCCAATTCTGCCCCGGCCAGTTCTTTCAGGCGGTTGATCAACTGCAGATCGACGTGGGGTTCGCGCCGCACCAGCTTGATCAAAAATTTCTCGCGCTCTGCCTTGGGTAGCTTGGGTAGCCACTCCTCCAGCGGCGGAGCGGGAGCGAGCTGGAGGCTAGGGCTTGCCTGGGCTGCCGCTGCGACCAGGTCAGTATCCAACTCCACCAGTTCCGCAAAGGCCTTCAGGGGCGGAGTCAACTTTCCTAAGTTGGGGGGCACCGGCGGCTCTAGGGGGTCTTCCTCCAGGTCAACCCCGGCTAGGTTAGGGCACAGCCGCAACCAGGCCAAATACAGCAACCGCAGGTCACCGGCCATCAGGTCATCGCGCAGGGGCAATAGCCGGGGCAGCCAGCCTTCGCCCTCAACCCATCCCATCAGGCCCCCTTCTTCCTGAATCTCGATATTGAGAATCAGGTGGTGGGTGGTGGTAGAAACGGCGATCGCATTCCCAACTTCGTAGGGCGCAAACCATGTGCGATCGACCAATCCCTTGGAAAAGCGAAACATAAACTGCCAGGTGCCCCAGTTGGCGATGTAGAACATCGCGTCGAAGTACTGGGCCAAGATAGCCTCCGGGCCGCCCGGAAAATCGCCGTAGTTATAGACAAAGCTGGCCTGGCTGGGGGTAATGTGGGCTCGGCTGGAGAGCGCTTGCAGGGTATCCTGCTCCTTGGTAGTCAAGGGGCGATCGATAGCTTGAAACTCGTAGTACTGGTACTCACTCATGGGTCGTTAAAGCGTTGCTATCGAGAGAATGAAATGCACATTTCTTGATAACCCTCCAGGTCAAAGGTTGAGTATTCGAACTGCTTGCATATGTGGTCAACTACCTTGTACTGGGCAGTTGTTTTCATCTTAAAGGTAGTCGTTAAGAAAAAAATCCCAATCTCTTCCTCAACGTTGACTGTGACGCTGTCTTGGCTGCTGGTTAACTCGGATGCCGCAAGTCTTAAATACTTTAGATCTTTATCTATTGGCGGCACTGTGGCTGTAATTATTACCTCTACGACCATCGAACCATTCCTGTGTTCGTAAAAGTGTTGGGCTGCTTGTACTCTACATGTTTTAGACACAGAGGTTAGCCCAGAGGATACTAACGATCGCCGTCATAGCGTATTGTTTCTTGTACTTGTATTCGATTTAGCAGAAATTTGCGAAATCAAAGCCTTCTGAACTTTGTCATGTTTCGCAAAGTTCTAGATTGCTGATCTGATCATTTTCTTAAGAGACTGCCCAGCGGCCTGTGCCTCACCCCAGAATAGCTAGGCATGGTCTATGCATGTCCCCTGTTTGAGTTCCATCGTTTTGCCCGATAAATCAATGACCCCAACCCAACCGCCCCAAGCCCAAGGTCTCTACCACCCGCAGTACGAGCACGATGCCTGCGGCGTAGGTTTCATTGTCCATATGAAAGGTGCTCAGTCCCACAGCATTGTGCAGCAGGGACTGACTATTCTGGTCAACCTGGAACACCGGGGCGCGGTGGGGGCCGAAGCCAATACCGGCGACGGGGCGGGCATTTTGCTGCAAATGCCCCACAAATTTATGGCCAAGGTGGCGGCGGCAGAGGGCATTACCCTGCCTGCACCCGGTCAATACGGGGTGGGCTTCTTCTTCTCATCGCCGGATGCGGGCGATCGCGAGAAGGGTCGCCGCTTGTTTGAGCGCGTCGTGCAGGAAGAAGGCCAAAAAGTACTGGGCTGGCGCGACGTGCCCACCGACAACACCTCCCTGGGCGAGACCGCCAAGGCCAGCGAGCCGTTTATGCAGCAGGTGTTCATTGGGCGGTCTAGTGACCTGGCCGACGACCAGGCCTTTGAGCGCAAACTCTACATCATTCGCAAGCGGGCGCACTCCGCCATTCACTCGACCGGAATTGACCCCTACCTGTACGCCACCAGCCTCTCCTGCCGCACGGTGGTCTACAAGGGCATGCTCACCACAGAGCAGGTGGGGCTCTACTTCCCCGACCTGGCCGACACCGACATGGAAAGCGCCCTAGCCCTGGTGCACTCGCGCTTTAGCACCAACACCTTCCCCAGCTGGGAGCGGGCGCACCCCTACCGCTACGTGGCCCACAACGGCGAAATCAACACCCTGCGCGGCAACATCAACTGGATGTATGCGCGCCAATCCATGTTTGAGTCGGCGCTGTTTGGCGACAGCCTTGATCGCGCCCAGCCGCTGATTAATAAGGAAGGTAGCGACTCCGGCATCTTCGACAATACCCTGGAGCTGATGACCCTGGCGGGCCGCTCGCTGCCCCACGCCGTGATGATGATGATTCCGGAGCCCTGGACCGCCCACGAGTCCATGAGCGCCGAGAAAAAGGCCTTCTACGAATACCACGCCTGTCTGATGGAGCCCTGGGACGGCCCCGCCTCGATCGCCTTCACCGACGGCACCATGATGGGCGCGGTGCTCGATCGCAACGGTTTGCGTCCCTCCCGCTACACCGTCACCAAAGACGACCTAGTGATCATGGCCTCGGAAGCGGGGGTGCTGCCGATCGCCCCGGAGAATGTCGCCTACAAGGGCCGCCTGGAGCCGGGCCGCATGTTCCTGGTGAATATGGACGAGGGCCGAATTGTCTCCGACGAAGAGATCAAGCAGCAGATCGCCACGGAAAATCCCTACCGGGAGTGGCTGGATTGCCATCTCATTCGCCTAGCCGATTTGCCGGAAGCAGATACCCCCGTACGGGCGCACAGCAGTGCGCCCCAACCCAACCCCGATTCCCCCGTACGGGCGCACAGCAGTGCGCCCCTTCCTACCCTCCAAACCGCCTTCGGCTACACCTTCGAGGAACTGCGGCTACTGCTGAAACCGATGGCCGAAAACGGCGTCGAGGCGATCGGGGCCATGGGCACCGACACGCCGCTGCCCGTGCTCTCCAACAAGCCCCGGCTGCTGTACGACTACTTCCACCAGCTGTTTGCCCAGGTCACCAACCCGCCCATCGACTCCATCCGCGAGGCGATTATCACCTCCGCCGATACCACCATCGGCAGCGAGCGCAACCTGCTGAAGCCCGAGCCCGAGAGCTGTCGGCTGATCAACTTGAAGACGCCGATCATCACCAATGCGGAGCTGGCGAAGCTGAAAAACGCTGGCGAGAGCGGATTCCCCTCGGTGACGCTGCCGATCGTGTTCCCAGCGGCTGAGGGAGAAGCCGGGCTAAAGGCGGCGCTGGATCGGATCTGTGAGGCGGCGGATGGGGCTATTGCCAGCGGCACTAGTCTAATTATTCTGAGCGATCGCACCCTCGACGCCACCCACGCCCCCATCCCCGCTCTGCTGGCCGTCGCTGGCCTGCACCACCACCTGATCCGCAACGGCACCCGCACCCGCGTCGGCATCGTCCTGGAGTCGGGCGAACCCCGCGAGGTCCACCACTTCGCGACGCTGATCGGCTACGGCTGCGGCGCGATCAACCCCTACCTGGTGTTCGACACCTTTGAGGGCATGATTGCCGACCAGCTTCTGCCGCCGATGGAGCTGGAGAAAGCCTGCCAGAACTTTATCAAGGCCGTCACCAAAGGGGTGATCAAAATTGCCTCCAAGATCGGCATTTCCACTATCCAGAGCTATCGCGGCGCGCAGATCTTCGAAGCCCTGGGCCTCAACCAGGCCGTCGTTGACCAGTACTTTACCTGGACCGCCTCCCGCATTCAGGGGGTGGGCCTCGACGTGCTGGCCGAGGAAGCCCTCAAGCGCCACCGCCACGCATTCCCCGATCGCCCCAGCGATCGCGTCACCCTGGATGTCGGCGGCGACTACCAGTGGCGCAAGGAAGGGGAAGCCCACCTGTTTAGCCCCGAAATCATTCACTCCCTGCAGAAGGCGGTGCGGCTGGGGGACTACGAGGCTTACAAGCGCTACGCCGCCCTGGTCAACGAGCAGGAGAAGCAGCTGTTCCGCCTGCGGGATCTGCTGCAATTCAAGCAGCGGGAGCCGATTCCCCTTGATGAGGTGGAACCCGTGGAGGCGATCACCCGCCGGTTCAAGACTGGAGCCATGAGCTACGGGTCGATCTCCAAGGAGGCCCACGAGGCACTGGCGATCGCCATGAACCGCCTCGGCGGCAAGTCTAACACCGGGGAGGGCGGCGAAGACCCCGAGCGCTACACCTGGACCAACGAAAAGGGCGACTCCAAAAACAGCGCCATCAAGCAGGTGGCCTCCGGTCGCTTCGGCGTCACCAGCCTCTACCTCTCCCAGGCTAAGGAGATCCAGATCAAAATGGCCCAGGGGGCCAAACCGGGCGAAGGCGGACAACTGCCGGGCCGCAAGGTCTACCCCTGGATCGCCAAAACCCGCCACTCCACCCCCGGCGTGGGCCTGATCTCGCCGCCGCCCCACCACGACATCTACTCGATTGAAGACCTGGCGGAGCTGATCCACGACCTCAAAAACGCCAACCGCGACGCCCGCATCAACGTCAAGCTGGTGTCGGAGGTGGGCGTCGGCACCATCGCCGCCGGGGTGGCCAAGGCCCACGCCGACGTGATTCTGATCGCCGGGTTCGACGGCGGCACCGGGGCTTCCCCCCAGACCTCCATCAAGCACGCCGGGCTGCCCTGGGAGCTGGGCCTGGCGGAAACCCACCAAACCCTGGTGCTCAACAACCTGCGCAGCCGGGTGGTGGTGGAGACCGACGGCCAGATGAAGACCGGGCGCGACGTGGTGATCGCCGCCCTGCTGGGGGCCGAAGAGTTTGGCTTCTCCACCGCGCCCCTGGTCTCCATGGGCTGCATCATGATGCGGGTCTGCCACCTGAACACCTGCCCGGTGGGCGTCGCCACCCAGGATCCCGAGCTGCGCAAGCACTTTATGGGCGACCCCGACCACGTGGTCAACTTCATGACCTTCATTGCCCAGGAAATGCGGGAATGGATGGCCCAGCTGGGCTTCCGCACCCTGGATGAGATGGTGGGCCGCACCGACGTGCTAGAGCCGAAGGCGGCGATCGCCCACTGGAAAGCTAAGGGCCTCGACCTCTCCCCCATCCTCCACCAGCCGGAGGTTGGCCCCGAGGTGGGTCGCTACTGTCAGATGGCCCAGGATCACGGCCTGGAGCAATCTCTGGATATGACCACCCTGCTGGATCTGTGCGCCCCCGCCATTGAGCGGGGCGAAAAGGTCAGCGCCACCCTGCCGATCCAAAACGTCAACCGCGTCGTCGGCACCATCCTCGGCAACGAAATCACCAAGCGCCACTGGGAAGGACTACCGGAGGACACCGTTCACCTCCACTTCCAGGGCAGCGCTGGGCAAAGCTTTGGAGCCTTTGTGCCTAGGGGCGTCACCCTCGAACTCGAAGGCGAAGCCAACGACTACCTGGGCAAAGGCATCAGCGGCGGCAAGCTGGTGGTCTACCCGCCCAAGCAGTCCACTTTTGTGCCTGCCGAAAACATCATCACCGGCAATGTCGCCTTCTACGGGGCTACCAGCGGCGAAGCCTACATTCGTGGCTTAGCTGGCGAGCGCTTCTGCGTACGCAACTCCGGCGTTACCGCCGTTGTGGAAGGGGTGGGCGACCATGCCTGCGAATACATGACCGGCGGCAAGGCGATCGTGCTGGGAGTAACGGGGCGCAACTTCGCAGCGGGCATGAGCGGCGGCGTCGCCTACGTGCTGGATGAAACCGGGGACTTCGCCACCCGCTGCAACACTGAAATGGTGGATCTGGAGCGGCTGGAAAACCCAGAGGACATCCGCGACCTGCAAGATCTGATCCAGCGCCATGTTGACTACACCCAGAGCAAGCGGGGGAGCACGCTGCTGGCCGACTGGGAGAACACCGTGCCCAAGTTTGTGAAGGTGATGCCCCGCGACTACAAGCGGGTGCTGCAACACATCCAAAAAGCTCTGGCCGATGGGCTGACCGGCGACGATGCCCTCACGGCAGCGTTTGAAGAAAACGCCCGCGACGTCGCCCGCATCGGAGGGAGTTAGGGGTTAGGGATGAATTGCAGGGTGAGGGGTACCGCCTGATTTTTGGTCGGCATTACCCCTACCCTACAAGGCTTAATTGACGCTCTATGCCAGAATTAGCATAGTGAGGGTGTAAGTGCTTTGTTAAAGCCAGTTGAATGGGTCGGCAGCTCTCTTGAAGATTTAAAGGAGTTTCCAGAAGAGGTTCGGCAAGATCTTGGCTACGCCTTGTACTTGGCTCAATGTGGAGAAAAACACCCTTCAGCCAAGCCTCTCAAAGGTTTTAAGGGAGCTGGGGTGCTTGAAGTTGTAGAAAACTTCGACGGAGACACCTATCGAGCCGTTTACACCGTAAAACTAGCTGGTGTGCTTTACGTCTTACACATCTTTCAAAAGAAGTCTAAACAGGGCATTGCCACCCCAAAGCAAGATATCGAACTGATCGGTATAAGACTTAAACGTGCTCAAGAGCATTACTCAGAAAATTACAGTGGTTAGAAGGAGCAGGAGGAAATGACTCAACCTATTAGTGTTCAGACAGGTAGTGGCAATGTATTTGCAGATTTAGAGCTAGACAATTCCGATGAATTGCTGGTCAAAGCAGAGCTTGCTCGTAAGATCAGCGGCATTGTTACTAACCAAAACATGACGCAAGCTGAGGCAGCGGAGCTTTTAGGCATCGACCAACCCAAGGTGTCAGCCTTGATCAACGGCAAATTATCAGGTTTTTCAACGACTCGGTTATTTCGGTTTCTAAATGCCCTTGGACGTGATGTAGAAATCGTGGTGAAGCCAAAATCTTTGCCGCAAGCACAAACGCGAGTCATTGCCTCATAACCTCAGAGTAAGGTATGAATAAGCCTCAAACCGTTAAAGCCCTTGAAGAACTTGGCAGAGTTCGACTCTCCAAGAGCTTTTTTATGCGGGAATTTCTCTATTCTGAGATTTCCCAAATTGAAGGTATCCCTAATATCCCAGACGATCCGGATTTAGCGATTGAGGCTGGTCGAAATCTTTGTGAAAAAGTTCTAGAGCCTATTCAGGATGCTTTGGGACGAATCACTATTCGTTCTGCTTACCGATCCTGCGAGGTTAATGCCAAAGGAGCAGAAAACAAGAATCAATACAATTGTGCAAGCAGTGAGGCAAACTACGCAGCCCATATTTGGGACAGACGAGATGAAAAAGGTTTTATGGGAGCTACAGCTTGTATAATTGTCACCTCATTTATTCCCTACTATGAATCTACGCACGACTGGCCAGCCCTTGCCTGGTGGATTCATGACAACATTGCTGACTATGCCAAAATGATCTTCTTCCCAAAGTACGCTGCCTTTAATATCTCTTGGCACGAAGATCCTAACTACCCTAAGAGTACCTACGGCCAGGTTGCCAACCCTGCTACTGGAAAGAAGGGGTATTTGACAAAGCAGGGCATGTATAACTTTGAAGGCGATCACAGCGAATTCTACAAACCTTTCTTGATGGATCTGAAGCCTAAATAGCGTGTGAACGGCCGAGCAGCAGGCGCTTTGCTTTCTGCAAGACCTTAACTGCTTAGATCAAGCTCAAAACTATGCTGCACTATCTGAGTAGTTGTAGACAGGAACCTGAACAAAGTGATCGGGTTTTGCTTCCCCCAAGATCGTCTTTTGCAAACGTTCTACCGTGGATGGAGAAAAAAACTGCTCTCCGGTTTCCTCATTGACTCGAGCAGGAACATTTTCAATCAAGATAAATTGACCGTTGATATTCAGGGTATACGTGACATTCTTTTCGACTAGGGTTTCTTGCCATTCAGTTTTCATCTTCAACCGATCTCCTTTTCGTAAAATCGCTGTTCCACTTTTCGGCTTCAGGTTCGTACAAAGTAACGATCTTAATGATTGGACGGGAGGGATAACTGCATTGAATATGAAGAGGACGCTGGGATTGAGTAAATCCCAAAATCAAACAGCTTGGCCCGTATTTATCATCTGGATAGTCTTCGATAATGTGATCACTCGCGATCGCCTCTCTCACCTCCCGCACCAAAATCCGACGCACAATGGACTGATCAACCGCATGCTTAGAAAACTCGAATTGGTCTTCAGTAAACTTTTGACGGTATGCTCTCGATACTTACAGCCATGGCAGCCATTCTAGCGCCTAGGGTGAGGCAGAGCTTCAGCAGAGCCTAGTCCCAGAGCAATTGTAGGTTGGGTGGAACGGAGTGAAACCCAACGCCCAGACTCCGCAATGTTGGGTTCCGCTGACGCTTCACCCAACCTACAGCAATCGAATTTTCACCAGCAATAAAACAACCACCTTCAGGACAACCACCATGGGAAAACCGACTGGCTTTATGGAATACCTGCGGGAAGTGGCGCAAGAAGTCGCCCCCGCCGATCGCATTCGCAACTGGGACGAGTTCCACCTGCCCATGCCGGAGGAAAACCTCCGCACCCAGGGGGCGCGCTGCATGGATTGCGGCACCCCCTTCTGCCACACCGGCATGACCATCAGCGGCATGGCCAGCGGCTGCCCCATCAACAACCTGATCCCCGAGTGGAACGACCTGGTCTATCGAGGTCTGTGGGAAGAAGCCCTGGAACGCCTGCACAAGACCAACAACTTCCCCGAGTTCACCGGGCGCGTCTGCCCCGCCCCCTGCGAGGGCTCCTGCGTGCTGGGCATCACCAGCCCCCCGGTGACGATTAAAAATATTGAGTATTCCATCGCCGAAAAGGGTTGGGAGTCGGGCTGGATTGTCCCCAACCCGCCGAAACAGCGCACCGGCAAGAAAGTTGCCGTAATTGGCTCCGGCCCCGCTGGTCTCGCCGCCGCCGCCCAGCTCAACTCGGCGGGCCACTGGGTCACCGTGTACGAACGGGCCGATCGCCCCGGTGGGCTGCTCATGTACGGCATCCCCAACATGAAGCTGGACAAAAAAGAAGTCGTCCAGCGTCGGCTCGACGTGCTGGAGGCCGAGGGCGTCACCTTTGTGTGCAACACCGAAGTGGGCAAGGACATTTCTGCTGAAAACCTGCTGAAGGAGTTTGACTCGGTGGTGCTCTGCACCGGCTCCACCAAGCCCCGCGACCTGCCCATTGAGGGGCGCGAGCTGAAGGGCATTCACTTTGCCATGGAATTTCTCACCGCCAACACCCAGGCGGTGCTGGATGGCTACCCCGGCAACGACTACATCTCGGCGGCCAATAAAGACGTGGTGATCATCGGCGGCGGCGACACGGGCACCGACTGCGTGGGCACCTCCATTCGCCACGGCTGCAACAGCGTCACCCAGGTGGAGATCATGCCCCAGCCGCCGGAGACGCGATCGGCAGCGAACCCCTGGCCCGAGTGGCCCAAGGTCTACAAAATGGACTACGGCCAGGAGGAAGCCGCCGCCATGTTTGGCGATGACCCCCGCGCCTACCTGACCACCGCCACCAAGTTCGAGGGTGACGAGCAGGGCAACGTGAAGGCCGTTCATACCGTGCAGATTCAGTGGGGCAAGGACGAGAACGGGCGCTTCGTGCCCCAGAACGTGCCCGGCACCGAGAAGGTGATCCCCGCCCAGCTGGTGCTGCTGGCCATGGGCTTCCTCGGCCCCGAGCAGTCGCTGATCGATGCCCTGGGGCTGGAGAAAGATGGCCGCAGTAACGTCAAGGCCGAGCACGAGCAGTACACCACGTCGATTCCGGGGGTGTTTGCGGCTGGGGATTGTCGTCGAGGGCAGAGCCTGGTGGTGTGGGCGATCAATGAGGGTAGAGGGGCGGCAAGGGAGTGCGATCGCTACCTGATGGGCACCACCGAACTGCCCTAGTACTGGAAGGCAGAAGGATGAAGGGGCACTGGTCTGTTAAGAGGAGATACGTGGAAACTCTCTCATACAAAGGACTTCTTGAGTAGATAGCGGACGATGACAAAGGCCGATCGCCATCGCTAGAGTCGTTTGTTGACCAAGACCCCAATGGGGCCTGACCCAGTTGTGGAGGATCCGCTGGACATCTAAGGCCCGCTGCAATCCGGCTTGGGTTTTGGCATAGAGGTTTTGACGCCGACGATAGGCGCTGCATCGTCGCCTCAGTGCTGCATTATGAGTCTCGTTATGATTGGCATGCACCTCAGCCAGCGGGCTGAGCGCAGTGTAAGGATGCTCTGGCCTCACCCAGACAACCGGCCGCAGACCTTGAGACCCTTTGATTTTTGTGGCGACTTCAAGTCCAGGCCCGAGGATTCTATCAGAATCCTCGGGCTTGCAGCTATTTCCGCTTCGGCTAAGTATCCCTACAGAGGGGTCAAGCATTTACCAACCTAGCTCCATAGCAGGAGGAAGGGGCATCTTGTGGTTTTTAAGATGCACTTACAGATTGCCGCCGATTTCTTCTACAGGAGTAGTGACTTAGTATGAACAGTATGAACAGCGAGCAGAAGTGTGCATTGGCACTGGGAATCATCTTTACCTTTTTAGGCATTGCTGGTTTTATTCCCGCTCTGATAAACCTCCCTACCCAAGGCATGGGATCTAGCGTTCCGCTAGACACAAGCTCAGTTCCTATTAGCGGTGGGGCTGACTATATGGCCGCTTACCTAAGAGGTTTTGGCTATTTGTTTGGGCTTTTTCCGACCAACCTACTGCACAACATGGTGCACCTAGCCATTGGCGGCTTTGGGCTGTTTTCGGCTACGGGTAAAGAAGGAGCCTTTCGATACAATCGCTTCTTTGCCATCAGCTATTTGCTGCTTGCCGTTATGGGGTTGATTCCGCTCTCCAATACCCTCTTTGGCATCATGCCCATCTTTGGCAACAACGTTTGGTTTAATGCTTTAACTGGGGCGATCGCCGCTTACTTCGCCTTCGTCTGGCACCCCAACCATCCCGAATCAACGGCTCCGTCTACCCAGTAGTCGGGCCCAGTAGTCGGGCTAAAAGCGCGGCCATCATCTGGCCCTTTGAGTCAATTCTATAAGCGTCAGCTCTGACCCTAAGCGCACGGCAATGTTTGACCGTGCGCTTATTGTGTTCTCAGCCTCAGCTTTTCAAGCAGGGGTATATTAACTACTCACTAAGAACTGAGAAACACAAAACCTACTTGTTTCGACTCAAGGTTTCTGAAGGGAGTTCGCCAAACATTTGCCTATAGTCTTTGGCAAAGTACCCTAAATGATAAAAGCCAAATTGGGTTGCCACATCAGTCACATTCCTTGCCCCTGGGGCACTTGCCTTTAGCACTCGATAGCTGCTTTGCAACCGCAAGATTTTTAAGTAAGCCATGGGGCTGATGCCAAACATTTCCTGAAATCCGTAGCAGAGGGCTCGAGTGCTGGTGCCTAGGGCCTCGCATAGATCAGTCAGGGTCAGGGCCTGATCCATATGCGATCGCATGTAATCATCGGCCTGCTTAACCAGTTTAGAACGGCGAAAGAATTTGGCTGAAGTCCAGTGCTCCTGCTGGGTTGGCAATGACGCAATAAATAGAGGCAGAAAGTCTTGCACAATGAGTTGCTGGAAGTCTGGCTTTTGCAATAGTGGCGACCGCCGAACCAGTAAGTTGTAAATTTGCTTCAGGTAGGTACGCAAGAAGGGAAATGAATCTGGCATATAAGCATAATTACAGCTTAAAAACTTGTTGTCTAATTCTAGGCGATCCATAGTTTGGGTACAGGCATCAAAGGTGTCTGGCTGTATGTAAACGGCGCAATAGGTACAGCCCCCAGGAAAGATCAGATCTGCCTCACGGTTGGCATCAAATCCAAATAGATAATCTTCCGTGATGAATCGGCTGCTTTCTATGCCGTGTTGCCCACTACTTTGGAGAATCATTGAAAAGCTTAAAAAACCTCTTTGTTTTTGGCCAACCGCTTTAAGGTTGCGGCTTACATGATTGAAATTAAAGTGAATCGTGCCTAAATTGAGAGCCGCTGATTCACATCTAAAAGGTCCGCACTCCAAGGGCGTCAGGCGAACATCCTCAGGCAAAAATACTGCTAGTTCGTCAATATCTTGAAATTGATGAAGCGATATAGCGCTCGGAGGCGTGTTTTGCAAAGGTTGAGGACTGGGGTCCTGGAGCGATTTCATGTCTTACCAAAGTAGTGAAACCTTCTTCGAGAAAACACCACTGAAACATAGATTTCCGGCTAGACTTCTTCAGGATTCTTAATATTCACTTTCGCTATCTTGCAATTTTTGGATAGCCATCATTTTAGCTGGATTTTATGCTGATGCCTTATGACGGCACAAGAATTCATTTTGCACCCCGGCGCAATTTGGTTTCTGGCTTGCGTAAACCGTCACCAAAAATCACTAGTATGAACGGGAGTTACTGATAACGTGAAAAAACTGGGCTTTATCATCGCCTTCATGGTGGCGCTGTTGATAGCGGGGCGTGGATGGTTGCCCCCGGAGGCTGTCGCTCAGCAACCGCCGCGCCCCCATATCGTCTATATTTTGGCCGACGACCTGGGGTGGAAAGATGTTGGGTTTCATGGCTCCGATATTAAGACTCCCAACCTCGATCGGCTGGCCCAAGCCGGAGTCACCCTCGAGCAGAACTATACCCATCCCTGGTGTACTCCCTCCAGAGCCGCTTTGATGACTGGACGCTACCCTTTCCGCTACGGGTTGCAAACTCTCGTTATTCCTTCAGCAGGCACCTACGGGCTGTCTACCGATGAGTGGTTGCTGCCGCAGGCTCTAAAGGAGGTGGGCTACGAGACTGCCTTGGTGGGCAAGTGGCACCTTGGCCATGCCGATCGCAAGTATTGGCCTCGGCAGCGCGGGTTTGATTACCAATATGGTCCTATTCTCGGTGAAATCGACTATTTCACCCACTCAGCCCACGGTGTTGTGGATTGGTATCGCAACAACGAACTGGTCAATGAAGAGGGCTATGTCACCACACTGCTGGGGCAGGATGCAGTGAAGCTGATCGGCGAGCACGACACCGATACGCCCCTTTTTCTTTATCTAGCATTTACCGCTCCCCATGCGCCCTACCAGGCACCCGAAGAGGCGCTTGAGCAGTATGCAAATATCACCGACCCAAATCGTCGTGCCTATGCGGCCATGATTTCTGTGATGGACGAGCAAATTGGTCAGGTGGTGGAGGCGCTAGAACGGCGTGGGATGCGAGACAACACGCTGATTGTTTTCCAGAGTGACAATGGTGGCCCCCGTTCTGCCCAGGTTACGGGTGAAGTCGATACCTCTGGCGGCACCATTCCTGCCGATAACGGTATTTTTCGAGATGGCAAAGGATCGCTATACGAAGGCGGCACTCGCGTTGTCGCCCTCGCCAATTGGCCAGGACAGCTCAAACCCGGTTCTGTGGCCGATCAGCCGATGCACATGGTTGATTGGTACCCGACGTTCGCCGCTTTAGCTGGCGCATCATCCGATCCGGCGAAACCTCTGGATGGGTTGAACGTTTGGCCAGCCCTGGCAAATGGAGAAAACATCGATCGCGATGCCGTTGGTTTCGATGTTGAACCCTTGCGCGCGGCTGTCCATTCAGGGGACTGGAAGCTGGTGTGGAAAACCGCACTGCCCTCCAAGGTAGAACTGTTCAACATTGCCCAGGACCCGTCGGAGGAAACCAACCTGGCTTACCAGAATCTTAGAATTGTGGCCGAACTGAAACAACGGATTGAAAAAATGGCTGGCGAAGCTGAACCGTCACTGTTTTTAACAGAAGCATTGGGCGCGGCTAAGAGTTTGCTGTTTACATCCGTTGCATTACCAGAAGATGCGGAGGCGATCGAAAACCAACCGTAGAAATTACTCATCTAAAGAGTGATTCCTCGCAGGGGCGCAGGGTCTGCGCCCCTACCTGTGAGATCTTTATCTGTCGGGCAACCCTTCTAGGGGCAGCCCTTCCCCTTCGCCGTAAGCGCGGATGTCGCGGCGGAGAATGCCAAAGTCAAAGGCCTCCGTTTTGCCTCTCTGGGCCTTGATCTGGATCCAGATCAGGCAAATTAGCGTCGAGACCACGATGGGGGCAGCAAAACTGACCAGCAGATCGCCCGCCAAGGGCAGACCATTCCAGGGGCTAAAGTCGGGCCGGGGGAAGAACAGGGCACCCGTTGCGATCGCCACCACCGCACTCCAAAACGCCATCGTCCCCGTCAGCCTTCTGGAATACAGCCCAAACAGCACCGGAAACAGCGCCCCGGCGCAGACCAGATCCGCCAGCAAAAACAGGTACAGCACGTTGTAGCCCCGCGAGGCGATCAGGATGGCCGGAATTCCCACGACCACCGTCAGCAGCCGGGTAATTCGGAGAATGCCGCTGGAGGATCGGTTGGGAAAAATCCGCAGCAGGTCGGTGGTAAACACGCTGGCAATGCCGTTTAGCAGCGAGTCGAGGCTGCTCATCACCAGGGCCAGCACCAGAACCAGCACCGCCAGGCTCACCCAACCGGGCAGGTTCAGCGCCTGGATCAGCGAGAAAAAGGCGCGATCGTCGTTAAAGCCAAAGTGCATAGCCACAATGCCCAGCAGCCCGGCGAGCAGCAGCATGGGCAAAATCACCAGAAACGAACCGAGGAACGATCGCCGCACCACCTGGTCGGTCTTGCAGGCGTAGATCCGCTGCCAGTTGGTCTGGTTGAACATTTCGGCGGCAATCACCGCGATCACCAGGGTGGCCCCAAACTTAATGCCAGGGCCATTGGCCAGGGTGAGCAACTGCGGTGCCGCCTGGGTGACGGGGGCGATCGCACTGCCCCAGCCCCCCAGGGCCAACACCGCTACCGCAAAGCTCAGCAGCAGCAGCGGCACAATCACCACAAACTGAATCGCGTCGGTAAAGATCGTCGCCGCCAGGCCGCCCACCAGGGTGTAGGCAAACACCGCCGCCATCACTAGCAGGGCGGTGAGCCAGAGGGGGACCCCAGCCATGAGTTCAACGGCTTTTGCGATCGCCGTCAACTCCGCCGTCAGGTACACAAACATGTAGAACACCACAATCCCCAGGGTCAGCCGGTACATGGCCTGGCCAAAGCGGTGCAGCACATACTCATTTAAGGAGTGGCCCCTGGGCATGAGAAACCGCATGCGGGTGCCCATGAAGGCAAACAGCGCCGCCGGGGTCGCCTGGCCAATGCAGTAGCCCACGATGCCCGCAATGCCGCTGGTGGCCCCCACCTCTGGCGGGCTAAAGAGAATCCAGGCCCCCATGGCCGAGGCCACAATCGTCGCCAGGGCCATCGGGGTGCCCACGCTGTTGCGGCTCACCATATAGTCTTCCAGGCTGAGGCTGTGGCGGCTGGCCTGGAGCAGCCCAATCAGCGCAAAGCTGGCCACGGTAATCAGGGCGACGGCGATCGCCGTGGCGCTGATCGCCGGGGTCGCGATCGCCGTCGCAATAAAGGTCATCGTCACAACTCACCTCGTGCGGGTTGGGTGGTTGCTAGAGGCGGCGGTTAAGAGAACAGGAGACTCGCAGAACATGGGTCGGTAAGGCCGGGCACCCAATTCAATGGGGCGTAGCCTCAAGCAACGCTTTCCTCCGCTGGCATGAACCAGGTCAGGTTCCGAGGGTATGATCTCAGCCCGATTGCTCGGACACCCCTAGCTTGATAGCATCCTACCACTGGAGTTCGCTGCGATCGCCAACGCCCCACCTTTATCCCACCCCCTGGTAGCTGCTGAAGGCGTTCTATGGCGCGGATAGATGGATGCACGTCAACCACCCCAGCCGCTCAGCCAGAACTTTCCGTCAGGCTATAACGCCCCTTCAGGCTTCTTTGCCCTAGGCCGGAACCGGGACGGGTTGACCAAACCAACGGCGGCGACCGTAGCGGTTGAGGATCTTTTTGCGGCGGCGCTGCTTGGGTGGCCCGGTGAGGATAGCCAGGCTATAGGTGACCAGGTAGACCCCGGCCCAAATGCTGTAGGCATGAATAGACACGCTGAGATCCGGCCCACCGTGGTGACGCATGAGGGTGGTAGACAGATCGACGAAGTAAATGCCAAAGATAGCCCAGCGAATGGCCGGAAAACACTTTCTGGCCAGGGGATATCGGGCAGAACCGATGAAGAAGACCGGATATTGGAGATACATCAAGAGAAAGAACGCCATAGCGAATACGATGCCGATCGCCGCTATTAGCGCGTAATTTTCCCCAAAAGATTCCAGGGTTATGCCAATCGCCAACAACATAGCCGCAGTAACGTTGATCATCGCTATCCCTTAAACAGTCGCTGGTTTCATTCAGAAAGTGTTCTAGGGGTAAGTGTTCCCCAACCTGAAAACAGTTTAGTCAATTGCTCAAAAGTTGTAGATTTGCTGCAACGTTGCTCGGCCGCCGCGATCGCCAGCCCAGACGCTGTAGTCTGGAGGTAAGCAGGCCCAGCAGTAAAGCTTGCACCCCGTACGTTAGCGCCAGGAAGGTGACCTATGGCTGAGTCGGTATTGCGCGGCAACCCAATGATTCTCCGGCAAGGCTAGGCGGCACCTCCCAGGGGCCGACCCCGTGAAGCCTTGCCCTCCGTAGGCTTCATTTGAGGAAAAACCCTTGAACTTAACTGAATTGGGCGGGTGGAGCACCACCTGCGATCGCGCGTTTGCCCCCTGGGCAGAGGCAGGCTTTGAGGCAGGCCGAGTGGTGCTAGAGCATCGCGGTGCCTACCAGTTGCTGACCCCCACCGGAGAACTGGCGGCAATGGTGTCTGGGCAATTTCGCTACCAGGCCGAGGGGGAGCAAAACTACCCAGCGGTGGGCGACTGGGTGGTAGTACAGCGACAGCCGGGTACCGCCATTATCCAGGCGGTGCTGCCCCGCCGGAGCGAGTTTGTGCGCAAAGCGGCGGGCGGCAAAACCGAGGGCCAGGTGGTGGCGGCCAATGTCGACACCGTGTTTTTGGTGTGCGGCCTTGACGGCGACTTTAACCTGCGCCGCATTGAGCGCTATCTGGTGGCCGCCTGGGAAAGTCGGGCCATGCCGGTCATCGTCTTGAATAAGGCTGATGCCTGTGAGGATTTAGCCGATCGCCTGGGCCAGGTAGAGGCGATTGCCTTCGGCGTGGCCCTCCACGCTGTCAGTGCCACCACAGGGGCAGGACTAGAGCAGCTCGCGCCCTACCTGGGGCCAGGGCAAACCGTGGCGCTGATTGGCTCGTCGGGGGTGGGCAAGTCTACGCTGACGAACCACTTTCTCGGCGTTTCGCAGCAGGCGACCCAGGCCGTGCGCGATGACGACAGTCGCGGTCGGCACACCACCACCGGGCGGCACCTGCTAACCCTGCCCTCGGGGGCGCTGCTGATCGATACGCCAGGAATGCGCGAACTCCAGCTCTGGACGACCAGCGAGGGGCTGGGGGCCACCTTTGCCGATATTGAGGAACTGGCGGAAGACTGCCGATTTCGCGACTGTCGGCACCGGGGAGAGCCGGGCTGCGCGGTGGAGGCTGCCGTTGAGGCAGGCGATCTGAGTCGGAGTCGCCTGCACAGCTACCACAAGCTCCAGCGCGAGCAGCAGTGGATCGACCAGCGCCAGGATGCCCGTGCCGCAGCTAACAGCAAGCGCCGCTGGAAGACGATTCACAAGGCGATGCGCGATCGCCCGCAGCGGTAATGATGCCCGAGCCTGCTCTCATGTGGAGGGACGTTTGTAGGGGCGCGGCACTGCCGCGCCCCTACCAGGGATTGGTCTTTAAATCAGGGTTTTATGGCCCAGGTTTGGTTTCAACCGTCAACCCACTTAAGAAAGAAAAGCAGTGAACAGTATTTGAAAAAATGAAAATACTGCCCTCTTTTTTGCGGCACAGTTTATTTTTGTGAACAAAATTCTTGCTCTCCAGTTCTTTATTTTTAAGATGAGAGTTGTGGGCAAAAAAAGAGAGCATTAACCTCCTGACAACCATCTGGTCGAAAAAATTTAGTCTGATTCGTCTCTAGATTTTTCTGTTAGATAGATGGCTGCTTAACGGATGGGGCGGTGCTGCAATTTTGCGATGATGCTTGATCTCTGTCAAGCCTGGCTTTGGGCTGGATGGGTCGCTGCAAGCCCAAGGAGAAAAGCAACTAGTTGACCCATGGTGATCTATGGTGATTTTGAAAGTTTTAGGGCAGGTATTGATCCCATACGGGCAAGACACCGTCCTTCCTCAGCCAGTTAACCCTAGATTACTATCTCTCTCCTTTGGGGGATTGTTTTTTGTTTGATTGTTAGTTTTCACGCATTCAAGTGAGAGTCGCAAGGGCTCGAATAGTCCGTAGATGTCAGGCCTGGATGACGCTTGACCATAACTTAAAGGGTCTTTGGAAATGTCTACCTTTTCGCTGTTGTTTATTGCGGTCTTGGGCATTGCCCTGCTGCTTTTTTTAGTGATTGTGCTGCGGCTGCAGGCGTTTTTGGCCCTGCTGCTGGTGAGCCTTTTCGTCGCCGTCATTGGCGGCATTCCCCCGGCGGAAATTGCTGGAGTGATTCAGACGGGGATGGGCAATACTCTCGGCTACATCGCCATTGTGATTGGCCTGGGGGCGATGTTTGGTGAAATGCTCCAGGTCTCGGGCGGGGCCGAGCAGATTGCCAACTCCCTGGTAAAAAAGTTTGGGGAGGACAGGGCCCAGTGGGCTCTGGGTCTGGCCGGTCTGGTGATCGCCATTCCGGTGTTTTTTGATGTGGCGCTGATTCTGTCGATTCCGCTGGTGTACAGCCTGGGGCGGCGCACGGGGCGATCGCTGCTCTACTACGCCATTCCACTGGTGGCGGGCATTGCGGTAGGCCACTCGTTCATTCCGCCGACGCCGGGACCGGTGGCGGTGGCCTCGCTGATTGGGGCCGACCTGGGCTGGGTAATCCTGATGGGGGTGCTGGCCGGAATTCCGGCCATGGCCATTGGCGGCGTTTATTTTGGCAAAAAAATTGCGGGCAAAATTCACCTGGACGTGCCCGCCGAGATGGAAGAAGCGGCCCCGCCGCCCCAGGGCACGCCAGCAAAAGATCTGCCCAGCTTCACCATGGTCATGACCCTGATAGCGGTGCCCCTGGTGCTGATTTTGCTCAACACCGTGCTGGGGGTGGTGCTGCCCGAGGGCAACCTGTTACGCGACTGGATGGCGTTCATTGGCCACCCGTTCACCGCCCTGGCCCTGGTGACGCTGCTGTCGTTCTACTTTTTGGGCACCCTGCGGGGCTACACCCGCAACGACATCCAGCGCGTTGCCTCCAAGTCCTTTGAGCCGATTGGTCTGATTATCCTGGTCACCGGGGCTGGCGGCGTGTTTGGCCGCACCCTGATCGAAACCGGGGTGGGCGAAGCCCTGGCCGGAGCCATGGCTGCCTCGAATCTGCCGATTATTCTGCTGGCGTTTTTGATTGCCACGGTGGTGCGGGTCAGCCAGGGCTCGGCCACGGTGTCGATGGTGACGGCGGCGGGCCTGGTGGCCCCGGCGGTGGAGACGGCCAACTATTCGGCTCCGCTGGTGGCGGCGATTGTAATTGCGATCGCCTCCGGTGCCACGGTGCTCTCCCACGTCAACGACTCGGGTTTTTGGCTGGTGGGCAAATTTTTGGGCATGAGCGAGAAGCAAACCCTGCAATCGTGGACGGTGATGGAGACCATCATCGGCGGCGTGGGCTTGGTGGTGATGC
Source organism: Leptolyngbya sp. KIOST-1 (assembly GCF_000763385.1). Lineage (NCBI taxonomy): Bacteria > Bacillati > Cyanobacteriota > Cyanophyceae > Leptolyngbyales > Leptolyngbyaceae > Leptolyngbya > Leptolyngbya sp. KIOST-1. The sequence goes on from NZ_JQFA01000002.1 coordinate 3,693,684, forward strand.
TGATTGTGGGGTTCTTTTTGTAAACGACGATTGGGGAAGGGTTTCGGGTTTCAGGTCTCGGGTTTTAGGAACAGTTGGCCGACTTACGACGCAGAGTCCTACTACCCGGCACCCAATACCCAACACCTAGCACCCAACACCCGATACCCGACACCCGATACCTCGCATCCGCCCCCCGACACCCCTTCTACAACTAAACACCTATTTCTACACACCACCATGGCCGATCAAAATTACATCATTGGGGTCGATATCGGCACCACCAGTACCAAGTCGGTGCTGTTTACCGAGGCGGGCAAGGTGGTGGGTAAAGCCCTCGTTACCTACCCGCTCTACACCCCCGATGTGGCCACCGCCGAACAAGATCCCGAAGAAATTCTGACTGCCGTGGTCAAAACGGTGCAGAAGCTGATGGAAGCCTACGTGCTCAACCCCTCCCAGGTGTTGGGCCTCTGCTTTAGCTCAGCCATGCACAGCCTGATTTTGATCGATGCTGCCGGTCAGCCCCTAACCCCCAGCATCACCTGGGCCGACAACCGCAGCGCCGGCTGGGAAAAGCGCATCAAGGCCGATATGGAGGGCCACGCCGTCTACCGGCGAACGGGCACGCCGATTCACCCCATGTCGCCCCTGGTCAAGCTGGCCTGGCTGCGCCACGAGCAGCCCGAGCTGTTTCAGTCGGCGGCGCGGTTTATTTCGATCAAAGAATACGTGTTTTACCGGCTGCTGGGCCGTTACGTGGTCGATCACTCCATCGCTACGGCCATGGGGCTGCTAAACCTGGAGACGCTGGACTGGGATCCGGGGGCGCTGGCGATCGCCGGAGTCAGCCCCTCATCCCTCTCTGAACTGGTGCCCACCACCGCCGTACTTACCGGGCTCAAACCCGAAATGGCCAACGCTATGGGCCTGCGGGAGGAAACGCCGATCATTGCGGGCTCCAGCGATGGGGTGCTGTCAAACCTGGGAGTAGGGGCGATCGCCTCGGGGCTGGTGGCGGTCACCGTGGGCACCAGCGGCGCGGTGCGGGCGGTGGTCGATCGCCCCATCACCGACCCCCAGGAGCGGCTGTTTTGCTATCCCCTCACCGAGCACCACTGGGTGATCGGTGGCGCGGTCAACAACGGCGGCATTGCCCTGCGCTGGGTGCGCGACCAGTTGGCCGATGCCGAGGTGGCCACCGCCAAGCGCCTGGGCCAGGATGTGTACGGCCTGCTGACCAAGATGGCGGCGGCGGTGCCCGCCGGATCCGAAGGGCTGCTGTTTCACCCCTACCTGATGGGCGAGCGATCGCCCCTGTGGAACGCCAATGCCCGGGCCTCGTTCTTTGGCCTCAGCGTCAAGCACACCAAGTCGCACCTGGTGCGGGCCGTGCTGGAGGGCATTGTCTACAACCTGTACCTGGTGCTGAAGGCGCTGGAGGATTTTGCTGGCCCCGCCACCCTGATTCAGGCCACGGGGGGCTTTGCCGAGTCGCCCCTGTGGCGACAGATGATGGCCGACATTTTCAACCGTGAGGTGAAGATTCCCGAGCACTACGAAAGCTCCTGCCTGGGGGCTGCCGTACTGGGCCTCCACGGTCTGGGGCGGGTGCCGTCGCTCGATATGGTCAGCACCATGATTGGCGCAACCTATCGGCACCAGCCCATCCCCGAAAATGTGACCGTCTACAAAAAGGTACTGCCGGTGTTTGAGCACCTGACCGAAGTGCTGGCGCGGGAATACGATGCGATCGCCGCCCTGCAAGCCGAGCTAGGCGACATCGACTTACCCTCAAGGTAGGGTGGGCACCGCCCACCATCCCCAAAGGCAGCCAGCCAATCCATCCAACCCCGATTACCCGGGAGCAGATGGGTTCCCCTGAGGTTGCCGCTTGACCACAAACCGTCGCCGCTCCGTCGGGGGCAGAGAGTGATAGTCGCCATAGAAGCGGCTAAAGCGCCAGAACTGAACTACGGCGGCTCGTAGGCGCTGGCCCCAGGTGGGGCGATTGGCAGGGGTTTCGGCGATGGGGCTAGAGGTTCTGAGCATGAGGGCTCCTTCGGTGTTGTAGGGTTTGCCAGGCGATTTCGGAGCAGAGAGCTTTACAAATCGCGCAGTCCAACCACCCCCATGCCTCACAGATCAGCAGCGGGGGCGATAGGTGTCAATGGCGATCGGCCTTCGCCCGATCAGAAAGCTACAGGGAGGAACGCCGATCATTTGGGTAAAAACCACGATCGCTCTTTTCGATAGCTCAATTCTCGTTGACTGGCGGCGATCGCAATAGAGGCAGTCGCGGCAAATAGCTCCCGTAACAGTTTGAATTCACACAACTGTTCGGCAAAAAGAACCCAGAACTGTATCCGTACTCAGCTCATGTATATCCGCGCTACGCCTTCTTTAATCACCTCTACGAGCTGCTCCTGGCGGAGGCTGACGTGGGCGGCCATGCAGTTTACCGCCGCCTCCACATTGCGGTCTTGGATGGCCTGCAAGATCAGCTGGTGCTCGGCGCAGGTGTTGCGGCGGTAGGGTTCCTGCTCCATGGAGATCAGCCGCAGGTAGTGGGCGCGGGCATTGACGTTTTGCAGCATGTGCAGCAGCTCGCTGTTTTGCGACAGTTCCGCCAGGCGCTCGTGGAAGGTTTCGTCGCAGCGGGCGCAGTCGACGGGGGTAAAGGTGCAGAATTTCTCGGTGGCGGCTTTCCAGAACTGGACCAGGGCCTCAATGTCGTCGTCGCTGGCCCGCTGGGTGGCCAGCTTGGCGCTCATCATCTCCAGGCCGCAGCGCATTTCGTAGAGGTCAAACACGCGCTTGGTGTCCAGCGGTTTGCAGGAAAAGCCCTTGCGGGGCACAAAATCGAGCAAGCCCTCGGCCACCAGTCGGTTCAGCACTTCCCGCAGGGGCGTGCGGCTGACGCCCAGGTCGGCGGCTAGCTCGACCTCATTGAGCGGTTCACCGGGGCGAAATTGGTAGGTCATGGCCATTTGCTTGAGCCGGTCGTAGATGCGATCGACGCTGCTGCCCGACTTTTTAGGGCCTGAGTTGGCTGCCTGAGCCTGGGGAACCTGAGACCTTGCTTTGCCCACCGGGAAACTCCAATGACAAGAAGAATAGGTAACAGTATCTAGCGATACGGAAATTGCTGTATACAAGCCCTAACGTCTTTTGTATACAACGCTGAATTCAAGGAAGTATTCAGTGGTGTATGTCTAGTATACGCAACCCACCCAGTTCTGGAAACTAGAGCGGAAAGGATTTTTTCCGAAATGGGTGCGGCAACGGGTTCGAGTTGTTTGCTGTTCTTCTTGATGTGACCTTTTGGCTATGACATTTCTCTGGACTCCTGACTCTTCTAGGCTGGCACTCAATCGACGACGCTTCTTGCGCTACAGCTCCCTGGCGGTGGGGGCGGGTATGCTGGCGGCCTGCGCTGGCGGTAGCCAGAACACGGCCTCCTCGGATGCCGCTCCGGCTGCGGCCTCCGGTGAGCTGGATAGGGTCACCTTTGGCACCAGCTGGTTTGCCCAGGCCGAGCACGGTGGCTTTTACCAGGCGGTGGCCACCGGCATCTACGAAGACCACGGACTGGATGTCACCATTCGCATGGGTGGCCCCCAGGTGAACGGCAACCAGCTGCTGATGGCTGGGGCGATGGATTTCAAGATGGGCTACGCGATCGACGCCATCAACTCCATTCAGGAGGGGGTGCCCAAGGTGACGGTGGCGGCTATTTTCCAGAAAGACCCCCAGGGGCTACTGGCCCACCCCGGCGTGGGAATTGAGTCGTTTGAGGATTTGCAGGGCAAGACCATTTTGATGTCCACCAGTGCCCACACCACCTTCTGGCCCTTCATCAAAGCCAAGTACGACCTTGATGAGTCGCAGATGGGGGTGTACACCTTCAACGTGGGGCCGTTTGTAGCGGACGAAAATTTGGTGCAGCAGGCATACATCACCTCGGAGCCGTTTGCGGTGAAGCGGGAGGGAGGCTTTGAGCCAGTGATTTTGCTGATGGCCGACCACGGCTACCCCAACTACACCACCACCATCGAAACCCGCCGCGAGATTGTGGAGAACAACCCCGACCTGGTGCAGCGTTTTGTGGATGCCTCGATCAAGGGCTGGTACAGCTACCTGGAGAACCCTGCACCGGGGAACGAACTGATTAAACAGGACAACCCCGAGATGACCGACGAGCAGATCGCTTTTGGTCTGGAGAAAATGGCGGAGTACGGCATTATCAAAAGCGGCGATGCGGAGACCCTGGGCATTGGCGCGATGACCGACGATCGCTGGGAAGAAATCTTCACGGTGATGGCCGACCTGGGTGCCTTTGACCCCTCGGTGGACTACCGGCAGGCCTATTCCCTGGACTTTATCAACAAAGGCCCTGAAGCCTACCAGAGCTAGTGTCAATTTGTTCACCCACGACCCTCTAGGCCGGAGGTTTGGCCGATGATTGTTTCAACGTTATCCCATGCGATCGCCATGCAGACCCAACCCATTCTCACCCTGGAGCAGGTGGGCAAGACCTACGCCAACGGCACCGTGGCCCTGCAAGACTTCAACCTTGCTGTAGAGCCGGGGACGATTACTAGCCTGGTGGGGCCATCGGGCTGCGGCAAGAGCACGGTGCTGCGGATTATTTCGGAGCTGGGTGACCTCACCACCGGACGATTGACCTGGCAGAGTAGCGACCACAAGCTGGCCTACGTGTTTCAGGAGGCGGCGCTGATGCCCTGGGCCACGGTGATGGACAACATTCGCCTGCCGCTGAAGCTGGCGGGGGTGCCCAAACGTGAGGCGCTGGAGCTGACGTCGGAGGCGATCGCCCAGGTGGGCCTCCAGGGCTTTGAGCAAGTCTACCCCCGCGAACTCTCCGGCGGCATGAAAATGCGCGCCTCCATTGCCCGCGCCCTGGTCACCCGCCCCAGCGTGCTGCTGATGGACGAACCCTTCGGTGCCCTCGATGAGATGACTCGCGGCAAGCTCAACCAGGATTTGCTCACCCTGCAACACCAGCGCAACCTCACCATTCTCTTTGTCACCCACAGTATTTATGAAGCGGTGTACCTGGCCCACCGAGTCGTAGTCATGGCCTCCAAGCCGGGGCGGGTGGTGGCGGAGATTGCGATCGACAGCCCCCACCCCCGCGACCCCGACTACCGCACCTCGGCCCAGTTCAACCGCTACTGCCGCGAGGTCTCCCACAGTCTGTCTGAAGCGATGGGTGAATCCCTGGCGCTGGCGCTGTAGGCTCTCGCCAGTAGCCCTCACTCGTAGATTGGGTGGAACGCAGTGGAACCCAACGCAGCCAACCCCTCTGTTGGGTTCTGCTATCGCTTCAGCCAGCCTACGCCTAGGCCCTCACCCCCAGCCCCTCTCCCCTGGGGAGAGGGCGGAAGCTCCCAAATCCAAAATCCAAAATTGGTACTCCCATGCTTTCCCCCGCCCTAGAAAAAACCCAAACCCAGCCCCAGTGGGTCAAGTCCCTGCTGTCCCCCGACGTGCTGGCTCCCATCATCGTGGGCCTGGTACTGCTCACCCTGTGGGAACTGGCCGTGCGCCTCACCGACACGCCCCACTACATCCTCCCCGGCCCCATACTGATTCTGCAAACCCTGGGGCGAGACTGGCCGACGCTGCTCCCCTCCTGGTTTGTGACCATGAAGATCGCCTTCACCGCCCTGGCCCTGGCCACCGCCTCGGGCCTGCTGGTGGCCATCCTCTTTGCCCAGAGCAAGTGGATCGAGCGCAGCTTCTTCCCCTACGCGGTGCTGCTGCAAACCACGCCGATTGTCGCCGTCGCGCCGCTGATCATCATCTGGCTGCGAGACAACACCTTCGCTGCCCTGGTGGTCTGCGCCTGGATTGTCGCCTTCTTCCCCATCGTGTCGAACACGGTGCTGGGGCTGAACAGCGTGGATCCTTCCCTGGCGAACCTGTTTAAGCTCAACAAAGCCAACCGCTGGCAGACCCTCTGGCACCTGCGCCTGCCCACCAGCCTGCCCTACTTCCTGGCGGGGCTGCGAATCAGCGGCGGTCTAGCCCTGATTGGAGCGGTGGTAGCGGAGTTCGTCGCCGGGACCGGGGGCACCCAGTCGGGGCTGGCCTACCAGATTTTGATGGCGGGCTACAACCTGCAAATTCCCCGCATGTTTGCGGCTCTGCTGCTGATCACGGTGTCGGGCATCGCCATTTTTGCCCTGCTCTCGGCCCTGTCGAACTACCTGCTCAAAGACTGGCACGCCAGCGCCATGAAGCACGAGAACTAGCCCCTTTACCCGTGCAACCCGTAGGGTGCATTCGCGGCCCCTACCCTCTGCTTGTGTCCCCAACCCTCGCCCTTGGCCGCAATGCACCGCCGCGAGGAATCACCCACCTATCACGTTGACGAAATTCCTTACAAATGAGTTTGGTGCATTCGCGAAGCAATGCACCCTACCCCTTACTACCCCCTACCCCCTACCTTTCTTGGAGACCTTCCCATGCTAACTACCCAACAGCCCGTGCTGCGGCGCTTCTGGTATCCCGTGATGCCCCTCGACAACCTGCTCAGCGGCCCCCAGGCATTCACCCTGCTTGAAGAACCCCTGGTGCTGTGGATCGACGGCGACGGCAAACCCGCTGCCCTGCGCGATCGCTGCTGTCACCGCTCCGCCCAGCTCTCGAAGGGCATCGTCACCAACGGCTGCGTGCGCTGCCCCTACCACGGCTGGGAGTACGACGCCCAGGGCACCTGTACCGTGGTGCCCCAGCTCGATCCCGGTGCCGCAGTTCCCAAGACCTACCGGGTGGAGTCGTTTCAATGTCAGGAGCGCTACGGCTACGTGTGGGTCTGTCTGGAGGACAGTCCTCTCCAGCCGATTCCCGACATTCCTGAGTTTGCCAACGCCAGCTTTCGGTTCATCCACGAATTCTACGAGCCCTGGCAAGTTGGCGGCCTGCGGGCCATTGAGAACTCCTTCGACAGCGCCCACGGGCACTTTGTCCACGCCAGCTCCTGGGGCGATATGTCGAACCCCCAACCACCGCCGATCGATGAGGTCACCGAAACCGACTTTGGCTTTGTGATGAAGCACTGGCTGGAGGTGCTCAACCCCGACCTGCAAAAGAAAAACCTGGGCATTGAGGGCGAAAAGACCATCCGCACCAACACCCGCACCTGGTACATACCCTTCGCCCGCACCCTCAAAATTCAGTACCCCAACGGCCTGGTGCACCTGATTTTCACCGCCTACACCCCGATCGATGACCAGCAATCCCAGGTGGTGCAGTTCTGCCTGCGAAACGACACCGAAGCCGAGGCCAAGGCGGCGGACATCATCGCCTTCGATCGCCAGGTGACTTCCGAAGACCGGGTGATTTTGGAGGGCACCGACTACGACGCGCCCCTGAGTCTGGCGGAGGAGCAGCACATGGCCAGCGATCGCCCCGGCATTCTCATGCGCCATCGCCTGGCGCGGCTGCTGAAGGAGCACGGCGAAACGGAACAACGACGACCGGAGAATCGGCCACCTACCCCAGCCCCCTTGGAAACGGTAACGGCCTAGGGCAGACCCTTTGGAGGGTAAACTATCAGCGCAATTGCTCCCAGTCGTCGCGGCTAATCTGGGCTTGGCGAAGGATCTTGGCTAACAGAGCTTTGCTAATGTCGCCTTGATGGGGGTTAGGGATGGTAAGCCTAAGGCTACCTCTTACCATGAATTGATGTTTGCCGCCGGAATATGGCCCCTCAAAGCCCAATTGCTTCAGGCATTGAATCAGGTCGCTGCGCTTGATGGGGCCCAAGGCGGGCATCAGGCTACCTCAGCCGCAGCGGGGTTAATGTCAATGCCGTTGAGAACGGGCAGTCGATGGCCAAGGTGCAGTCCCAAAATCAGCCACTCCTCCAAAGCACTCTGCAGGTCTTCGCGGCAAGCTTCTAGGGTAACGGCATTGCTCATTACCCCAGGGCAAGCGGGGATTTCGCCGTAGAAGCTGCCATCGTCTAGCAATTCATAAACCGCCTGCCCCATAGCAGTTTGGATGTAGCGCGTCAGCATAGGTCATCACCCTTAGGCCATAGGTTGATCATACGCCACGTCTCTTACGTTCCCAGCCAGTTCCGCCCGTGATCGGTCACGCTATTGTTTAACTCGAACCCACTATGCTTGTTACTCAACATCCCGTTTTTCGACGCTTTTGGTATCCCGTGATGCCGATCGCTGACCTCACCGACGGCCCTAAGCCCTTTACGCTGCTGGGCGAACCCCTGGTGCTGTGGCTGACCGAGGAGGGGAAGCCCGCTGCTCTGCGCGATCGCTGCTGTCACCGCTCCGCCAAACTCTCCATGGGCATTGTGCAAAACGGCTGCGTGCGCTGCCCCTACCACGGCTGGGCCTACAACGAATCTGGCTCCTGCACCAAAGTCCCCCAGCTCGACTCCGGTGCGGCCATCCCCAAAACCTACCAGGTCGAGGCGTTCCAGTGTGCCGAGCGCTACGGCTACGTCTGGGTCTGCCTAGCGGACGATCCACTGCTGCCCCTGCCGGAAATCCCCGAAGCGGACGCGCCGGGGAATCGGCTGATTCCCCAGTTCTACGAGCCCTGGCAGTGCAGCGGCCTGAGGGTGATGGAGAACTCCTTCGACAATGCCCACTTCAGCATCGTCCACGCCGAGTCCTTTGGGGTGACGGAACAGCCGAAGCCGGTGAAGTCGGAGCTGGTGCCCCTGGAGCTGGGCCTCAAGGCCTACGCCACCGTGCCGGTGGTCAACCCGCCCCTCCAGCAGCAGCTGCTCAACATTCCCGACAGCCTGACCGTGCGGGAGGTGGAATCGACCTGGTACGTACCCTTCAGCCGCACGCTGAAGATCACCTACCCCAACGGGCTGCTGCATTTGATTTTTACGGCGGCGACTCCGGTGGGCGATCGCACCTCCCAAATCGTGCAGTTCTGCATTCGCAACGACAGCGAAGCCGACGCCAAAGCCGCCGACATCATCGCCTTCGATCGCCAGGTGGTGAAGGAAGACAAAGTGGTGCTGGAGTCCACCGACTACGACACTCCGGTGGACGTGTCCTGTGAACAACACATGCCGTCAGATCAGCCCGGCATCGTCATGCGGCGACAGCTGGCGGCGCTGATCAAAGCCCATGGGCCGGTTCAGGAGGAGGGGCGAATTTTGACAGAGGTTTAGAGTTGCAGCTGTTGTCCTTGAAGACTAATCGGAGAAATTCGGCTGAGACTACAGCAGGCGGCGCAAGGGCTGAATGAGGGGTGTTAGGTTGTAGCAGGCGGTTTCCCAGACGATACTTTGCTCTACTCGAAAGTAAGCATGGGCCATGACGTTACGCATATCGGTCATTTTCCGCCACGGCAATTCTGGTGCCTGCTGCTTAATTTCTGGCGGAATACTAGCAGCAGCTTCACCGATGATGATGAGCTGGTAAATCACCGATTCAACAAGAACGGGATTGTCCTTGAACGTCTGAAAGTCAAGACCCTGGGTACGCTGCTGAACGGTTTCGATGGCCGTTAACATATCCTGCACTCGCGATCGCCATTCTCTAGAAGACACGAATCACATCCTTGAGAACAGGAGCGCGTAAGTGTTCTTTTAAGGAATCTGCTGTACCCAAATCGATGGAGCGCTGCAGCAAATCCTCCAAAAAGTACTGGATATCAAAGACCTGGAAAAACCCCAATGGCTTGGAGAACTCCACCAGAATGTCTACATCACTGTCGGCACCAGCCTCATTGCGAGCAACAGAGCCAAACAGCCCCAGCGACTTTACCCCCATCGCTTCGAGGGTCGCTCTGTGAGCCCTAATCTGGCTGACGACCTCGTTCTGACTAACGCCTGTGGACATCCCTGGCACCAGTTTCTAGCTCTACTGTACCAACCCTCTAGCCGACTCTCCAACCACCGGCCCCCTCCACCCGCCAAAATCCAAAATCTAAAATCTAAAATCCAAAACTCCCATGCAAACCCTGATTCAATCCGTCCTCACCCTCCAAAACGGCACCCTCGAAACAGTAGATGTGCTGCTGATGGGCGATCGCATCCACTCTGTCGCCCCCGCCCGCACCCTGCCCGTCGCCCCCCACCAGCGACTCATCGACGGCACCGACCGGCTGCTGCTGCCCGGCTTTGTCAATGGCCACACCCACTCCTCCCAGGTGTGGCAGCGGGGGCTGATTCCGCAGTTGCCCCTGGAGCTGTGGCTGGCCCACGTGTTCGATTCCACCCCCCAGCAGCTTGACCAGTTTTACTGGGGCGCGGTGAGTACAGCGGTGGATACCCTGATGTCGGGCGGCACCTGCGTGATGGATCACGCCTACGTGATTCCAGGGCAGGAGCTGGAGACGGTGGACGCCCTGGTGCGGGGCTACAAAGCGGTGGGCATCCGCGCCGTGATCGCCCCCCTGATTCAGGACTTGCCGTTTGCCTCGGGGTTGCCGAAAGGATGCCTGCTGCCCCAGGGGGCCTCGCCCAGATCCTCGGCGGAGCTGATCGGGCTAATGGAGGAAATTGTGGCTGAGTTTCACGACCCGGCCAGCGGCATCTACATTGGCGTGGGGCCGACGGGGTTCCATCGGTGTTCGGATGAACTGCTGGCGGGCTGTGGGGAGCTGAGCGATCGCCTCGATCTCTGCTACCACACCCACCTGCTGGAAACCCGTGCCCAGCACCGCCTGGCCCAGGAGCGCTACGGCATCAGCGCGGTGCAGCACCTGCACAATTTGGGCTGTCTCACCCCCCGCACCAGCGTGGCCCACGGCGTCTGGATTGATGAGGGAGATATTGACATCCTCGCCAGATCTGGATCCACTCTGGTGCACAATCCAGTCAGCAACCTGCGCCTGGGGAGTGGGTTAGCCCCTGTCCTGAAGAGTCTGCAGGCGGGCCTCAATGTGGCGATTGGCTGCGACGGGGCCGCCAGCAACGACGCTCAGAATATGCTGGAGGCGATCAAGCTGGGCACCATTCTGCACAATGTCACCGATGAGGACTACGAGCACTGGCTGACACCGGAGCAGGCAGTGGCGATGGCGACGGCGGGCGGCGCAAAGGGGGTGAACCTGGGCGATCGCACCGGCACCCTGGCCCCCGGAATGGACGCCGATCTCGTCCTTTACAATCTCGACCATCCTGACCTGCTGCCCCGCACCAACCCGCTGCAACTGCTGGTGCTGGGCCGCCCCACCGATGTCTTAGAATCGGCCTGGGTGCAGGGGCGACAGCTCGTCCATCAGGGACAACTGCTCACGGTTGACACCGCTGCTCTGCACCACCACCTACGGCACCAGTCCGTTGCTGCCCCAGATCTCCCAATTCAGCATCGGTGGGCTGAAGCTCACTATCGAAACGTGATGCTCCGATCGGTAGGCGACCTGTAGGCAGCCTACCATCACCCCAATTGGTGTCCTCAGGAATGTCCTCAGGAATTTCTTTGTCAATGTCCTCAGGAATGTCCTCAGGACGTGCTAGGATAAGACCAAGGTTGAAGGGTCCAGGGAGACAGCGCCCCCACTGGTGGGTTTAGCTCCCGCTGGCAAACTCCAAAGGCCAAGCGCCAAGCCAGAGCGGCTAACAACCCGTCACCCCTCAAAAAGAGAGGTGATGCCAGTGCTACCACCAACATCACCAAAGGAAAAAAAGAAACTAAATCAGTTGGAATCAGACCAGCAGTTGCAGTGCTGGTCTTTTTATTTTAAACGCTTGGTGACCTTCCAGGCAATTTCGCCGTTTTTTCGGTACCCTGAGCGGCTGAAAATAAACCCGGCCTCAGAGAAGCGATCGCCGAACCCCTCAATTTCTCGAGGCGACAGGTCTAGCAGCCCTGCCAATTCGCTGGTGCTAAACAGCCAGCCGTTTCTGGCAGCGTTTTCCAGGGTTTCAAAATACTGGGTCGGGTCGGGCTGGCCAAAACCCATGCGGCCCATCAGCTCGGCCAGGGCCCCCAGCATGTTGCCAAAGTCGTTAGGGCCTACCAGGTCAGAGCCAGTGCCTGCCGCCCCATTGCCGTTATTGCCCGATCGCGGGCGTAGTCCTCGCGATTCGATAAATTCAGCAGCGCTACCCCCCTGATTGATAAAGCGGTGCAGTTCGTCCATCAACTGCACCTGGGGGGCGGTGATGTAGGAGCGCTGTCCAATTTTTTCAGGCACAATCCTCAAATCCTGCATACGCTTATAGACAGCGCTGCGGGCAAGAGCATAGCGGCTTTGTAGTTGGCTGACCGGAAATCGGTCAATTTCCCCGGGGTTCATCGCCATCCTCTGGACAATCCTCAGGATATTGCTTTAAGTATCGCCCAGAACCCCGTCCTCTGGATAGTCCTCAGGATAATTTAGCTGTCCGCAAAGGTAGGCCACTGCAAAAGTAGCGCCGTTGCCGTCCAGAGCTATGTCCTGGACGGCAACGGCGAAGACTTGAACCCCAAGTATGCCCGCAGCGACTGGATGAGCTGGAGCAAGACCAGGAAACCCTGGCCGGAGCTACCCGCCACCGAAGGGTCTGTCAATCCTAAATGGGCAGGTTGGGTGGCGCGCCAGCAGAACCCGACAGGGCTGACTGCTGCTGGCTTACGCTCCGCTCCACCCAGCCTACGGAAACCCCAACGTTTAGTTTTGACGCTGCACTAGAGGCCACATTTACTTTTCTGCCGGGCGATCGCCCCCTGCAACTGCTCCGTCATCCCCAGACTGGCGCCATCGTACAGCCGCTCAAACTCGCGCTCGAAGTGGGCCGCTACGGTGGCATTGCGAATGACCAACAGGTTTTCGTCGTTGGTGGTGTTGGCGGCATCGCTCCAATTCTGGGATCCGGTGAGCACAATGGTGCCGTCCAGAACCGCATATTTGTGGTGCAGCTTGTCGCCGTCGGGCAGGGCGGGGGTGCCCACGGTGGTAATGGGGCGTGCCCAGGGGACGCTGGCGTCGCGCTTGCAGTTGTGGTCGGGTAGGGTAAGGCCCAGCATGTCCAGCCCTTCGCTATAGCTGCGGTAGGCAAAGCCGGGGTCGATCAGAGTTTTGATGGGGATACCGCGATCGGCCATGGGCCGCAGTTGGTCGCTAATGGCCTGCTCAGAAAACACAAACAGCGCTAGGTGCACGCTCTGGGTGGCCTGGCCCAGGGACTTGGCGATCAGGCCGTTGACGCTTTGGGCCCAGGGCTTGGTTTTGGAGGTGGGTGAAAACTGGACCTCCAGCACTGAGCCAGGGGTGGAGACCAGGGCCGATGTGCGGTGGGGCTTTTGCAGGCCAAAGCGGCTGTCGGGCGCACCTCCGGGGCCGTCACCCCACATCAGGGCGAACTCCTGACCAAACCGCTGGGCCAGGGGCTGACTGTCGATCACCAGAATGCTGTTGGCGTTGCCCCGGCTGTCGGGGTTGGTGAAGTCGCCGTGGGTGCAGCTCAGGGTCCAGTTGGCGGAGCCGGTGACGACAGTCCGACCGTCCACCACCATGAACTTGTGGTGCATCAGTCCGCTGCCCTTGCTGCCGTCGGCGGTGTCGTCAATCAGGGGAATGTTGGCCTCGGCCAGAATAGTGAGGGCGTCGCGATCGCTCAATTCTTCACCACTCAGCACCCCATCATTGTTGGCATCGATGAAGGCAAACTGGTCGTTGGCTTTGTCGGCGTAGTGCTCGTCCAGCTGAGCGATCGCGGCCGGGTTGCCCCGCTTCGCCATCGGCGTGCTGTAGGTATTTTCGATCACCACCCTAATCTCGACTCCAGCCGCCTTTTGCTGGCTGAGGGCATGGGCGATGCCCGGCAGCGAAAATTCTTGCACGGCTACATCAATGGAGGTCTGAGCCGAGGCGATCGCATCGATCACCACCTGCTCCAAATTGTCGCCGTGGCGGGTGATGTGGCGGTAGGGGTCGGTATAGGTGGCCGCCTGGTTTTGGTTAAAGTACGCCTGGATGTACGGGTCCTGGGGCAGCGGATCGAGGGTGGGCAGGGTCGCCTCGCTGCGGAACTGGCTGCTGATGCCAACGAACAACAGCAGGCCAAACCCAAAGGCGATCGCCCCCCGCACCCAGGCGGACTTGGCCCAGGACGACGGTGGCTGAGAAGATTTTGGTAGATGCACAGATGGTAGGAAACTCGTTATTTCTAGCCATCCCCATCGGCCCAATCCACTAACTTGCATCTGAAGATTCAGTCAAACGCCGTAGGGCTGTGGCGTTGCTGAATTTAGTCATCAATCTGTAAACTTGACAGCCTTTCATCGCCCCCTCAATCTCCCAACCCTGGGGGACTTTGAGATTTTGACTCCCCCCAGAATTGGGGGGCTGGGGGGCATATCATACCTGCAGTCAGCCACCGCTGGGACACGGGGCAAACGAGAGGGTCGTCAAGCTGGAAGCCTTAAATCTCTTTTAGCTTGCACTTAAAAATGGTGGTGTAGGTTTTGGGGCGGATGTTGTCAATTTTTGTAAAGTCCCATGCGTTTAACCCTGACCGCTTGCCTGCTGGCTTTCACCAGCCTGTTGCCCATTGCCGCCCTGGCTGAGCCTCCCCACGTATTTGAAGCCGAGGGAGCCAGAATTCGGATGTCGGTGCTGGGGCATTACCAGTCGGGCATTTACCGCCAAAGTGCGGCCGAAATTGTCACCCACGACCCCGCTACCCAGCGCGGCTTCGTGATCAACGCTGCCTCCGGGGAGGTGGATGTGCTGGATCTGTCGAACCCCGCCAACCCCACTTTGCTCTTCACCATTGATGTGTCTGACCTGGGGGCCGACGCCAACAGCGTGGCGGTCAAAAATGGCGTGGTGGCGGTGGCGGTGGAGGCCAGCGATCGCGCCGACAATGGCTTTGTGGCCCTCTACGATACCGACGGCACCCGGTTCTCGGTGGTGGAAGTGGGGGCTCTGCCCGACGCGCTGACCTTTTCGCCCAACGGGCGCTGGGTGCTGGTGGCCAACGAGGGCGAGCCGGTGGAGGACTACGCCCGCGACCCCGAGGGCTCGGTCAGCATCATCGACCTGGCTCCGGGGGCGGCCAACGTCACCCAGGCCAACGTGCGCACCGCCGACTTCCGCGCCTTCAACGGTCGCGAGGACGAACTGCGGGCCCAGGGCATCCGTATCTTTGGCCCTGGGGCCAGCGCCGCCCAAGACTTTGAGCCCGAGTGGGTGGAGGTGTCCGCCGACAACCGCACCGCCTACGTCAGTTTGCAGGAGAACAATGCTATTGGCGTGATCGATATCGAGACGGCCACGGTTACGGCCATTCATCCCCTGGGCTTTAAAGACTGGTCGGAGAACGGCGAGTGGGCAGGCAACGGCTTTGACGCCAGCCGCCAGGGGGAGGTCAACATTCGTCATTGGCCCGTGTTTGGTATCTACCACCCCGACACCATCCGCATCTTTGAGACCAACGGCGAGACCTACATCCTCACTGCCAACGAGGGCGACGCCCGCGACTACGAAGAGGACGAGTGGTGGTCGGAGGAATTTGCCCTAGGGCGGCTGCGGCTGGATCCGGTAGCCTTTCCCAACGCCGCCGAACTCCAGGCCAGCGATCAGCTGGGCCAGCTGCTGGTGACCTCCACCATGGGCGTGGCCAACGCCTGCAACCCCTCACTGACCACCGCCGAGGCCGTGGCGGCGGGCTACGCCAACGTGCGCGCCTACGTGGAGGCCGAGTGCGTCTACAACCAGATCTACACCTTTGGGGCGCGCTCCTTTGGGGTCTACCGGGTCACCGATGATGGCCTGGAGCTAGTGTGGGACTCGGGCAGCCAGATGGAGGAGACCGTGCTGGCTACCACGCCGGACTTCTTTAACGCTGACCACCGCGATCGCGAGGTGCAGCTCAAGCGCCGCTCCCCCAACAAAGGGCCAGAACCGGAGGGCATTGCCGTGGGCACCATTGGCGATCGCACCTACGCCTTTGTGGGCCTGGAGCGGGTCGGCGGCATCATGGTCTACGACATCACCGTGCCAGAGGAGACCACCTTTGTGAAGTACATCAACAACCGCGACTTCAGCGTGGCTACCACCGCCGAGGGGGCCACCGCCACCGATCTGGGGGCCGAAGGCCTGCACTTCATCTCCGCTGCCGACAGCCCCGACCCCCAGGGTCGGCCCCTGCTGATGGTCGGCCACGAGGTGTCGGGCACCACGACCCTGTTTGCGATCGACGAGCTGAACTGAGCCTCGGGTTCTGGGGGAAAAAGGGGTTTAAGGTTTAAGGTAACGGGTTCAAGAGCCCGCTGCGCCTTGAACCTTGAACCCTACACTCCAGCCCTTTCCTATGCACGACGCCCTCTTTGCCCAGATCGCTGACCTCGTTCTCTGCCACTCCCCCAGCGGCGCAGAGGACGAGATCAACCAGTATTTGATGGATACCCTGGAGAAGCTGGGGGTCGAGCACTGGCGGGATGAGGCCGACAACGTGATCGTCAAAATTCCGGGGCGGGACGATAGCCGCGCCGTCGCGATCACCGCCCACAAGGACGAGATCGGCACCCTGGTCAAGAGCATCTACGCCGATGGTCGGGTCTCGGTACGCAAGCTGGGCGGCTCCTTCCCCTGGGTCTACGGCGAAGGCGTGATGGATCTGCTGGGGGATCAAGAGACCATCAGCGGCATTCTCAGCTTTGGCTCGCGCCACGTCTCCCACGAGTCGCCCCAGAAGACCCAGCAGGAGAGCCAGCCCGTCACCTGGGAGACAGCCTGGATTGAAACCAAGCGATCGCCCCACGAACTGGCCGCCGCCGGCATCCGCCCCGGCACTCGCGCGGTGGTTGGCAAACACCGCAAGCGCCCCTTCCGCCTAGGCGACCATATTGCGAGTTACACCCTCGACAACAAGGCGTCTCTGGCGATTTTGCTTCGCCTGGCGGAGCGGTTAAAGCAGCCGCCAGCAACGGTGTATCTGGTGGCCTCGGCCAAAGAAGAAGTGGGCGCGATCGGTGCCCTGTACTTTGCCCAGCGCCACCGTCTGGAGGCTCTGATTGCCCTGGAGATTTGCCCCCTGGCGGCGGAATACCCAATTCAGGCGGGGGAAATACCTGTACTGCTCAGTCAAGATGCCTATGGTCTTTACGATGAAGGGCTCAACGCCGACCTGCGCCGGGCCGCCGTCGCCCACAACCTTCCGGTACAGATGGCAGTAATCAGCGGCTTTGGCAGCGATGGATCGATCGCCATGAAGTTTGGCCACGTGTCGCGGGCGGCCTGCCTTAGCTTTCCCACCCACAACACCCACGGCTATGAAATTGCCCATCTGGGGGCGATCGCCCGCTGCGCCGACATTCTGGAGCACTACTGTAACGACCTGTGACAGCACCCGGGTTAGCCCTAAACCTTTTCTAGAATTAAATAAACGTTTTCAGGCAGATCTATGGCCAAAACCGTCGCAGACATGATGACCCCCAACCCGATCACCGTGGGCCCCGACACTGTGCTCAAGGATGCCATTCAGCTGATGGCCGATAACCACGTTGGCGGCCTGCCGGTCCTCAACGCCGACGGCGATCTGGTGGGCATTCTCTCCCAGTCAGACCTAATGTGGCAGACCACTGGCATTGATATGCCCGCCTACATCATGCTGCTCGACAGCGTTATCTACCTCAAAAATCCGTCCCAGTACAGCCAGGAAATCCACAAAGCCCTGGGCCAACTGGTCAAAGACGTGATGAGCGATCACGTCGTCACCATCGCCCCCGATCAATCGGTGCGCGAAGCCGCCCACCTGATGCACGACAAAAAAGTGCGCCGCCTCCCGGTGGTAAATAGCGATCGCCAGCTAGTTGGCATCCTCACCCGGGGCGACATTGTGCGGGAGATGGCAAATAGCTATGCGTAGGTGAGTGGGCGAGTGGGCGAGTTAGCGAGTAGGCGAGTAGGCAAGTTAGCGAGCAAGAACTCACCCTCCCACCTATCCACCCTCCCACTCATCCACCCTCCCACCCCCTACCCCCTACACCCCACCCCCCTATCCCCCGTCCCCAAAATGGCCGATAGTAGAGAGAGCAGAATTGTGTTCACTTCTACAAAATGGCTATTACCCCAGACTCGGTTCGAGAACTGCTGCACTCCGAAGACTACGGGGATCGGCTGCGGGCCGTTAACCAACTGCGTGAACTGGCCCCAGAAGAAGCATTTGAGCTGGTGCAAATCGCCGCTAACGACGGCAATGCCCGGGTTCGCTATGCAGCAATCAGCCAAATTTCCAGCCTGGGCCAGCAGGACCTGGCCACCGTAGAACCGCTGCTGCTGCGATCGCTCACCCAGGATCCCGAACCCGATGTGCAGGCGGCCGCTGCCGATACCATTGGCGGACTCAGGTTGAGAAGCGCCTATCCCGAACTGGCGGCGCTCTATCACAGTACTGAGGAATGGCTGGTGAAATTTAGCATTGTCGCGGCCCTGGGCGAGTTGGGTGAGCCCAGCGCCTTTGAGTTGCTCCAGGAGGCGCTGGGCTCCGACAATGAGCTGATTGCCACGGCGGCCATTGGAGCGCTGGGTGAATTGGGCGATCGCCGCGCCCTGCCCCTGTTGCTCAACCACACCAACCACCCCGACTGGCAGGTTCGCCATCGTTTGGTGCAGGCTTTAGCTCAGTTTTCTGAGCCGGATGCCCATGCCGCTCTCCAGCAGCTCACTAGCGATGACTCAGAGATCGTGGCTGGTGCCGCCCGGCAGCATTTAGGCCGTTAATCGAGCAGCTACAACCGGGCAAATTCCTCTTTTAAGCTACTTAATATTGCGTAACCTTAGCCTCATATTGTGTTTCAAAGCCGCAAAGTGCAGCCTTGCTCGATATGGCGCGTTCCTTATTTGCCTAAGTTTTTGACAGACCCAAGCAAAGTTTTCAGACCAATAAAAAAGTGGCGGCAGGGCAGTTTTGCCTGGAATTAACAACTGTTGATGACGTCCTAACAAAGTTTGCTATAGTGGAATAGTGGCCGTAGCGCTATAGCCGTAGCGCTTGCTGGGTTTCGGGTTTTGGCTCATATCAAGTCTTTAACCCAAATTCCTTTAGGTCTATATTGCCAGGGCTTATGCACAAATGCAGGTTCTGAGCAACCCATAGAAAATATAAATACTTTATTGGTCGTTAAAGATTCATTTTGATTGATTAATATCTGTCCCTTTGGTCAGATTCTCTTACAACTACTCAACTCAAGACATTGGAGATGGCCTGAGTGATTGCAACTTCTCCACCTACGCAACAGCAAAAATGGGACACCCTGAGCTTTGTATCTACGCTGTATTTGCAGCCCGTGATTGAGCTTTTGCTGAAAGATGTCCCTCCCCCCTGGCAAGCTGAGGTGAGGCTTGGGCTGCAAGAGGCACTGGTGAATGCGGCTAAGCACGGGAATCGCCTTGACCCGGCCAAGTGTATCTCAGTGAAGTACACTGCTTCGGCCTCTCATCTGTGGTGGGTGATCTCCGATCAAGGAAATGGGTTTCACTACCCCTGCGGTTGCGATGAAGCTAAGGATAGCAACTGCAGCTCCCACCCTGGGGACTGTGGCCGCGGCCTCTACATTTTGTACCAGGTGTTCGATCAGGTGACCTGGTATAACGACGGGCGTGAGTTGCATCTCACCAAGGTTGTGCGGCAGCCGCGTCGACTACCGTTAATTCGCTAGTCCAGCGCGCCACCCAACCTACAAACTTGGGGTTAACAGAGCATTAGTCGTTTGGCAACCGAGTTTTCCGCTCTCCGTGGGTAGGGCAAGGGGGCGCTTTGAGACTGTGATTCAGCCACCCCATAGCCTGCTCGACCCGCGCCAGGGCCTCGTCCGAATTGTTCTTCAGCAAAAAGACTAGCGCTGCGGCCAGTTGTTCCCTGGCGCGGACCTGGCGATCGCGGTTCAGCCGGTGCCAGTCAGCCGGTTTAATGGCCAGGCGCTCTGCCAGAAGTTGCGCCAGTTCCAGGTCGGTCAACTCGGCGGCCGATTTAGCTGCCTGTGCTGTTGCATGGGGCGTCGTGGAGGGATCAAACGAAAAAGTCATGTTTCCCGAAACCAGTTGGGGTTAACTAGAGCATAGAACCTGCCCGGCACCCTGAGGGCAGATCGCATCTCTTCTATACATTCTGCACTAATGAACTCAGGCCATCGGCAAAAGCGATACCACAGTCAGCGGGGCTCCCTGGGGGATCTCTCCGACTCCTCCCCCTCCCTGGCCGACCTCATGCAGCAGCTTGAGGGGCTGGAGCTGCGCCTGCACCAGCTCAAGACGGGGATCGCTAACCTGTTGCAGCTTCAGCATCTGCAGAGCGACGTGCCCACCGCCGATGCCCAGCGGTCTGCTCAGGAGGTCGCCCATCTTCAGGAAACCGCCGACCAGTTTGAAATGGAGTTGGCCAGCCGGGTAATCAGCTGGCAGCACCTGCAGGAACCCTTCTGGCAGGCGGTGCGCTTTGGGGGCTTAGGCCTGTTGATAGGGTGGGCGCTGGCCTGGCTGGTCTACGCTCGCTAGGGGCAAACTCTGCCTAACGGTTGGCTGGCCCCAGAATTTTGGATTCAGCCTTTAGACTTGTTGGGGGCGGGCGTGGCATTGCCGATGGTGGTGGGTTTTTGGCCAGAGCTAAGGGCCCGCCCGAGGGACATTCAGCCGCTGGGACAAAATTTGTGGGCAAAAACTTTTTAGACTGCCCAAAACTAATTCCCCTACCGTGCTAGGATTATAAATCGTGGATAGGGCGGGTCGGTGCCCGAGTGGTTAATGGGGGCGGACTGTAAATCCGCTGGCTACGCCTACGCTGGTTCGAATCCAGCCCGGCCCATCCACGATAGTTGCCCTTATAGCTCAGCGGTAGAGCACTCCCTTGGTAAGGGAGAGGTCACGAGTTCAAGTCTCGTTAAGGGCTTACCTAAATATCCAGCCGACTACCAAAATAGGTGGTTAAGCCAGTGCTGAAATAGCTTTGGCCCCGCTGGTTCCTGATAATTGACGGGTAGAAGGGCGGCAAAGGCCTGTTCTACCTCCGCCAGCGCGGCGTCGATATCGATTCGCTTGGGGCGCTGCTGGTGGGGAACTCGTACGGCTGGCCCAAAGCGCAGGGTTAGTCGCTTGCGCAGGTAAAGCGTTTGGGTGCCGATGATCGCCACCGGGTAGATGGGCACCCCCGATCGCATGGCATAGAGGACTGTACCCCGCTTCAGCGGATGCATTTGTCCTTCCTGTTCCCCCAGACGGCCTTCGGGAAAGAGCATAATGCCGTCACCTCGGGCTAGGAGCGCCTGCACAGCCTGGTCAATTTGACGCATCTGGTGAATTGAGCTGCCGTTGGGGACAGAAGTACGAATTTCATCGGCCAGGGGCTTCAGCTCGTCGCGGCCCTGATCGGCAGCGGTCATAACGGCGATTTCTTCCTTCCACCAGCGCTCCAGGGGGATCACGCCCCCAGCCCAGCCCAGTAGCCCACGCTTCCAGCGCTTGTTAAACAGGGTGCGGGCATCGCCCAGGATGTAGTAGTAGGGGCGAGGGGGACAGAAAGCTAACAGTAAAAACGGATCCAGGTGATTGAGATGATTGGCCACCAGGACGTTGGGTTCGGTGGGAATGTGTTCCGAGGTTTCAATGCGGACCCGAAAGAAGGTTTTGATGAACCGGCGCATCACCCAGCGCCGAAATCGTCCGCTCACCCTGTTGTCGGCAGTGCCTTCGGCGATCGCGCTCAGCTCTGCCAAATCGTGCTCAATGCAGTGGCGCACCGCGGGATGTTGTGCCATGGCCACCCCCTCTTTCACCCGGACAATTGCCTCGGGAGTGAGCACAACGTCTACATCAGAGCGGGCCTTAGACGGGTCAATCATGCTAGAAAACAGAAGCCAGGGTTCTGCTAAGGGATAACTAGCCAAGGACCAGGGTGGGCAGAACCCTGAGTACTGGCTGCGGACTACCAGCTCAGACCAGGCTGGGGCTGGTGCCCTGAGTATGCCGTCTGAGGTCGCTAAATAGAGCAACTCTCCAAGAAGTCTTAACTCTCTAAGGGCTTAGAGTATCGGTACGATTGATGACACGTCCTAGGCGCAATGGCCATCTTGATACTTTGGCGCTGCGCTAAGGCCTAACTGGCCTTCAGGGCAAGAAACCAGGGTTCTTTATCCCTGTTCTAGCTGCCGTGACAGAGCTTGTACTTTTTGCCGCTACCGCACCAGCAGGGATCGCTGCGTTTGGGCACCAGGGGCGGTAGGGCATCGCCATCAATGTAGAACCAGCGGCCTTTTTGGCAGCTAAAGCGCGATCGCTCATGGACCTGACCCGGCTTGGGGTCTTCGTAGTAGGCCACAAATTCCACCACGCCCTGGCGATCGCTCGCCTGCCCGGCCTCGGTGGCCAGAACCCGCAGCCCCAGCCAGGTGGTGTTGGCCACGCTTTGGGCGATCGCCGCCCGCTGCCCCCCGTACCGCTGGGCAGGGTGGTGGGTGGCGATTAAATAGTCAATGTTGCCCTGGTAGTAGGCGGTATAGCGCGATCGCATCAGCGCCACCGCCGTCGGAGCGCTCTGCTGCCCCAGTAGGTAGGGCTGGCAGCAGGTGCCAAAGCGCTCCCCGCTGCCGCAGGGACAGTCGTCAGCCGCCGTTACCGCCGTGCCCTTACCCATGCGTCCATCCCCTACCGCCGGGGGCGCGCAGGCAAAATCAGCGCATCGTTGAGGGCGGCGGCTCGATGGCGGGGCAAAGCCTCATAGCTGTTGGCATCGAGCTGCTTAATGCGCTCAAAGAACGCTTCGTAGAACCGCTCCAGGCAGTCGCAAAACCAGGCCTGGTAGGTGGGCCACAGGTTGCGATCGCCCAGGTTGACCTCCGTCAGGGTGCTGGCCACCATGCAGGTCTGGTCCCCGGTGCCGTCCCAGATCAGGGGGAGGCCAATGTCGTCGGCGATCGCCTCGCGATCGTGGGCCAGCAGGTGAAAGTGGGGCTGGGCGTCGATCCCCGACAGCAGCAGCTCGGTGTAGAGGCTGTTGTGGTCGCGATCGAGGATGGCGTTGAGGCGAAACCCGGCCCGGGCAATGGCAAACCCCATGGTCACGTCGATCGAGGGGGAGCCGGGTTTGACCAGGCTGCCCTGGCGATCCAGGCGATCGCAGAGACCGCTCCAAAAATCTAAATTTTCCTGCTGTAGCTCGCTCAGGGGTTCGGGCTCAGGCGGGCTGGGTATCTCTGCCGCCACCTCGTCGCCCTGGGCTATGTCCCGGCCTTCGTCGTCAGGATCCTCGCCCACCGCACCGCAGGTGGGGATAAAGTTGGCGGCCATGGCGGCGTTGCCAATGCTCCACAGCTCTACTACGACGCCCAGCCAGGTCACCTCACTGGTTTGGTCCAGCCAGTCGAGGGTGTGACATACCTCTGGGGCAAAGGCTGGCCCGATCCACAGTACCGTCGCGGCGTCGGCCGCTGCCGCCCAGGCCAACAGGGTGCCCAGGTCGGCCGCCGTGGGAGAGCCCAGGTGGGCAGTCAGCAGCACTGGCTCATCGCCTTTAACTGTCAGCAGGGCACAGTCTGGTGATGGCGCGGCGTCGGTCTCCGAAAGCACCAGGTCCAGGCCGACGGTTTCGCCCAGCAGCTCCAGGGTTTCTGGCTCCATCAGCCACTGCAGAAAATCGGCCTGGGTCTGCCAGTAGTCGGTGGGGTCGAGTTTCTGCAGTCGTCCCAGCTTGGGTTTGGCAGATCGCTTAGGCACAGGTATTCGCTCGGGCAAAGGGCAGTAGCTGATCCTATTATGGCGCGGTCGTACCCCACAGGCGCAGGGAAAAGTGAGGCCGCGATCGGGTGGACTCTGCCTGGCAGCGCGTCCGCTGGATCAGGGACTGACGAGAGCCGCCTGCCAGAGGCTGTACCCCTGGGGACTGAGGTGCAGCCCATCGGTGGTCAGATCCAGGCGGAGCAGGCCCTGGCTATCGCTAAAGCTGGGGTGGAGGTCAACGAAGGTCGCTCCCTGGTAGGTGGCTAGCGTCGCCAGGCGCTGGTTGACGCGCAGGATGCGATCGCCCGAAACGTCCCTTAACCGGGTCGGCAAAATTGAGTACACCACCAGCCGCGCCTGGGGATGCTGCTGCCTGAGGCGGAGCATCATCTGGTACAGGTTGTCCACCACGGTGGCCTCGGACACCCCATTTTTCAGGTCGTTGATCCCCGCCATTACATAGATGGTCTGGGGCCGAGTCTCGGCGAAGTAATGTAGCCGCTGGAGCATGTGGGCCGTCGTTTCGCCAGAAATACTTTGGTTAAGCCAGAGCTGGTGGGGGAGCCCATCCACCGGCAGCCACAGGGCCAGGGAATCGCCCACTACCACCGCCAGGTCGGCCTGCCCCTGACGACGGGCCACGGCAGCGGCTTCGGCGGCCAGCAGCAGCTGCCAATCGGTGTGGGTAGGCGACCCATAGGCCCGCTGCCACTGCTCGATGTACCGATGGGGAGCCGCCTGGGCGTAGAGGTCCCCGGCGTCCAGGGCGGCGGCCCGCAGCTGGTAGAGCTGGGAGCCGGTCACGGGTCTCAGATTGGGGCTGCCCTGTGCGGGGGAGCGACGCATGGGCGTCATCACCTGGCTGGGGCTGGGCCAGCGGTTGACGACAGCCTCCATTGAGGGGGCTGAAGGCGGTGCCGCTGGAGCAAATGGGGGGGGCGGGTCCAGAGCCGATGTGGGAGACAGCCCCGCGATCGCACTGGGTTCAGCCCCCCAGTCAACTACACCTCTCTCTCCCCCATCGAGCGCACCGCTGACCATGAGTTGCGCCGCCAAAAGCCAAACATCCATACCTGTGCTCTGTACCTGTGCCCGGTTTAGGTCTAACCCCCAGTTTCTTTTCCATGCCCCGGCGCGAGGGATCAGGATAAAACGGTCAGGTTGGCAGACTGGCAACAGTTAAAAGTTTGAGGTTTGGCATCTGGTTGTCCTGCCCTTAGCACAGCGCCCTAGATGGGCTAAGGGAGGTAACGCTGGCAATCTCGTTAATTAACGACGTAATTAACGATCACTTAAATTCCCATTGGCGGACAGTTAAACCTGGCTGGATAGGTTGTTAAGGAGTTTGTGGATGTCCCCTACCAAGCCAAAACAATGTTTAAGTTCAGTTGGCGCAAGCTATTTCTTTATTTCTCGCTGTTGGTCGTTACGGCCTTTGCCGTGGCCTGCGCCCAAAATGGAACCGATGTGGCAGGGGGAGATGCCCCTGCCAATGGCGATACCCCCGCTGCACAAGTTGGTTGCAGCCGTCCTGACACCATGGACGAGCGCTTCTGCGATGAAGATGGTGACCTGATTGCCGATCCGCCTACGGATCCTTCCGAGTTCGTCAACCCTGACACCCTGGTCTTTGCCTACACCCCCGTAGAAGACCCGGCGGTTTACGAAGATGTGTGGGCTGATTTCATTGAGCATATGGAAGAAGTCACCGGCAAAAACGTGGAGTTCTTTGCTGTGGACTCTAATGCCGCACAGCTTGAAGCGCTGCGGGCTGGTCGGCTCCATGTAGCTGGGGTCAATACGGGCGGGGTACCCTTTGCTGTGAACTTGGCCGGGTTCCGGCCCTTTGCCATCATGGCAGCGGCCGATGGCAGCTTTGGCTATGAGATGGAAATCATTACCCGTGTTGATAGCGATATTCAGGTTTTAGACGACTTGGCCGGTCGTCAGTTGGCCTTTACCTCTCCGACCTCTAACTCTGGATTTCAGGCTCCGTCAGCCTTACTGGAGGGCGAAGCGGGCCTGGTAGCCGATCGCGACTTTCAAACAGCTTTTTCTGGAGCCCACGATAACTCTATCCTGGGAGTGAAGAACGGCGACTTTGAGGCGGCGGCGATCGCCAACTCGGTGAAAAACCGGATGTGCGCCCGGGGTGCAGCGGACTGTGACCAACTGCGGACGATTTACACCTCGGAAACGTTTCCCACCACTGGCTACGGCTACGTCTACAACCTTGACCCAGAGCTAGCTGAGCTGGTCAAAGAGGCTTTCTTTACCTTTGACTGGAGCGGCACTGGCCTGGAGGCCGAGTTCGGTGGCAGTGACGATGAGCCTGGGGAAGCCCAGTTCATTGAAATCACCTACCAAGAGTACTGGCAGGTGATTCGCGAAATCAACGAAATTCAGGGCGTTGAATACACTCTGAGCTAGTCCGACTCAACCCAGCGGGCAGTTCTGACCTGGAGCTGCCCGCTGTACTTATGGATGGGTGAACGTCGCTGAATTAAGGCTGGTGGGCGGTGCCCACCCTACGGCAGATCAAAGCCTTGAAAAATTTTTTAGATCTTATTTCAGTGCTATTCATGGACGGGTTTTGTTAGCAGAACCCGTCCATGGGTATTGCCCCGACTACCGTCGGTTACGCCTCTGCTGTCACTCCCTATTGCCCTATGCTCCGCATTGAGTCCCTCACTAAGCGCTATCCCACCGGGGATATTGCCCTGCAATCGGTCAACCTGGAGGTGCCAGATGGTCAGGTTATGGCCCTGATTGGCCCCTCTGGTGCCGGTAAGAGCACCCTAATTCGCTGCATCAACCGTCTGGTGGAGCCCACCAGCGGTCAGATTTACCTGAAGGAACTGGAGCTCACCCGTCTGGGCTCGGCCCAACTGCGGCGGGCGCGGCGGCGCATGGCCATGATCTTTCAGGAATACGCCCTGGTGGAGCGGCTGACCGTGATGGAGAATGTGCTGTCGGGCCAGTTGGGCTACGTCAACTTTTGGCAAAGCTGGTTCCGTAAGTTTCCCCAGGGCACGGTGGACGAAGCCTTTCGGCTACTAGACCGGGTTGGTCTGGGCCAGTTTCCGGACAAGCGCGCCGATGCCCTCTCCGGTGGACAGCGGCAGCGGGTGGGCATTGCCCGGGCGCTGCTGCAAAATCCTGACATTTTGCTGGTGGACGAGCCCACCGCCAGCCTCGACCCCAAAACCGCCCGCCAGATCATGCGACTGATCTGTGAGCTGGCCCAGGAGCGGGGGCTATCGGTGATCATCAACATTCACGATGTGCCTCTGGCCCAGCGGTTTGCCCAGCGGATTGTCGGCCTCCAGGCGGGAGAAATTGTCTACGATGGCCCCCCCAGCGGCCTTACGGAGCGCACCCTGACCCAAATCTATGGGGAAGAAGACTGGAACGCGGCGACAGAGTCCGATGAAGCGCCGTCGTCGATGCTGGCTGGCACAGCCGGGGAGCGTCAGCCATGACCCAGGCCACCGTAGCGGGGCGGCGATGGTCGCCCCCTAACCTGATTAAGAACCCCTGGCTGCGCTGGGGCTTGCTGATTGGCGCGATCGTTTATATCGTGCTGGCGGTGCAGTCCGTGGAGGTAAACCCAGCCCGGATTGCCCGGGGGATGGAGCGGGGGGTTCAGATTCTGGCGGGCTTTATCCAGCCCAATTTCGTGAGCCGTCGCACCAACATTATCAATGGCTTGATTGAAAGTCTGGTGATGACGGTGGTGGCTACGGCCATCGGCGTGGTGATTTCGGTGCCCATTGGCATTGGCGGTGCCCGCAACCTGGTGCCCCTGTCGGTCTACCTGGTGTGTCGATTGGTCATTGCCCTATCGCGCACCTTCCAAGAGGTGATCATCGCCATTTTGTTTGTGGTGATGCTGGGGTTTGGGCCGCTGGCGGGGGTGATGACCCTGGTGTTTGGCAGCATTGGCTTTGTCTCCAAGCTATTGGCAGAGGACATTGAGGAAATTGACGCTGACCAAGTGGAGGCGATGCGTGCCACCGGGGCCTCCTGGATACAGATGCTGACCTATGGGGTGCTGCCCCAGGTACTGCCCCGGCTCGTAGGGCTCTCCCTCTATCGGTTTGACATCAACCTCAGGGAGTCGGCCGTGATTGGCATTGTCGGGGCGGGGGGCATTGGTGCCACCCTCAACACCGCCATCCAGCGGTATGAGTACAACACGGCGTCGGCCATTTTGCTGCTGATCATTGCCCTGGTGATGGCGACGGAATTGGTGTCCAGTGCGGTGCGCGAGAGGTTGCAGTAATGCCGGTTTTAGAAAAAAACGGTCAGAAAATTTGGCAAAAGCGCGACCGCACCCAGGCGCTGTTGAGCTGGTTGGGCAGGCTGGGGGGCGTGGCCGTGGTGCTGTTCTGCTGGCAGGTGATTGCCGACAACACCAACTGGAGCTTTGTGGCCGATGCCCCGGAACAGGCCAGCAATATGATTGCCCGAGGCATTCCCCCCAACTGGGGGTATCTCAATACTCTGTGGCAGCCCCTCTGGGACACCCTCAACATTGCCACCCTGGGAACGCTGTTGGGGGTTGCAGTCGCGATTCCCACCGCGTTTCTGGCCGCCCGCAACACCACCCCCCACCCCCTGGTGCGCTACGTTGCCCTGCTGGTTATTGTGGGCTCCCGTTCGGTCAATTCTCTGATTTGGGCGCTGCTGCTGGTGGTGGTGCTGGGGCCGGGGGTACTGGCCGGAATTTTGGCTATTGGCCTGCGCTCGATTGGCTTCACCGGCAAGCTGTTCTACGAAGCGATCGAGGAAATCGACCCCAAGCCGGTGGAGGCGGTGGCCGCCACCGGGGCCAGTGCCGCCCAGGTGCTGAGCTATGGCTTTTGGCCCCAGGTGATGCCCAGCATCTTTGGCGTCAGCGTCTACCGCTGGGACATCAACATCCGCGAGTCCACCGTGGTGGGACTGGTCGGCGCGGGGGGCATCGGCATCCAGCTCCAGGCGTCGATTAACATCCTGCGCTGGAGCCAGGTGAGCATGATTCTGGTAGTGGTGTTTTTGACCGTTTTCGTCAGCGAGTGGGTGTCTGCCCAGGTGCGACGCCTGCTGATTTAACCCTACGGATTGAACTCCCCCTTGACAGAGCGGGGATCGACTCGGAATAATGGAAGACTGTGTTTATACGCTCGGATCAGGTTCCTAAGGCTAACGCCTCCCTGCGGGGAGCCCTGCTGGGGTCAGTTGGCACCTGTACGGCGGTTATGAGGTAAAGAAATGACGTACGCAATTGTTGAAGCGGGTGGAACGCAGCTGCGGGTGGAGCCGGGCCGCTTTTACGACATCAACCGCCTGGCCCTAGAGGTGGATGATACGGTTACCCTGGATCGGGTGCTGTTTGTCGATAGCGACGGCGAAGCGCTGGTGGGTCAGCCTGTGGTTGAAGGGGCGACGGTCACCGGCAGCGTGGTCAGCCACCTGCGGGGCAAAAAGATCATCGTCTACAAGATGCAGCCCAAGAAGAAGACCCGTAAGAAGCAGGGTCATCGCCAGGAGCTCACCCGCGTGATGATCAACACCATTGAGGTGAACGGCAAGGCCGTCGCAGGCACCGCCGCCACCGCTTCAGCCGCCGAGGCCGACGAGTCCGGGGCCGAGACAGTGGAGAGCGCCGCCGACAGTTAGGTCTTTAGCGCTAGAGTAGATACTAGGTAGGTTAAGGAAAAAGGTCATGGCTCACAAGAAAGGCACAGGCAGTACCCGGAACGGACGCGACTCAAACGCTAAGCGCCTGGGCGTGAAGCGCTACGGTGGCGAAGTCGTCACTGCGGGCAATATTTTGATCCGTCAGCGGGGCACCAAAATTCACCCCGGTGAGAATGTCGGTCGCGGTGGCGACGACACCCTGTTTGCCCTGGTGGATGGGGTTGTCACCTTTGAGCGGCGCGGCAAAACTGGCAAGAAAGTCAGCGTTTACCCCGCTTCGGTTCCGGTGGCGGCACAGGCCTAGGGGGCAAAGTCCGGGGGCACCTGTCGGCTGCGCCAGCTCTTGCGCTCCTACAGGTACTCAATCCTGACCTCAGCAATAAAAAAGCTCCTCGTCACTGAGGAGCTTTTTATTGCTGAGTTAGCGTTTAGTCGAGGTAGCCCATCAGAATCGAGACCGGAGGATCAACGACGTCGTTGGAGGCAATGGGGCGATCGCCGGGCAGGGTGTGAATATCGGCAATGTGTAGGGTGCTCACGGCCACCGGGCGGTGTCCGGGCAGTGTTTCGGTCGTGGCAATCTCAAAGGTGTTGCTACCAATCGGGCGAGCGCCAGCCCGATCGAGGGTGCCTACCACCTCAAAGGTGGCCAGGGCAATGGGGCGGTGGTTGGGCAGGGTGTCGGTTTCGACAACGCGGGTGTTGTCAGCCAGCACCAGAACGTCGCCATTATCAGGGCTAGCCTTCACCAAGCCGCCGCCAGCGGAGGCGTTACGCTTGGTGCGGTTGCCCCGACTAGAACGGCTGTTACTGGCTTCCTTTTCAGGGGTATCGGCACTACCGTTGCTAGAGTCGTTGGTCGTGGTCATAGGGAAAAGTCCTTATTGCTGCAAACAGCCGCCCAGGGGGCGAAATGTTGGGGTAACTATGAAAGGAAGTTAATAATCTAGAGCTTGCCCGGGCGCATGGTGCCGATGGGCAACCCCGCCATGAACAGAACTATTAAGTAAATATTATACTTTGAGTGTTACCCTATCGAGTTTACGAAAGATTATTGGCTCCATAAGAGATTCATACTGGGCCAGGCTGGGTTAGACCTGGGGACAGCGCAGGCCATGGGCAGGGGCACCTCCCGTACGCCTACATCCCCATATACCTATACCAATGATCTATAATTAATCCAGAGGGTTCTATACAGGGGGCTGTAACGGTTTCGACGTTTTGACGAAAGTCACGCTGTGATGCAGGCCGAGAGGGAGTCCACTCTCGCAAATCAAGGCTCAAACCAAACGTAACTGCGAACACTATCGTTCCTTTTGCTCGTAAAGCTGCACCTGTTGCCGCTTAATCTAAACCTGTTTTAGATCTAACCTAGTTAGCGAGCGTTCATAGTTTGACTCCGTTAAGAGCTATGGACAAACCCCAACGGATGCGTCAATGAATTTCCTCTGGTGAATCCATTGACAAAGACTTAGCCAGAGCATCCCGCCGTCCGGGATAAGTGGCGGTTCCGGCCCTGAGGGTTAGAGGGGCTAAGCCTGTGAATGAGTGGTGTGTTAATACTCAGAGCGGACACGGGTTCGACTCCCGTCAGCTCCATTACCCCATACCAAGACCCATAGCATTTAGCCCGATTGGCCCTCAGCTTCGCTGTTGTTCCAGATCGGGCTTCTATTTATCTGAGCGCAGTATAAATTCTGTGTTCGATTATTAAATATCTTTCCAACTGAGAGACCCAATGTTGGGTCTCTTTTTGCATCTGCCTATACTGAGTAAGCAGCCCGGTCGAAGGCTGTGTTGCCCCCAGAATAAGCCATTTCGCGAATGCTATCTCAGCTTCGTCACTATTTATCAGACCTATTCAGAACAATGCGGTTTCCCATCCTGCCCTATCTTTATCAACCCGTTTTTTCACGCCATTACAAAACTGTCTATAATCCCTGGCGGTTTTGGCACTTGCACCAGGTGCGCTTCCTGGAGCGCTGCTGGCTGCGAGAGTACCGGCCAGAACAGCACCACAGTTCCTGAACGACGTTGGCCCTGGACAACAACCGCTGGGCCAGGGCCGTATTTCAGCGCGACAATAACCCGCCCCAGGGTTGGTATCTAATCTCACTAGCCTCGGCTACTGTTTTAACGTACTCTGACACCGTCAGAACGTTAGAGCTAGGCCATGGAATCCACCCAGACCACAGAATCGCGATCGCCCAGGGAACTCCGCGATATCGTCACTGCGCAGCTGCTCCTGCTGATTGATCAGCGGAACCTGGAGGGGGCGAAGGCGCTGCTGGTACCCGTTAAGGCGGTAGATGTTGCCGATGCCATTGAGGGTTTACCCCAGAATATGCAGCTGGTCGCCTTTCGACTGCTGCCCCGGGCCAAGGCGGTCGAGGTATACGAATATTGCTCCACTGAGGTGCAGGAGTCACTGATTCAAGAGTTTCAGGACCAAGAAATTCTTGACATTGTCGATACGATGGCCCCCGACGATCGGGCCAGGCTGTTCGATGAGCTGCCGCCTCAGATGGTGCGGCGGATTTTGGCCCAGCTTACTCCCGAGGAGCGCCAGACCACCGCCCAACTGCTGGGCTACCAGCCTGAGACCGCCGGTCGATTGATGACCCCGGAGTATATTTCCCTGGGGGAATCTCTGACGGTGGCTGAGGCGAGTGAAGCGATGCGGGTGCTGGCCCGCGATCGCGAAGTCAGCTACTACATCTACGTGACCGATGCAGGGCAGACCCTGACCGGGGTGATTTCGCTGCGTGATTTGCTCTTGGCGGATCCGTCCCAACTCCTAGAGCAGGTAATGAACCGGGACGTGATCTATGCCCAGACCGATACTGATCAAGAAGAAGCCGCCCAGCTGATTCAGCGCTACGACCTGGCGGCGCTGCCGATTGTCGATCGCGAGCGCACCCTGGTTGGTGTCATCACCGTAGACGATGCCATGGATGTGCTGCAGATTGAGGCGACCGAGGACATTTACACGATGGGGGCGGTGCGATCGGAGGGGAAGAGCTATTTTCAGTCGAATCTGCTGTCGATCACCCGTAAGCGTATTCCCTGGCTGGCGGTGCTGCTGTTGACCAATGCCCTGACCATTTTTGTGATGAGCAACTTTGAGGAAATCCTCGACGAGGTGGTGGCCCTGGCCTTCTTTACGCCGCTGCTGATCGACACCGGCGGCAACGTAGGAGCCCAGTCCTCGACGGTGGTGATTCGCGCCCTCAGCACCGACGAACTCAAGCACCGCAAGACCCTCTGGGTGATTCTGCGAGAGGCCGTTGCCGGAAGTATGCTGGGCATTTTGCTCGGCATCGCGGTGATTGTGCTGGCCTACGTGCTCATGGGCCAGGTGGAGATCGGCATCACCGTCGGCATCAGCCTGCTGTGCATCGCCATCATTGCCGCCACCACGGGGGCCGGGTTGCCGTTTTTGTTCAATGCCATGGGCTTCGACCCGGCGCTGATGTCGGCGCCCTTCATCACTACCGTAGTGGATATTTTGGGGATCTTTATCTACCTCAGCATTGCTACGGCGTTCCTTGGCATTAGCTAGACCGTTTTTAAGGGCGCAAACACGGTCAGCGCCTGGGGTAGGCACTCAAACACCATGGGGTTGGCCTCTAGAATTTCACCATCGATCACCAACTTTTGCGGGGGGTCGGTGGTGATTTTGATCCGGTTGGTGCGCAGGGAGGTAATATCGTCACGCTGGGTAGGATTGCCCCAGGCGGCCGCGGCCATCAGGGAGGCCAGGGCATTGATACCCTGGAGGCGCGTGGTGCTGGTGGCGATGGTCACCTCCAGCAGCCCGTCGTCGGGAATTACTTCGCCCAGCCCCTGGGCCAGCACCGAGGTCGGTGGAGCCACGTTGGCAATGGTGATGGCGGGCGTGGTCACCGTGGACTCTTCCCCCTCAATTTCTAGGGTGGCGGTGAAGGGGGCGGCGGCGGCCAGCTGCCGCACCCCAGAGAGCACGTAGGCGAGGTTGCCCAACTCGTTTTTGAGCTGACGGCTGGCCCCGTCGACCATGCCGGCCTCAAACCCCACCCCGGCTAGCAAAATCATTGGGATGTCGTTGCAGCGGGCGGCGTCGATGACGTGGGTGTTGCCAGCCAGAATCGTCTCACAGGCGGCTCGCAGGTTGGTGGGTATGCCCAGCCCTACGGAAAAGGCGTTGGCCGTGCCCCGGGGAATGACCCCCAGGGGAATGCCGGTGCCGATGGTGGCTCCGGCCACCGCAGACACGGTACCGTCGCCGCCGGAGGCAATGATCAGGCTGCGGCCCAGGTCGTGCTCATTTTTGGAAAGGATATGGTCGATAATCTCGCGAGCCTGGTCGGCGGGCTCAAGCTCGGGC
Source organism: Leptolyngbya sp. KIOST-1 (assembly GCF_000763385.1). Lineage (NCBI taxonomy): Bacteria > Bacillati > Cyanobacteriota > Cyanophyceae > Leptolyngbyales > Leptolyngbyaceae > Leptolyngbya > Leptolyngbya sp. KIOST-1. The sequence goes on from NZ_JQFA01000002.1 coordinate 3,727,375, forward strand.
TGGGTCATGATCACATTGACCAGGATCTGTGGTTCCAGCACCTCTTTGATCAGGGCCAGGTCGGTGTTGGGATTGCCCTGGCCGGCCACGGGGTTAAAAATCAGGTAGGCAATCTGGCTTTCAACCATCCCGCGCAGCAGTAGCGTGGCCGATATGTCGTTGAGGGCAATGGGAATGCCCTGAATCTGGCAGGCCCGCAGCACCAGGGTAAAGCTGGGGAACCCCGTGGCGATCGCCTCGGGATCGGTAAAGAAAATCACCCCGGCCACATTGCCCGCCAGGATCTGGGCCGACAGCTCAATGTCGCCGCCCTGGCTCGCGTCTTTGAGGAGCAGCAGGTCGATGGCGGTGGCCTCCCAGCTCTGTTCAATTGCCTCGGCCAGATCCGCCGCCGCAATGATTTGAAAGTGGGTCAGAACCCGCTGATGCTTGGAAAGCCAGGCCACAACGGTGTCTAACTGGTTGGCGTGGGCGAGAATAGCGAGGGTGCTGGGCATGGGGGGATCTCAAGTGTTCACCAATGCTAGCACCCGGCTCTGGCCTGCGCGGGCATTTAGTTGAGGCCTTCGCCCTGGGGGTCGCGGTGTCCAATGGCCAGCTGGGCAATGGTAGTCTGCCAGTCTGCGATCAGCCCAGGGCCACTCCAAAGCCAGTTGGTGGCCAGGGTGTTGGGGTTGACCATGGCGGGGGCCAGGGTGAGGATTTGCAGGTAATAGCTCTCGGCCTGCTGCTGCAGGGGCGATCGCTCCTCGGGTAGCAGGCCGATGGCGCTTTCTTTTTGGAAGGCCATGGCCAGGCCCGCGTAGGCGTTGACAGTGAAGGGATTGGCCAGCCGTAGGCCAGCCGCCGGATCGATGTCGCGCCGCTGGCCCTGATCGATGGCGATCGCCCGCTCCCAGGCCTGAATGGCCTGGCCGTAGTCGCCCAGAGCATAGTGAGAAAACCCCAGGCTAACCCAGGCTTCGAGAAAATCGGGGCGAGCTTCGGTGGCTGTGCTCCAGGCCCGCATCACGTCGTAGGCGGTGGTGCCCAGGGCGGGGTCGCCGCTGATTTGCTGCCAGGCCAGGCGGCCCCGCACGTAGGCAATGTCTGGATCTTGCAGCTGGGGGTCAGAGGCGGTGGCCAGGGCCGAGGCGGCTGAGACCAGATCGTTGCGATCGAGCAGTTGCTCTATCAGGGTTCTGGCGGCAGGGGTGCGATCGAGGGCCAGGGCACCAATCGCGCTGGACAGCAGGGCGGCGTTGGTGCCGGGCTGGGCTGGCGAGTCGCCGCTGGCCGCCGGGGGATCGATCTCAGGGAGCGCCGGGGGGGCCGCCACGGGCCGATTGAAGATAGCCAGGCTGGTGAGGGAAAGCCAGAGCACGGCACCGAGCCCGGCCAGGCCCAGGCCACCCCAGACCCACAGGTTGCTAGGCCAGCGGCGCGAGTTCGTCAGCGGCTGGGCCGCAGCGCCATTGACTGTGGGGGAGTGAGAGGGCCAAAGGGCGTCTGACCCGCTAGTGCGGGGCCTTGCGTCCGGCTGGGGCAGCAGATTTTCGGTGGGGTCGGCGGCCAGGGGCGGATGGTCCCCTGAGGCCGAGCGCCCATCACCGTTGGCAGTCCTGGGCTGAGAGAGCTGCTGTACCAGGTTGGCAACGGCGGCATCGGTTGCTGCTGCCTCGGCGGGATCGCCCTCCTGAAGCCAGTCGTAGAGGGGTAAACCGCTGCCATCGGGCCGATTTACAAGGCGTTCCGTTTCGGCGTCGCTGGCCTGACGGCTGAGGATTTCGGCGGCCAGGCTTGAGATCTCGGGATCAGTGCTGTAGTCGGGGGGCATCAGGGCGACGTTGGTCAGGTCGTCCTGGCCCATCGCGTCGAGGCCCTTGAGGTCGTCGGGATGCCCTGTGTATAGATAGCCGTCGAAGTCGGGTCGCAGGTAGAGCAGCGGCAGCATCCAGAAGGGCTGATCGGAGCCGTAGGCCGACATTAGCCCCTGGCGCACTCGGCTGAGGCACAGGTCAATCGGGTATCCCTGGTGCAGGTTGCGGTACAGCAGTTGGGTAAAGGTGAGTGCCACATCGTCGGGGATACGGTCGGCCATGGCGATCACCCCCGGCACCCCCCGGTTGACCAGCGCCTGCACCAGATTCTGGTCGCGCCAGCCCGCCTGGGCATCGTCCTGGGCCGTGTAGGCGCCCCGACAGGAATTGAATACCGCCAGGCGAATGCCGTTGTTCACCAGCAGCCCGGCCAGGTCTTCGCCGCTGAGGCGGTCGGTGAGGCCGGTCTGGGGGCTGACCAAAAACAGGTCACCGCCGGTTTCGCCCGCGTCGCTGTGGCCAGCATAGTGGAGCACCTGGAAGTTGCCCTGCTCCAGGGCCTGCACCAGTTCGGGCCGCCCTGGCTGCTCCAGAATGGTGACGGCTAGCCCCAGATGCTTCGGGTCGGCGGTCTGCAAACTGTCCATCAAGCTCTGTACCTCCTGGCGCAGGGCCAATCGCTCCTGGTCGTCGGGGGCGGAGATCACCACCAGCACGCGCAGGGGAACGCTGGCTGGGGCCAGGGGGGCCATGGCGGCCAGGTCGGCGACTGTTTGACCCTGGTAGTAGCGGCACAGGGTGACATCGAGGCCGGTGGCCAGGGGGCGATCGTCGCCGTAGAGCAGTTCCCAGGGCAGGCGCTGCACCCGACTGTCCTTGAACCCCAGCCGCAGTCGCAGGGGCTGGCGACGGTTTTGGGCCACGCTCTGGGCCGCCACCCAGCTGTCGCGAATGCGGCCCTGAAACAGACCCTGGTAGAGGGCCTGCCCCAGCTGCGTCCAGGGATGGTCGGCCCCGAGGCGATCGCGATCGGGACCATGGAGATTGGAAACTGGGGCCGCAGACCCCGATAGCAGGGCGTGCAGGGGGTCCTGAAATAGCGCCTCAGCCTGGGCCAGCCAGGTCTCCAGGGGCCAGGTGACCTGGGCTTCGGCCAGGGGAACTCCGGTGGCGACCGCTTCGGTGCGGAGCCAGTAGGTATCGGCTCCCAAAACGGGAGTGATTGAAATCTGAAATTCCTGGGTCACGGCCTGGGTCACGGGCGGTAGGGATAGTCTTCTCTCACGGTAGCTTGCTGGGCACATCTCGGCGCTGGGGGTGGCAGGTTGTTAACAAACTCAGGCGCGATCGCCCGTTGACTGAGGGGATAGCGCTATGATGGCTTGTCTTTATTTACAGGGGCCCGGTGGCACATTCCTGGCGTAATTTAAGTTTTCTGGGACAGTGGACCTCGCTACAGGGTTTTCCTAAGTTGCCCAGGGGCGCGGGGCAAAGCGCGGTGCGGCGATCGCTGGGCCTGGGCCTGGTTGCGGCTACCGCCCTCGTGGTTGCGGCCCCCGCGATCGGAGAAATCGTTCCGGTGGGGCTGGAGGGGCTGGATCTCCCGCCCATGGCCGAGGCGGAACAGATGCGGTTGGAGGCGCTGCTGGGGGTGCAGCAGATCGAGGTGCTCAGCACCCTCAGCCCCGATCGCACCACCCTGGTGATTGCCGTCAGCAGTCGGGCCCTGCCAGCGGATCGGCAGCTGTACTTTCTCAACATTCGCACCGGGGAACTCAGCGAGGCCCTGGCCCTGGAATACGACCTGATCAGCCCCGACCTGCCGCTGCGGTGGATCGACAACGACACCCTGCGCTACGTGCAGCAGGACCCTTTTGGGCCGTGGGAAACGATCACCGTGAATCGGGTGACTGAAATCGCCTCGCGCACCCGCGTCTACCCGACCCGGTCGGAGGATGGCGAAGTGCTGGGTATGGCCCCCGACTTCTCTAAGTTCGCGGTGCGGATCTACGGCGAAACCGAAGATATTATCCAGATCGTGTTTTTGCCCTCCCTGCGGCGGCTCGAGGTGGCCCGCCTGCCCGAGGATTTGGAGATTCGTCCCCCCGCCTGGTCGGCGACAGGGGACCAGGTGGCGCTGGTGATGGCGGCGGCAGAGGAGCGGCGGCTGAACGATCGCACCCCCAATACCCCCAGCCTGGGCACGCCGCTGGTGCAGGATGCCCTGGGCCGCCTCGCCCCAGACGCCAATCCCTTCTACCGCCACAGCACGGTGCAGGTGTTCGACTTTTCGCGGCCAGAGCCCCTGCGGCTGAAGCTGACGGCCCCAGACCACGGCGGCGACCCCTTTGCCGAGGCCAGCCTGAGCGCCGATGGCCGTCGCCTGCTGGTCAAGCGCTACCGCCCCACGCGACTGAGCGGCCGCCCCCAGGCCTCCTACGCCTTCTCTGAGTCGGCCTACTTTGAGCTGTACGACCTGGAGGGCACCCGACTCGACACGATCGCAGCCGATGCCCTGCGGGGACCAACGGAGTCGGAGGGGCAGTTTTTGGGCCGCGATCGCCTGCTGTTTTGGGCGACTGAGGGGCTGAACCGGCACCTGTACCTGTACGACCTGGGCGAACGCACCCTCGCCCCCCTGCCGCTGCCGCCGGGGTCAGTGGATCCAGCGTCGATTGTGACCACCGAAACCGGCGACACGGTGGTCTACGGCTTTTCGTCGGTGACACAGCCGCCGGAGCTATATGCGATCGATCTGGCGGGGGAGGGGACGCCGCGATCGCTTACGACCGTCAATGCCGCTGTGGCCGACAGCAACCGGGTGCGGGTTGACGCGGTGAGCTTTTCAACTGGGCAGGGCAGTCGCCAGGGCTTTTTGGTGCAGCCAGCAGGCAGCGCCTTTCCACCCCAGGGGGTGCCGATTGTGCTGTGGCAGCAGGGAGGGCCGGGGTTCTCCATGACCCACGAGTTTGCCACCGAGGTGGAAATGCCCCTCAACCTGCTGCCCAACTTTGGGCTGGCGGTGCTGGTGGTGCCGCTGGCGGGGCGAGAGGGGTTTGGCCCAGAGCTTTACCGGGCCCTGGCCGACGGGCAAAACTTTGGCCACCTCGATGTGGGGGAGGGGGCCGACATCATTGGCCAGCTGATTCAGCGGGGGTGGACCACGGCGGCCCAGGTGGGGGTGACGGGCTGCTCCTACGGCGGCTACTACGCCGCCCAGCTGATGGCCCAGTTTCCTCAGCTGGTGGCCGCCGCCAACCCCCAGTGCTCTCTGCTCGACACCCTGACCGAGTGGCAGCTGGGCTATTCGTCCCTGCTGTCGTTTCTGATGGGGCAGACGCCCATGGAGGCCCCCCACAGCTACATCGAGGCCTCGCCGCTGTACCGTGCGACCGCCATTCGCACCCCCACCCTGCTGTTCCACGGCTCCGAAGACTTTCTACAGATTGACGTGGCCCGCAACTTCCACGATGTGATTGATCTAGCCGGGGTGCCAGTGATGCTGTACGAGTTTGAGGGGGTGGGCCACAGCCTCTACGGATCGGGTTATCAGACTCAGGCGGCACAGCTCCAAATCGAGTTTTTTCGGCAGTATTTGCGACCCTAGACAGAGTTTGCCCTCCCTGGCTCCCGGTCTCATTTCCCCGCCAGCGCTTACTAACGACTAGAGGGTTGTTTAGCCATTGCCGAGGGGGCGGAAATGTTTAGCGAAGCGTTTCAGCAGGGGGTGAAAGGGGTGGCGGGGGCCGCGGGGCTGGTGCTGATGGGGGCGCTGCTAGCGCTGGTGCTGTCGGGGTTTCAGGGGCATCTGGAGATGGAGCTGCGCGACGGCGGCGGCTCGTTTCGCATCGTGGGGCCAGCCGGGCACTGCCCGATTGATCCCTAGGCCGGATGGTTTAGAATCCGGCGTTGCTGAATGCAGGTATGATTTGCCCTCCCAGCCCCCCAATTTTGGGGGGAGTCGAAATCTCAAAGTCCTCCAGAATTGGGGAATTTAAGGGGGCGATGAGCGGATGGCAAGTTTACAGATTCACGACTCAATGGTTGCGTTTGCGCCCCAGGAGGGACGACGCCCCTGGTCCTAGGCCAAAGGCCGTGCGAAGCAGAGGGGCTGGAGCCAGCGAAATGGCCCCAGCAGCACCCTGGGCTTACTGCCGCAGCTGTGGCTCGATCCCTTAGGCGGCCAGGGTTTTGCGCTTAAAGGTGTTGAGACCGGCGTACTGGGCTCTGGAGCCCAGCTCTTCTTCAATCCGCAGTAGCTGGTTGTACTTCGACAGCCGCTCGCCCCGGCAGGGAGCCCCAGACTTGATCTGGCCAGTCATGGCCCCCACCACCAGGTCGGCGATGAAATCGTCGGGGGTTTCGCCGGAGCGGTGGCTGACCATGCAGGTGTAGCCCGCGTCGTGGGACATCTTGATCGCCTCCAGGGTTTCGGTGATGGAGCCGATCTGGTTGACTTTGACCAGGGTGGAGTTGCCAACGCCGTCTTTGATGGCCTGGGCAATGATGGCGGGGTTGGTAACGAAGGCGTCGTCGCCGACGAGCTGAATGCGATCGCCCAGCCGCTGGGTCATGGCCTGCCAGCCCGCCCAGTCCTGCTCACCGAGACCGTCTTCGATGGAGACAATGGGGAACTGGTTGACCCAGCTTTCCCACAGGGCAATCATGTCGTCGGTGGATTTGCGGCTGTTGTCGGACTTGTAGAACAGGTAGCTGCCGTCTTCCTGGTACAGCTCACTAACGGCGGGGTCGAGGGCGATCGCAATGTCATCCCCCGGCTTCAGGCCCGCCTTCTCAATTCCCTTCAGGATCACCTCGATCGCTTCCACATTGCTCTTGAGGTTGGGGGCAAAGCCACCCTCATCGCCAATGGCGGTGCTGTAGCCCGCCGCTTTGAGCACCGACTTGAGGGCGTGGTAGACCTCGGCCCCGTAGCGCAACCCTTCAGAAAAGGTGGGCGCACCTACCGGGGCAATCATGAATTCCTGGAAGTCAACGCTGTTGTCGGCGTGGGCACCGCCATTGATGATGTTGAAGCAGGGCACCGGTAGCAGCACCGAGTCGGGGCCGCCCAGGTGGACGTAGAGGGGCACATCGGCGGCAATCGACGCAGCCCGGGCCACCGCCATCGACACGCCCAGAATCGCGTTGGCGCCCAGGGTGCCTTTGTTGTCGGTGCCGTCGAGGGCCAGCATCTTGTGATCGACGGCGGCCAGATCCATCGCATCCATGCCCACAATGGCCGGGGCAATGGTGTCGTTGACATTGGCCACGGCCTTGAGCACCCCCTTGCCGCCGTAGACAGCCTTGTCGTCATCCCGCAGTTCGAGGGCTTCACGAATGCCGGTAGAGGCTCCAGAGGGCACGCCCGCTCGGCCCTTTGCGCCCCCCTCCAGCACCACATCGACCTCAACCGTGGGGTTGCCCCGCGAGTCGAGGATCTGCCTGCCGTGAACCGATGTAATTGCGACCATGACTACTACTCCGTTGGTAATTCTGATAGACCGTTGCAGACCCTGCCCCCCAGAGCGCATGGGCTGAAGCGTTTAATGATCCTGTAGTATCCTACCGGGTGAAAGGCCGTTTCTAACGTCACCACAGCTACGGTCGGGAGCGCCGCCGATTCTGGGGCCCTAGTACGGGTTGTCAGAATTAGGGCAACCATTGCTGAGGGTTTCAGGTATCAGGAACAGTTAGCTGACTGATGCCACGGGGTACTAGTGGATGGGCTCCTGAAAAGAGACGACAGATGAGACGATGGGCACCCCAAACTGGCGTATCTGAGCCTGATGCCAGCGATCGCAATGCTCCTTTAATCTGAGCCGGGATCTGAGCGAACAAACCCACTTGGCTCAACCCCGACGCTCTTTGCCCTCGACGCTCTTTGCCCTCGACCTTCTTTGCATAGTACTGGCTCTGCTTTAATGGCCTGTCAATTCTTAGATTCCCCTAAGAATCGGGCGTTGCTGATTGGGTCATGAATTTGAGTAAGGACAAACGACCGTTTGCCCCTACGGGAGTCGCTACTTGTTTGATTCGTACCTGTGTTCAGCAACGCCAGAATCGGCTTACCTGCAGAGGATGCGTGTTGTTTGCCCAGTTAGCCATAACGGTTCAGGAGGTTACATTGGCCTCAGGTATAGTCCCTGGCCTCGACTACATCACCCTGTTGATCGTGGATGTACAGCTCTACCTTTTGCGCCCGAGCCTTTTCGTCGCACTTGTGAATCACATCGTCTTTTGCTTGTCCCTGGGCGATGCGTTTTTGATCTTGGGTGGCCACCCAGCCCGTGCCCTCGGGATCACAAACTACATGGATGGCTTCCCCATCGCCCTTCTCAGATTCGGGGGCAACCGCTTTTCCGGTGGTGCCGCCGGTATTTTTCTTGGCGATTTGCTTGTCGCGCCGCTGGGCCCATTTTTCGGCCTGGGCGGTGGCGATCGCGATCGCCCGGCCGTCCTCGTACCCGTCGCTCAGCAGAGCATTGGCGATATCGATCGCCTTGCGCCGCACCTCAGCGGTGAGGTTTTTCATGGAGACAGGGTAATCGCTGTAGGTCCAGGGCATGGTTGATAACAGTTGAGAATAGGGTTTAGGCGTGTCATCAATGCTGGCTAATTCTGGCTAAAAACCTCGACGACTGCCTCTAGTAGTCTGCCAAGGCAATTATGAGAGGTTGGTGGGGCTCACGGTGCACGGTGTACGGTTCACGGCAGCCCTTAAACCGTACACCGTGTACCTTGCACCGTTAGACCGTTGGAGCCTGTCACAATCAGGTTGGTCAAGTACTAGGGCAAGGCTGGCCTGTAGCGCTGGGGCTGCGGAAGACTGCCTAAATGCGCTGTGCTGTGCTGATCGGCATAGAGATCGACATACCGGTGAAAGAGCTGCATAGCCTGGCTAGGATTTCGCCGCCGCTGGGGCTGTTTGACCATCTGCTTGTAGTTGCGTTTGGCCAGGTGTTGCAGGTAGGGCAGATCTTCTAGCAGGGTCAGGCTGGCGGCCAGCAGCAGAATGGCTTTCAGCAGTTCCTTTGGCCATCTCAAATCGCTAAACATTTGAATGCACAGGTAGTGCTCTTCGCTATTTACAGGAATCACATTGAACAGCACCCGAATAAACTTCTGGCCGTAGGCGGGTACTTTTAGCTCGATCTGGTGAGGCGAGTGAATGGTCAAATCGACATCCACGCTGGGGTCGCGCCACAGTCTCAGCACGTTGAAGGGCGAATCCAGCACTGTTTTGAACCGCAGATGTCCGCCTGCCTGGGTTTCTTGAAAATGACTGACTTTGATCACCTTCAGGTTACCGAGGCTGAAGCGGTGGACATCTTCCAAATGCTTGAGGTTGAGCAGATGATAGATCTGACACAGGGAGGGAAAAGGCAGGCGATAGCTCTGCTGAGCAATGCAGGTTGAGTCAAATGGTATTGTCTGCGTCTGGACAAGTTGGGTACCTGGCAAGCCCTCTGATTCGGATCTATCTTCAGCCAAACCAATACAGACCCAGGCCATCAGAATGATCAGGCCAATCATGCAGTAGGAGATGTCGTGGGCATTAATGGCTGACTGCGAAAAGGCTGAGAACCCTCGCTCTATAGCGCCGTAGATTAGCGCTGGGATGGCCAGCAGCCACATGCCGTAGATAAAAATATTGCGCTTTAAGGTGTCTTCAACGGGCGATCGCTGCTCGCTGATTTGGGTTAGGTAGTTTTGTAGTTTGCCTGGCTGGAACATGTCCATCCCCTTTCCGAGAAAAGATAATAAAGAAATATGTCGGTTAACTAGACATTAAAATCTTTCTTCATGGATCCCCCTCAATCCTGGGGTGGAGATGGCGGGTTAATCCGCAATTAGGTAGATGGAAAAACCGCCATAAAATCCTTCCAGGGACAATATTGGCGGCCTAAGGATAGAGCATTTTTAAAGGGCCACATTTTTAAGAGGCCATGGTCAGCGAAGCTGATCACTTTGGAAGGGTGCATCCCAGTTATGTAACTCACCCTGCGGGAAGCAAGCTACACCCTAAAGCTCTCTCCCTCAAGGAGAGGGACTTTAGAAATTCGGCTCCCCTTTTACCTGGAGGAGAAGGGGTTGGGGGATAAGGTCGGCAACCTTGTGAAAATGGGAGGCACCCCCTTGGGAGCTTGAATTTACGCTACTGAAACAGCGATATCATCTGCCAGATGATGTCGTAAACCCGGTGATTAGGTAGTCCTAATTCAACGCTTCTGTAGAGAAAGTTGTGGTGTTCATAGCTCAGCGCAACCCTGGGGCCCAGCCTGGTGCGCCAGGCCAAATGATGTCATACCCTGCAAAAAATAAGGTGCTCTACCGATCAGCTGCTGCTTAATTTGTCTAGTACGGGTTGTCAGAAATAGGGCAACTATTGCTGAGGGTTTCAGGTGCTGGGTTTCAGGTTTCAGGAACAGTTGGCTGACGTATGCCGCAGGGTACTAAGGTATTTGAGTTGCGGACTCAGCCTGCCGAACAACTTCGTGAATGGTCAGTTGCCGCGATGTCATTGTTTCTTTAAAGAGATCGGTCGAAAGGGCTTGTTCGACCGGGTAAACCCCTGGCCGCTTGAGCCGCCCCTGGAGCATGAGTTCAGCGATGCTGCCGGTGCCGAGGCCGGTCGCGATCGCTGCATTTGCGTGGGCAAAGGTGCTGACGTAGTGAGTTTCCCTGCCCTGCTGCTGTCCCTTGATATCGCAGCGCATCGCCACTCCCGTACCGCTGAAGTGGTCGGTGACATCGGTCATGGAGTGGCTGACATTGGCCAAAAATTCTACGGTTTGAGGGCTGCGCAGCACCGCTGGCGGCAGCCAGTGGGCCATAGCCCAGGTGGCGTGGTTATAGAAGTCGGGCACGACCCCAAACTTGGTAATCACGCTTTTGACCGGGAAGGTTTGCTGGAGGGTAATGGCTTCGGGCATGTCGTACCAGTAGACGTTGGCGCGACCGTAGGGGGGGGGAAACTCGAGGGTTTCCCGCTCGGTGTAGGGTTTGATTGGCTGCCAGGCCCCGTTGATCCAGGCTTCAAAGGGGCGCTGGAGACCGATAAACGTGGTGCGCATGACGGTCACCCCAGCCCCACCCGACCCGGCGACAATGTAGCTGAGCTGAATAGACTCCGCCTCGTCCAGGGTTTCTACCCCCTGGCGCACCATGCTGTTGGAGATACCGGGAAACACCCCTGTGTTGATCACCGCTGTCACCCCAGCTGCTTCCGCCTCGGGGTGCATGGCCAGGGCCTTGCGGGTAAAGCTGCGCTCGTCGCTCACGTCGGTGTAGTCAACCCCACACTCAATGCAGGCCCGCAAAATCCCGCCATCGCGGTAGTGGAAGGGCCCGGCCGAATGCACGACCAGGTCGGCTTTTTCCACCGCCGATCGCACCTCCTGTGGGTTGGCCAAATCGAGTACCTGAAACTGCACCTTGGCCCCCAGCCGTTCCAGGGCGGCCATTCCTAGCTGGGGGTTACGCCCGGTGATGGTGACTTCGACCTCTGCTGTGTGGGCCAGAATATCGCGGGCAATGCTGCTGCCAATGCGGCCGCAACCGCCAATTATCAGTACTCGTTGCATAGTGCGGTGCTAGTATCTACAAAGCCCCACCCGGACTAAAGATGCCGGGTAAGCCAGACGGGATCACTGCATAAAGCGTAAAAAAGTTTTGGCCCAGCAGCATCAATCCTGGGGTATGAATAGTTACACTGCCCCCCGGTGGGTCTTGGCGTGGGGCCAATCGCAATTTTCCCATCAACTGATCTGCTTGCGCAGAATCTCGGTGCGATCGGCCAACTGCTCGCCGCCAACTTCGGCTAGGGTCTTCACGTAGTTGAGCTTGAATTTTTCCAGGGCACTGATCAAACGCTGCTCAATATTTTGCCGGGTATTGTGCTGGCTGAGCGCTTGGGCAACGGCGGCGCGCAAATTGTGCTGTAGACGGGCGGTAATTTCTTCGGCTTTGGGATCTGCCAGGCTGCTGGTGAGGGTGTGGTACAGACCCTGGGCCAGTGAGTGGGATAAACCCTGCTTGATCTGGGTCGAAAGCTGCTCTAAACCAGGCAAACCGCTGGTTTTGGGATAGCCCGGCAATTGCTCCAGAGTTTGGGCGATGCTGTGCTGTACCAGGTCTTCAATGTCGGGCTGAACCTGGGGCAAAATATCCTGCACGCCAACGATGTAGAGCTGATTGGCGATCGCCGTTATCTCCTCCTCGGCCACAATTTCAACCTCGCTGTGGGTCGTGACATCGGGATCAATCCACGAAACCCAGTCCAGCAGTTCGCCCTGGCGAATAGAACTCTGCATCTGCTCAATGATCTCTATGCCGGCAATACCAGCAATGTCGGCCCCAACGGTCACAACCACGTCCCGCTGGGCCTCTGCTCGCAACGGTTCCAGGTTGAGCATGTCGACCTGATACAGCCGCAGCGCCACGGGCAGGACCCGCAGCCCACGCCAGAATGGCAGCAGCAGAAACAGGTCGTACCAGCGGCGCAACGCCGCTTCTACCCAACTCAGGTGAGGATTGCGCCGGTGGGACATGCGAATCCGGTTGACGATATCGATGCCAAAAATCAGCACGAAGGGCAGATCAATCAGCCAGAAATAGTCAACGGGCATCCCCAGCCCAGTAATTTGCCGAAAGTAATTGGCCTCCAAGTAGGGGCGAATCTGGCTATTCCAGAACGCCAGCTCCGATTGCCAGCCCTGCTGGTTCAGGTACTCTGTACTCCAGAATTGATCAAAGGCGGCCTGGGGAGAGGGTTGTCCGGTTCTTTGCTGCAGCAGCTGCTGCAGCGTGGCCAGGGAATGGTCGCCGTTGGGGGTGGTGAAAACCCGTTCTGTCGTTAGCGGCTGGCTCAGACTGCGTAGGCTAGACAGGGAGGTTTCGACCTGCGATCGCTCCGAGTTTGGGGCCGCCAATTGCTGAATTAGCGCGTTGACTTGGTCCTGGTAGGCCTCGGTTTGCGGATGGGAAACAATTCCCTTTACCGGGTCATAGATGCGGACAACAACGGGTGTATATTGCCGGTAGACGGGCCGCAGGCTGATGTAGGAAAGATCGAAAAAAACTAGCCCCAGATTGATTAGAGCGATCGTGGCAATGATCCGCTCTAATTTTGGGTAATGACGCTCGAAGTAAGATCGAAACTTAACCATGGGCCGGGGATATAGTTATCAGTATTAACTGTGGAGTCAGCAGGAAAATTTGTCTGGGCACCCTTACCGCAGAACAGACCATTAGCCCCCGCCTCATTAAGGTTTGATTATCAAGCCTTCCCATGGCTTCAGCATCAACCGTGGGGATTAGTTACCTGCGCGTGTTTGCGCTGGGTAAGCGGTCCTAATTAAGCAATGCTGAAGGATTTGCTGTAGGGAGGTCTAAAGTACCGTTGGCCCCAGGCAGGGTGGTCACGCCAGACGAGCACACACCCTATTAGTACCTGCTGATAGTACCTGCTGACCATTTTGGGTAGCGCTCTGGCTAATTTGAACGCCGTTGTAGTCACCGATTCAGAGGGAGAGCGTGCGTGTCTCTCCCAGGGTAGATCTTTTTTGGGAAGGGGCTTTGCTATGGTCGTCTGCATAGATCCTGCGGTGAGTTTTCACCAGAGTCTGGGCTATGTCTCAGGCCCAGACTCTGCATCCCTTCAAAAAATCCCTTCAAAAAAAGCTTCAACCTATGCATGTTGCAGTTTGGCCTGGTAACGTCTATCCGCTCGGAGCCACCTGGGATCATAAGGGAACCAACTTTGCCCTCTTTTCTGAGCACGCCACCGGGGTAGACCTCTGCCTGTTCGACAAAAATGGCGAAGAGACCACGGTGCCGCTGACGGAGGTCAGCAACTTTGTCTGGCATAGTTATTTGCCCGGCATTGGCCCAGGGCAGGAGTACGGCTTCCGGGTACACGGTCCCTACGCCCCCCACGAGGGGCATCGCTTCAACCCTCACAAGCTCCTGATTGACCCCTACGCCAAAGCCATCTCTGGAGAAGTTGGCAACGGCCCCGAACTCTTTGGCTACGACTGGAACAGTCCAGAGGAAGATCTTTCCTTTTCTGATCTCGACAGCGCGCCGCTGATGCCCAAGTCGGTGGTAGTGGATGAAACCTTTGACTGGGAAGGGGACACCCTGCTGCGGACTCCCTGGCACGAAACTGTAATCTACGAAGTTCACGTCAAAGGGTTTACCCGGCTGCACCCTGACATTCCCGAGGAGTTGCGGGGCACCTATGCCGGAATGGCTCACCCGGTTGCCATCGAACATTTGCAGCGGCTTGGCATTACCGCCGTGGAGTTGATGCCCATCCACCACTTTCTCTCGCGCCCCGGTCACCTGGTGGATAAGGGGCTGCGCAACTACTGGGGCTACGACTCAATCAACTTTTTTGCGCCGTTCTCAGGCTACAGCTCCAGTGGCGTCTTGGGGGAGCAGGTACAAGAGTTTAAGGAGATGGTGAAAGCTCTCCACCAGGCGGGCATTGAGGTCATTCTCGACGTGGTCTACAACCACACCGGGGAGGGCAACCACTTTGGCCCCACGGTGTCGCTGCGGGGGGTGGACAACGCCAGCTACTACCGCTTGGTGGAAGACGATCCCCGCTACTACATGGACTTCACCGGCTGCGGCAATTCTCTCCACATGCGCAGCCCCCAGGTGCTGAAGCTGATTATGGACAGCCTGCGTTACTGGGTAATTGATATGCACGTGGACGGCTTCCGGTTTGATTTGGCTTCGGCCCTGGCGCGGGAACTGTACGACGTGGACCGCCTGTCCGCCTTCTTTGACCTGATTCACCAGGATCCGGTGTTGGCCGGGGTAAAACTGATTGCCGAGCCCTGGGATGTGGGCACAGGCGGCTACCAGGTGGGCAACTTTCCAGTCAACTGGTCAGAGTGGAACGGCAAGTACCGCGATACCGTGCGCGACTTCTGGCGCGGGCAAGATGAGACTCTGGGCGAGTTTGCCTACCGTCTCACCGGCAGCCCCGACCTGTATTTTCAAATGAATGGTCGTCAGCCCAACGCCAGCATCAATTTTGTCACGGCCCACGACGGCTTTACCCTCAACGATTTGGTCAGCTACAACGACAAGCACAACGAGGATAACGGTGAAGACAACCGAGATGGCGAAAGCAACAACTCCTCGTGGAACTGTGGGGAGGAAGGGCCAACGGATAAACCCGAGGTGCTGAAGCTGCGGGAACAGCAGCGGCGCAACTTTTTGACCACGCTAATGCTGTCCCAGGGGGTGCCCATGCTGCTGGGTGGCGACGAAATTGGGCGCACTCAGCTGGGCAATAACAACGGCTACTGCCAGGACAACGAGATTTCCTGGTTTGACTGGAACCTGCCCGAGGGCAACCAGGATCTGATTAACTTCTGTCGGGAGCTGATCTACTACCGCAAACAGCACCCGGTTTTTCGGCGACGCAAGTGGTTTCAGGGGCAAGCCATTCACGGCATTGGCGTGACCGACATCAGCTGGCACAACCCTGACGGCACCGAAATGACCCAGGATCAGTGGGATATTGGCTATATCAAGTCGATGGGTGTGTTTTTAAACGGGGACAAAATTCCCAGTCCCGGCAGTCAGGGAGAGCGCATCAGCGACAATGACTTTTTCATGTTTTTCAACGCCCATTACGAAACCATTAAGTTTCAGCTGCCGAAGCTGTTTCGGGAGTATCCATGGATCGTTGAAATTGACACCAAAGAACCTCGGTTTGTAACCGAAGAGCGGACCTTTACCGCTGAGCAAGCTATTCCGGTAGCGGCGCGATCGCTGATGGTTTTGAAACGTCTGTGAGCAATCTTGCCTAGCACTCTAGCTGGTTAGATGCGGTCAATAGTTAATATCCTTCAAAGCCCATGGCCGCTCAATGATCGTTGTGCATCGCAAAACAAGCTCAGAAGGACAGTAAAACCAAAAAAAGACCTGTGATTTAACTCCTGTGATTCGACTAATTAGCGTTCAGGTATAAGCTATGTCTACTTCTATGCAAGAACCTATTGTTGTTGCCTGTGCAGCCGACGATTTCTTCGCCATGCCTTTGGCTGTAACAACCTTTTCGGCCTTTAAAAATCTAAATCCTCAGCGCCGGATGGTCTTGTTTATCCTGGACGGCGGTATCAGTGCTGTCAACCAAAAAAAGCTGCTTCAAACCCTCGACTCAAGCCGGATTGATGTCCATTGGATTAAGCCTACCGCAGACCAGATTAAAGCCACACTGATGAAGTGCAAGGCCAGCAACCATCCCATTTCAACTTATTATCGGTTGCTATTGCCGGCTATTGTTCCGCCGCAGTACAAGAAGGTAATTTATTTGGATTCCGATACTGTAGTAGAACAGGACCTGGAACAACTCTGGAATCAGGATCTGAAAGGCAATGCCTTGCTGGCCGTCCAGGATCAGGCCATTGGTAAGGATCTAGATGTCGTCGAACACTTTGAATCTATAATTCCAGAGAGTTCAGAAATAGAAAAGATAGGTCACAGGTATCTAAATTCGGGGGTCTTGGTCATGGACCTTGAAAAGTGGCGACAAAACCATGTCGCCGATTCGGCGCTGAAGTTTATCAATGATCACCCAGATTTGCCGTATCCCGACCAGGACGCCATAAATATGGTTTTGGCAGATCAGTGGGGCGAGCTTGACCCCAAATGGAATCAAATTTACGCGATCTACTCCTACGACTCGTACCAAGACAGTCCTTACGACAAGACTACGTACCTGGAACTACTGCAACACCCATTTATTATCCACTACACAACTAGACCTAAACCCTGGGGAAAAAACTGTGTTCATCCCCGAGCCGACAGATTTTTTCACTACTTGGATCAGACCGCATGGAAGGGCTGGAGAAATAACGCCCTCAATTACACGACTACCCTTGTGCGTCGTGGCGTTCGCCGAGTCAAAACATCGGTTTTCAAGCAATTCAGTCGACTGCTGTCCCGTGAGCTAACGGCATAAAAGCCTATCCGAAAAAGCTAGCGCAGCGTCAAAGCTAAAAAAAATTAGGGTTCCTGTCGTTGGGTAAAGCGGAGCGTACCCAACGACAGGAACCCTTGTTGGGTTCTGCTAGGGCGCCACCCAACCTACAAACTTAGGTTTGACAGAGCACTAGTCTTTTTTGGGGACAGGCGTGGCAATGCTTGTAATACCAGGCTTCTGGCCAGAATCGATGGCATGCCCTAGGGCGTAGATAGACTGCCCTGGCAGCGGGGGCAGAGACCAAAAAACTCCAGCGTGTGGTAGAAAATTTTGAACTGGTGGGCCTGGTGCAGGTCTTTTTCCAGGCTGTGCACCGGACACTCATCGATCGCGATAGTGATGCCGCATTGCAAGCAGGTGAGGTGGTGGCGGTCTTCCTGAGGCAGACTGTAGAGCGACTCGCCCGAGGGCAGCGTGCGCATCTGCACCGCCCCTTCCAGCTTGAGAGCATCCAGCGCCCGGTAGACCGTGGCCAGGCCCATGGTGTTGCCCTCCTGACGCATTTCCACGTAGAGATCTTGAGCCGAAATGGGCTTACTCAGGCCCTTTAAAACGGTTAAAACTTTCTCTTGGCTGCGGGTGCGTCGTACCATACTGCTCACTTGTACTGCCTCAAGTTTATCAACTGAGCGATACGGTAGGATGGGGACTGTTGACGATCGCGATTTTCTCTGCCTTTGGAGTCTGCCGTGCCCCACTACAGCGCCCGCATCTATGTGACCCTGCGCCCCTCTGTCCTCGACCCGGCAGGGACCGCTGTGCAGTCGGGACTGGCCCACATGGGCTACAGCAACGTCGGCCCAGTGCGGATTGGCAAGTACATTGAACTCACCCTGGAGGCCGATTCTGAAGCGGCGGCCAGCCAGCAGCTCGATCGCATGTGCGATCAGCTTTTGGCCAACCCGGTGATCGAGAACTATCGGTTTGAACTGCAAACGCTAGCCACGGCTTGAAGTAAGGTAAGCATGAAATTCGGCATCATTGTTTTCCCTGGCGCTAACTGCGATCGCGATGTCGCCTACGTCACCCGCGACATTCTGGGCCAGCCCACGCGCATGATCTGGCACGAAGATAGCGATCTGGACGATCTGGACCTGGTGGTGGTGCCGGGCGGCTTTAGCTATGGGGACTATCTGCGCTGTGGGGCGATCGCGCGTTTTTCCCCCGCCATGCGAGCCACGGTGGAGCACGCCAACCGGGGTAAGCCGGTGCTGGGCATTTGCAACGGGTTTCAAATTTTGACTGAGGTAGGGCTGCTGCCGGGGGCGCTGATGCGGAACCGGGATATGCGGTTTATCTGCGATCGCGTTCCCCTCAAGGTGGAGCGCACCAACCTGCTGTGGACCGCAAATTATGAATCTGGTCAGGTGATTACGCTACCCATCGCCCACGGAGAGGGTTGCTACTACGCCGATGAGGCTACCCTGGCCGAGCTTGAGACCCACGATCAGGTTGTGTTTCGCTACTGCGGTCCCGATGGCGGAGTAGAGGCCCACCACAACCCCAACGGGTCTTTGGGCAACATTGCGGGCATTTGCAACCGCCAGGGCAATGTACTGGGCCTCATGCCCCACCCCGAGCGGGCCGCCGACCCAGTGCTCGGTGGCATCGATGGTCTGCCCCTGTTCCAGAGCCTGGTGCAGGCGCTAGTGGCTGCTTAGAAAGGCGTGTTGCCATCGTTTGGTTCTGGGGCTAGCGGAGAATTAGCCACAGATGTGCCCGCCCCAAGTCGCACGGTAGGTTGGGAAATTATTCCAGGCGATCGCGCTGGGGCATCCAGCTGGTGAAGAGGCCGATGCTAAAGGCCAAAAGCACCAGCGGCAGTAGGTTAAAGCGAATTCCGCTACCGCTGTCCTCGTTGCGCCAGCTCAACCACATAAAGGGGTGGCTGCCAATGGCAAAAGAGGGAGTGTCAAAGAGTTTCAGCACCGCGGGCAGCGCCACAAACAGTAGCAGCAGCACCACCAATGTCTGGCAGAAAATTTTTAAGAACCGTATCATTGTCTCTTGTGATGCACGCCAATGGACCAGAGCATCCCCTAGCCCGATGGCTAACCAGGGTGAGCATAGGAAAGCCTTAGCTAAGGATTCCCGTACTACATCCCCCTGTGAGATGTTGGCTGCATCTATAGTCTGAGATTTCACCGCATCTGCCATCTACCCAGGGACAACAAATCCTGTCGATGATGACACGGCTGGTTGTGTTACCGTCTGGGGCAGGCTAAAAACCGGTCGCATAGCGAGGTTCCATGGCAGGCTCCCCGGCTTCCCCCGCTTTACCAAAACGCTGGTTGGTACAGGTGTGCCGACACCGATCCTGCGATCGCGGTGGCTCGGCGGCGGTGCTGGCAACGTTTAGGGAGTACCAGAACTCTCAAATCCTGGTGGCCGAGAGTGACTGCATGGGCCAGTGCAGCGCTGGGCCTACCGTCAAAGTGATGCCCGGCAATACCTGGTACTGCCGGGTCACTGCCGAAGATGTGCCGAGAATTGTGGACCAGCATTTGAACCAGGGGGAACCGGTGCGCGATCGCCTCCACCCCCGCTTTCATCCTTCCGATCTCGTCTAGGCAATAGAGCATTGGTACAGTACGGCAAGATCCCAGGGCTCTTGGGCGGATTGGCCAAGACTTTTGAGACATCCAAGGTTAGAAGCCTGGGATCTGTACCGGTGTTCTAGGGGAGTCATTTACCGCTGCTTTTGGGCCAGGGCCTCCGCCGGGGGCCGGATTACGCGCCGGGCCAGGCCCAGTTTTTCCAGGGTCCAGATGGCGTACCAGGTGGCGTCGATCTCCCACCAGCGCCAGCCGGCGGGGGCCACATTGGGGTAGGCGTGGTGGTTGTTGTGCCAGCCCTCGCCGTAGGTAAGCAGTGCCGTCCACCAGAGGTTGCGGGAGCCATCTTCGACATGAAAGCGACGCTTGCCCCACATGTGGGTGGCGGAGTTGATCAGCCAGGTGGAGTGCCAGAGGGTGACGATTCTCAAAAAGCCGCCGTAGATCACGAAGGGCCAACCGCCGAGGGCAAAAAGAGCGATCGCAATCGGCACTTGCAGCAGCAGAAAGTTGCGATCGAGCCAGCGGTAGTAGGGGTCGCGGGCAATATCTGGGGCGTAGCGGCTGTAAATCTGGCCGTTGAAAATCGCCGGGTTGCGGTAGATCATCCACAGCATGTGGCTCCACCAAAATCCCCGACTGGCGGCGTAGGGGTCTTTTTCGGCGTCTTCAGTGTAGAGGTGGTGCTGGCGGTGCCCCGCCACCCAAAAGATGGGGCCACCCTGGAGAGCCATGGCCCCAATGGTGGCGAAGGTGTACTCCAACCAGCGGGGCACCTGCAAACTGCGGTGGGTAAGCAAGCGGTGGTAGCCCAGGCAGATGCCGATGCTGCCGAACAGCCAGTGCAGGGCGATCATCACCCCCAGGGCCGACCAGGAAAAGAACCAGGGGGCCAGCAGAGCCACCCCGTGCAGGGCGGCAAAAAAGCCCACCAGGGTCCAGTCGAGGTTGGCGATACCCGGCAGTTTGGGGCGGGGTTTTAACGTTGTTGTCATAGCAAATCCTTTTCAGCCGTAGGGTTGAAGCGATCGCCCCAGGCCGTTCTGGCCAAGACGATGGGTAAGCCCTTGACCCATGCTCCCCAACCGGGAAAGCAATTGCAAGTGTCGCTTACATCCACCACCCTAACAACTCCCCTGGTAAAATGCAAGTAATGCTTTCTTTTTGCCATGGTAGCCCAGCGACAATCGGCCCGGCAGCGGCTTGTAAATGCGGCCTTTCAGCTTTTTGCTACCCAGGGGGTAGCGGCTACCACCACCCGCCAGGTGGCCGATCTGGCGGGGGTGAACGAGGTGACGCTGTTTCGCCAGTTTGGTAGCAAGCATGGCTTGCTTGCAGCGGTGATGACCGAGGCGGAGGTGTTGCCCCCATCCCCGGTGGACCCGGTGGCGGTGGGGCAAACCCCGGTCGAGCAGGCGCTGCGGGATTTTTTGGCCCAGTGTCTGGAGGCCCTGGATCCCCTGTCGGAGCTGGTGCGATCGGTGATTGGCGAGGCGGGCCAGTTTTCCGCCGCCCACAGCCAGGCCATGGGGCAGGGGCTCCACACCATCCGCGACTACATGGCGGAGTACCTGGAGACCCTGCTGGGCAGCGGCTCTGTGCTGCCCCCAGGGGAGGTGGCGGGGCTGGTGATGGCGCTGCTGCTGGGCTATGCGGCGATCGACGGCACTACCTCGGGGACTACCGATACCGACGCCGAGGGGACCACCGAGGGGGGCTCTGGCCTCTGGCCCAACCGGGACGCGTTTATTGCGAGTGTGGTGGGCTGGCTGCTGAGCCTGCGGACCCCGGCGGCTGATCTGTCTGCGGGGGGCGATCGCCCAACCGGGGATTCCCCCACCCCAGATCCCCTCGACACCGCCCATTGGATCGACCTGCCCGCCCCGATTGTCCACCAGATTATGCAGGCGGCCCGCAAGGCTGGCCCCCAGCCCTACGCCCTGGTCTACGTGCTGCTGGGGGCGGGGGTGGCGGCCGCCGAGGTGCCGCTGCTGACCCGCAGCAGTGCCCTCTACGACAGCAGCCAGCACATTTTGCTGGTGGGCCCCCACCACCGCCAGGTGCCCCTCAACCAGTGGATCTTGGGCAAGCGCTACGGCACCTACAGCAAAAATCCCCTCACCCGCTGGCTCAAGGGCCGCAGCGACAGTTCCCCGGCCCTGTTTCTGGGGCCCAACGACCAGCCCATGACCCCGCGCAGGGTGCGGCAACTGTGGGCAGAGGTGACCGCCGATATTCTGGCCCCTTCCGGCGAACCGCTGCGGGTTGACCAGGCCCGGGCCACCTGGTGCGTGGAGATGCTGCTGCGGGGTCTCAGCCGCCAGGACCTCAGCCTGCTCAGCGGGCTTTCGGTGGAGGAGCTGGAGCCGCTGGTGCAAAAGGCCCAGGCGCGATCGGCCCTGGCCCAGGCGCTGCGGCTGGATCAGCAGGCCGGGGGAGGGAAAGTCAGCCCGGCTACCCCGGCCACTGGTATCGATGAAGGTTAGGAGGCATCGGATGCGGCCTTATGCCCCTGCTGCCCAGCCGGGCCAGGGCCCGGGGGGCTGGGGGGGTAAGTCCTTGGGGGCGGTGCGGGTATCGTAGAGGCTGAAGCCTCGGGCCTCGTAGTTCTTCAGGGCGGCGGGGCCATCCAGGCTACAGGTGTGGACCCACACCCGGCGGTGGGCGACCTGCCAGGCCCGCTGCACCCCCACCGTCAGCAGGTGGCCCCCCAGCCCCTGACCCACGAACTGAGGTAGCAGACCAAAGTAGGCGATCTCCACCTGGGCGGCGGGCTGGGCCTCCAGCTCGATGTAGCCTGCGGGGGTGCCCGCCAGGTAGGCCACCCAGGTTTCCACCTGAGGGCGATCGAGGTAGGCCAGCCAGCGATCGCGGCTCCAGCCCAGGCGATCGCACCAGTACCAGGCACCCCCCACGCTGGCGTAGAGAAAGCGGCTGAACTCGGGACAAGGAACCGTGGCCTGGCGAATCTCTAGCTGGGGATGGTCGATCAGCTTGGGCCGCAGCTGGGCTGGGTCCAGCATTTCCAGGTACCAGGTGGTGACTTCAACCGGCATCAGTGCAGCAGTTCTCCCCGCAGCACCGTCACCGCCTGGCCGCTGAGGTGGATGCGATCCCCTTCATCGCGCACCTTCACCACCCCGCCCCGGGTCGACGACTGGTGGGCCAGAAACGTAGTTTGGCCCAGCTTTTCGCGCCAGTAGGGGCTGAGGCAGCAGTGGGCCGCCCCGGTCACCGGGTCTTCATCAATGCCCAGGTTGGGGGCAAAAAAGCGCGAGACAAAGTCGTAGGGGGCTTCGCCCACGCTGGTGACAATCAGGCCGTGGACAGGAAATTGCCCCAGGACGGCAAAGTCGGGCTGGAGATCGCGCACCGTCGCCGCTGAGTCTAGCTCCACCAGATAGCCCAGGGAATTTTCCACCACCGCCAAGGGCTTGGCCCCCAGGGCCGCCGCCAGGCCGGGCGGTTCTGCGATGGGCTGAGAGGGGTTGGCGGGAAAATTTAGCTCAATCCAGTCGCCCAGGCGGCGGGCGGTGAGCACCCCACTGCGGGTGTAGAAGGTGGCGGGGCGATCGCCGGGCAAATGTCCCTCGCTCCACAGCACGTGGCAGGTAGCCAGGGTGGCGTGGCCGCAGAGGTCTACCTCCACCGTGGGGGTAAACCAGCGCAGCCGATAGCCTTCGGCCTCGGGGTAAAAGAAGGCGGTTTCGGACAGGTTCATCTCCTGGGCCACCCGCTGCATCCACCCGTCGGGGCGGGGGGCAGGAAGGGCGCACACGGCGGCGGGGTTGCCGCCGTAGGCGACATCGGTAAAGGCATCGACCTGAGTCAGTGGAATGGCCATGGCGCTACGCCCCTTTTCAAAGTAGTCAGTTCAAAGTCGTCAACTTAGCATAAACACCTGCCGCAGTTGGTCAGCGGTCATGAAGCAGCGGTCGGCCGGAAAATCGTCGGCCACGGCTTTGGCGACCTCGGACAGAGTGTTGGGGGACTGCCCCTGCAAGCGACCCAGTAGGGCATAGCTCGCCAGGCCCAGGTACTCTCTGATGGCGAGCAGCGATCGCTCCCGATAGCCCACGGTGGCAGGCAGGGGCTCCACGTGGGGCATCACCGTAAATCCTAGCCCCCTGAATGTGAGCCAAGCCCGCAGCATGTGCGGCGTATCGGTAATTAGCACAATGTTTTGCAGACCCTTCGCTCCCAGGGCGGCGGCGGCAGACTCTGCTTCCTGCTTG
The DNA here is from genome assembly GCF_000763385.1 of Leptolyngbya sp. KIOST-1. Lineage (NCBI taxonomy): Bacteria > Bacillati > Cyanobacteriota > Cyanophyceae > Leptolyngbyales > Leptolyngbyaceae > Leptolyngbya > Leptolyngbya sp. KIOST-1. The sequence continues at coordinate 3,750,974 of NZ_JQFA01000002.1, forward strand.
GTGGTTTGAACGCAAACAGCGCTGACCAGATGGGGCGACAGATGGCGCTGATCGAGGGCTTTGACTACATCCGCCCCCTGAGAACGGCCCATGATCAACAGGTTGGGCGATCGCCCGGTAGCGACCATATCTAAAGCGGTCTCGTAGCGATCGCCCTGGAGGCGTCCAGCCCGGGCCAGCACCACCACGGCATCGGCAGGCTGCCCCGAATCGGCGGGCACGAAGCTCGACAGCAGGGCCGTAGCCGGGGCCGAAAACAGCGGCGAGAGCAGGAACAAGTAGGCGACCAGCAGAGCCATACAGGCCCCCATCATCCGCCGCCGATACCTGGGTCTGCTGACTATCAGGGCGACTACGGCGATCGCCAGCAGCGTCAGCGTTACTTTTTTGGGGCTAATAAACCAGTAATACAATTTCCAGGTCAATTTTGGCCAGTAGAGGCCAAAAACGCTCCGCAGTAGTTCTAGCATGGGGAGTTCTAGACAAGAGGAGTAATCATAGATTTGAGAAAATTTATGGAAAAATTCTCAAATCTAGCCTACTCACTGGCGCTTTTAAGACCGTAAATTCTTCACTGCGCCAAGCAAAGTTCATATAAGGATGTAGTCACCGCAAACTCAGCGGCAGGTAGACTACTCGTAGTAGCGCCGGTCGGCCCACGCCCGTAGATCCTGTTCAGAGTCAAAGGTATGGCGCTGTTGGGTCACCGCGTCGTAGACCACAAATGCAGTCTGGCCCTGGCGATCGCGCCTGACCGTCACCCTCACATCGGCATCTCCGCACAGGTAACCCACCAGGCGGTTGGACAGGGGGCGCAGACGCGCTTTCGCCCTGGCCCAAACTCGACCCATGGCATAGTCGGACTGAACTGACTGCTCTGGAGTCTCTGGAATCAGCTCAAGCTGAGCATACAAACTGTTCGGTTTCATGGCGCTGTCCTCATAAAAACGGCAAAGCCTGGGGAGCAGCACGAATCGATTCGGCCTGGTAGCAGTTTCTGCGATCTGCCCCTGGCCGAACAGAGGCAGTTGGCGTAAATTGTTTTGGTAACAGTTTAATTTATCCCGACTGTTCTGCTCCCCTCCCCCCAAAACTGTTACTCCCGCACCCATCCCCCCCCTCCCCTACCCGCCCACCCATCCCCCCAACATGCCCCTCTCCCCCCTCCCCCTCTCCCCCCAGCAGGTGCTCTACGAGCAGGTGGCCAATCGCCTGCAGCAGCTGATTACCGACGGTACGCTCAAGCCGGGCGATCGCCTGCCCTCGGTTCGCAAGCTGCGGGCCCAGCTCTCGGTCAGCACCTCCACGGTGATGGAAGCCTACCGCCTGCTGGAGGACCGAGGTCTGGTGGTGGTGCGGCCCCAGTCGGGCTACTACGTCAAGCAGACCACCCTACAGCTGCCCCAGGAGCCCACCCCCACCGCGCCCCCCCGCCACGCCACCGACATCGACATCTCCCTGGCCTTCGAGGTGATGAGCCTGATGCGCGATCCGGGACTGATTCAGCTGGGGGCGGCGCTGCCCGATCTGGCCATGCTGCCCCTGGCCCAGCTCAACCGATTGATGGGCAAAGTGCTGCGGGAGGAGCCCACCCTGGCCCACGGCTACGGCAGTCCCCTGGGCCTGTCCACCCTGCGGGCCGAGCTGGCCAAACGCATGCTCGATGCGGGGTGCTCGGTCCACCCCGACCAACTGGTAGTCACCAACGGGGCCAACGAGGCGATCTACCTCTGCCTCCAGGCCCTCACCCAGCCCGGCGACACCGTGGCGATCGAGTCACCCACCTACTTTGCCATGCTGGAAGCGCTGAAATGCCTGGGGCTCAAAGCGCTCGCCCTGCCCACTCACCCCCGCGAGGGCATCAGCCTGCCCCACCTGGAAGAAGCGCTGCAAACCGGGGAGGTTAAGGTGGTCATGCTGGTGTCAAACTTCAACAATCCCCTGGGCAGCTGTATGGACGATCGCAAAAAGAAACGCCTGGTGGAGTTGCTCAACCAGTACGACCGACCGCTGATCGAAGATGACGTCTACGGCGACCTCTGCTTTGCTGGCACTCGCCCCAAGGCGATCAAGGCGTTTGATACCGAAAACCGGGTGCTCTACTGCGCTTCGGTGAGCAAAACCCTGTCGCCGGGGCTGCGGGTGGGCTGGTGTGCCGGTGGGCGCCACCACAGCGACATCGCCCACCGCAAGTCGATGATCAACCAGCACACGGCGGTGCCCGCCCAGCTCACGGTGGCGGCCTTTTTGGCCAACGGCGGCTACGATCGTCACCTGCGCCAGCTGCGTCGCACCTACCACGAGCAGATGCTGCGGATACAGCAGACCATTCGCGCCTATTTCCCCGCCGAAACCTGCGTGACGCGCCCCACGGGGGGCCACGTGCTGTGGCTGGAAATGCCCAAGGGGTTCGACGCCCTGCGGCTGTACAAAGAGGCCCTGACGGCGGGGATCGCGATCGCCCCTGGGGTGATGTTTTCGGCTTCGGGCCAGTGCTACGGCAACTGCTTTCGGCTGAATACGGCGGTGGCCTGGTCAGACGAACTGGAGCAGGCTCTGCAAACCCTGGGCCTGCTGGCCAAAAAGCAGCTAGCCGAACAGCTGCTGCGTGAAGACCATTAGCTCGACAGTTTGGCCTGCTATATTTCTGCTGGCCCAGGGCGTGGCATCAATTGGGGCGAAAAGCCCGGTATATCAAGCCTTGCCACGCCCGATCCAAACGCCACGCTAGGGGCTGTAACGCTTAATTTTTGAGCGTTTAGCCGCTAATTGGTGACAGTCCCCAGAGCGTCGGTACAGTATTTGTTTGGCAGGGAGGCTCGGGGCATGCGAGCCACAACTGCGGCGGTAGCCCAAGCTGCTACTGGGGCCATTTCGCTGGCCCCAGCCCCCCTGCTGCGCGCGTCCTGCTTCGCACAGGCTTCGCCCTACGGCCTACGAGGGGCGTCGCCCCTACTGGGGCGCTAACGCGAACATTGGCCGCCCTGGACCCGACGGAAAGGATCGATCATCGGTTTAAACCTTTGTTCTGCCAAGGAATCGGTAGGGATCTGTAGACCCTGCGGTGGCAGATTCAAGATTGCGGCCATACTAAACCGGTGCTCTAGCGCAGCGTTAAAGCCAAAAATTAGGGTTCCCGTAGGTTGGGCGAAACGCAGTGGAACCCAACATCCCCATCCCAAACGGCCCTACTCCCGACCAATTTTCTCATCAAACTCCACGGACTCCATCGCACCCCAATCGGCAGAATAAGCCCCATCGGCAACATAGCGATGAAAGCTCGAATGGGGCCAATCTCTCGGCGCACCGACCTGGCCATGCTTTACGGGGTTGTAGTGAATATAGTCAACGTGCTGGCTAAAGTCGGCTTCGTTGTGAATTTGATGTTCCCAAAATCGCCGTTGCCAGATGGTTTGTTCCCCTTTGCTTTGGCGAGAAATGGAGCGTTGCTGCTGATACGTGTCAGAACATTTCAAGCTAAATCGAGCTTTGATGCGCTGCCAGCGAGAGGAAAATCGGCATCTCCGCCCGGCAAGGTCCAACTGCTGTGGAGGCGATCGGGTAGGACGACGATGGCGTCGATGGTGAAGGGTGATTGTGCTTTTACGGTGTGGAAGGCTTGGCGGAGTAGGGCGATGGTTTCGGTGCTGTGGAAGAGGGGTTGGCGATCGCAGGTGACGATGGTGAAGAAGTAGGTTGCCCCTGAGGTTTTGGCGCAGCGGTAGTGCATGGGCGACGGGCAAAGTTTTTGCCGGTGGAGTGGGTTATTGGATGGGGGAGTCATCACCTGTGTTGGGTTCCGCTGCGATACACCCAGCCCACATTGCTAAAACGAAATATTATGTGCAAGTTTTCTCATGAATTAAATTCACGAAGTTTCTCACAATACATTCCGCCCCCGCTGAATATGAAGAAGTTGGGCTAGATCCTGACCCCCAACTTGAAAAACTAAAATTAGGAGTTATACCCAAATGAGAATCAGCCACTTCATCACCAATCTCAATATTAAATTCTTCCTCAAGTGCCATAATTAATTCGACCATGTCCAAATCATCCGCACCCAAATGATTAGAAAGATGACAATCAAGATTTACTTCCTCCTCCTCCACCCCAAGCTGTTCAGAGATTATCTTTCTAACTCTCAGAAAAACTTGGGTCTTTTCTTCGTCACCACCAAACCTTCCAATATTTTTCCTGATCTCATTTTTTTGGACTGATAATTCTTCATCTATTTCGATTTGACTGTCGCGAACAGAGGGATTTTGTGGGGTCGCTGTTTCCAACCTTTTTCTGGCATCAGATTCTTCCCTCATCTCTATGCGAGAGTCAAACAAATCACGTATTTGGGAAAACGGAATTTTCCGACCGCTTTGGGTATAAATTTTTCGAGCTATATCAAAAACAATCTCTTCACGGCTTATTTTAAGACCATCCAAGTTATTTTTGCTGCCCTCAACTATTTCGTCAATTAGTTTCAATGCCACTGAGCTAAGAACTTTGAGCTCATATTCATCGTTCATTTTTTAATCCTTTAAAAACAGGAAAATGTCGATTTCCAATTTTTTTATTTAAGAATTGTTTTGCTGGTCGAAATTTTCATGGTTCTGGATAAACTTTAATTTAGTTGATCTCCCAAGACTCTCGATGCCACCTTAACCCCTCTAAGCTTGGCATAAAAACTTCCTCTCTTGGCAACTCAACTCGCTCTCCTTACATAGCGCAGGCACCCATAAAGTACCCCAGCGCGTCTAGAAATTCATCGGTTCTTGAATTTCCTTAATCTGGGCCAACTGCCGCCCCGAGGGGCCGGTCTTTGACCATCGTGGCTGCGGCACAACCCTGGGAAACTGCTGGTTAGCAGCGGTAAAAGCGACAGCCCCTGGGTCATGATGTTTAAGCAATCCCTTCCCAAATCCAATGACCACTCCTCTGCAAGTTTTGGTGACCGGTGCCACGGGGCGCACCGGCGCGTTAGTCGTTCAAAAGCTCCAGCAGCGCCCTGAGCAGTTCACCGTCCGGGGCTTTGCTCGCTCTGGGCAAAAGGCCAACGATCTGTTTGGCGATGCAGTAGAGATTTACCTGGGCGACATCACCCAGCCAGAAAAACTGGCCCCGGCCCTGGCGGGCTGCGATGCGCTGGTCATTCTCACCAGCGCTATCCCTCAAATGGTGGCCCCCCCAGAGCCTGGGCAGCGACCCGAGTTTGTCTACCCCGAGGGCGGCACCCCCGAGCAGGTCGACTACCAGGGCCAGCTCAACCAGATCGATGCCGCCAAAGCTGCCGGAGTGAAGCACATCGTGCTCGTCGGCTCCATGGGCGGCACCAACGAACAACACCCCCTCAACCGCATGGCCAACGGCAACATTTTGATCTGGAAGCGCAAGGCCGAAGCTTACCTGATCGACTCTGGCCTTGACTACACCATCATCCGAGCCGGAGGGCTCCAGGACCAACCGGGGGGACAGCGGGAATTGCTGGTGAGCAAAGACGACACGATGCTGACGCAGCCTCCCGACGGCATCCCCACCGCCATTCCCCGCGCCGATGTGGCGGCGGTGGTGGTGCAGGCGCTGCTGCTGCCCGCCGCCCGCAACAAGGCCTTCGATGTGATTTCTAAACCGGAGGGCACCCCCGGTGCCGTGGTCACCACCGATTTTCAGGCGCTGTTTGAGCAGACGACGCCGGGGCTGTAGGCGAACCACTGCGCCTGGGGGCGGCCAACGGCCTCAGCGGCAGAAACGGTGAAGGTATCTCCCAATCCAGCCATCGAATCGCGGTTTTGGAGGCCCTAAAGGGTGATATTTGCTACTTTCCCAAAATTTCCCCGTGGTATGTTGTGCGCCATCGACCGACAGTGAGGCCCAATAGCGATGGCGGATACCCTGATCAAAATCGATTTGACCCAATCTCCCTACGAGAACGACGCGATCCACAACCGCTGGCATCCCGACATTCCCATGGTGGCCATGGTCAAACCGGGGGATGACTTCATCGTCGAGTGCTACGACTGGACCGGCGGCCAGATTGCCAACGACGACAGCGCCGACGACGTCCGGGATGTCGATCTGAGCCAGGTGCACTTTCTCTCCGGGCCGGTGGGCGTAGAGGGGGCCGAGCCGGGGGACCTGCTGGAGGTGGATATTCTGGACATTGGGGCCTTTGAGGCCAGCCAGTGGGGGTTCAACGGCTTCTTCTCCAAACAGAACGGGGGCGGCTTCCTGACCGAACATTTCCCGGAGGCCCAGAAATCCATCTGGGATTTCAACGGCATGTTCACCAAGTCTCGCCACGTTCCTAATGTGGAGTTTGCCGGCCTGATCCACCCCGGGCTGATTGGCTGTCTGCCCTCCAAAGAGATGCTGGCGGAGTGGAACCAGCGGGAGCGGGCCCTGTTTGAAACCGAGCCCGACCGGGTGCCGCCCCTGGCCACCCTGCCCTACGCCGAAACCGCCCACCTGGGCCGCATGCCCGCCGACCAGGCCAAAGCCGCCGCCGCCGAAGCGGCCCGCACCGTGCCGCCCCGAGAGCACGGCGGCAACTGCGACATCAAAGACCTCTCCCGCGGGGCCAAGGTCTACTTCCCGGTGTACGTGAAGGGCGGTGGCCTGTCGGTGGGGGACCTGCACTTTAGCCAGGGGGATGGGGAGATCACCTTCTGCGGGGCGATCGAAATGGCCGGGTGGATTCACCTGCGGGTGAACCTGATCAAAGACGGCATGGCCAAGTACGCTATCAAAAACCCGATCTTCAAGCCCAGCCCGATCAAGCCCCGCTACGACGATTACCTGATCTTTGAGGGCATTTCGGTGGACGAGCAGGGCGAACAGCACTACCTCGATGTCCACATCGCCTATCGCCAGGCCTGCCTGAATGCGATCGCCTATCTGACCAAGTTTGGCTATAGCCGGGCCCAGGCCTACGCCATCCTCGGCTGCGCTCCGGTGGAGGGGCACATCAGCGGCGTGGTCGATATCCCCAACGCCTGCGCCACCCTGTGGCTGCCCACCGACATCTTCGACTTTGACATCAAGCCCGGCGCAGACGGGCCCCAGGCCCAGGCCAGTGGCACCATGGATGTGCCCCTTTCCCCCGACCAGGAGTAGCGCCCATGCCCCTCTACGACTACAAGTGCCGCGACCATGGCCTGTTTCAGGAGCTGGCGATGGTTTCAGACAGTGCCCAGCCCCAGCCCTGCCCCCAGTGCGATTCCCCCTCGGCGCGGGTGATCGTGCTGACCCCGGCGCTGCTGGGGCTGGACCCGGCCCAGCGAGAGGCCCGAGAACGCAGCGATCGCAGTCGCCATGAGCCGCTGTTTTCAACCCCAGAGCAGCGGGCCGAGGCGCAGGAACGGCACCAGCACCGCCATGGGCCGGGCTGCGGCTGTGGCGATGGGGCAGTCAGCCAGCCCCAGGTGTTCTACACCGCCGACGGCAAAAAGTGGTTTCCCTCCGCCAGACCCTGGATGATTAGCCACTAACCCGGCGAAAGTTGGCACCTGCTCAATCTGGACATTACGTCCGTTCGATGCCGATGCAGCCTGTCCACAGCTACCATCGGCTACTCCGCCTCGTGCCTGCTCTCATCCACAAACAAGCTGCCCTGAGCTGAGCGATGGGGCGATCGCTCAGCTCAGGACTACAAGCAGGTGGTATAGCGAGTGTTGCAGGGCTACCCGGTGCATGCGATTGGTCTTTGGGCTGCACCGATTAACTCAAGTGAGCTTGCGGTTGACGATAAGTAGGTGAGCCGATTCAAATGTGGGATGGGTTAGCGATAGCGTAACTCTTGCGGGCGTTGGGTTTCGTGCCTCAACCCAACCTACATGGTCTTATGTTTGATTATGCCTTCCCACTTACAGGCGGGGTGTTTCCATGAGCCTGGCCTTGGTTGGGGAATTTAAGCCTTCCATGACATGCCCCGCTCAACCCACCTTGTCTCCTTTGAGATGCTTTGCACAGCAACCCTGTCAAGACTTTTCTGCGCCACTAAAGCAAGTCCCCTGTCAACGACCTGCTTTATCGCAGGAGAAAATGGCAACATCATTAAATCAAGCTGGAATTCATGGGTTCTGAGTTCAGGCTGAACTACAATTGGGGCCAATGCTTTTTCAATCCAGACCTAACGAGTCCGTAGGGTTTTAGAGCTAGGAGGTCAGGTTCAACGCTGGCGTTGACCGCAGATCTAAAACCCGTGGATCTCAGCCCCAGTTCCGCCACCATTTGATGGATTGCAAGCTCATTCCCGAAGCACCGATTACCTACAATAAAGTGGGATTGACCTATGCTGAATCAGCCTCAGTCTGAACCCCAGATTTTGCATGATCTTCCTGCTGAATTTGAGGTCGTCAAGCCCTTACTTAGGGAAAACCTGATTCCATATATCCAGATTTCTGAGATAGAAGTTGACGAAAGTCACCCTGACTATCCCTTGAGCCGTTGGCACAGCAAGATCGGTGGCGACCCCTATTTCCCTAGCCATGAGGCTTATCCCACTAGCTCTGTCAATGGGGCTCCGATGCCCCTATTGGCCCAGATAAATTGCGCTGACGTACCTCCTATTGCCGGTTTTGACTTCCCGACTAAAGGTATGCTTCAGTTTTATGTGGGTGGTCTTCAATTTTATGAGGCCGTCCCCAACAAGGACTTTCAGGTGGTTTATTTCCCAGAGATTCTTGAGGATGAAGAACTGTTGGTGACAGACTTCAGCTTTATTGACTTGGCGGAAACCTTCAGAAGATCCTATGACTACATCTTTGAGCTGAAGTTTTCTGAGCGCCGTGATCTCTTCTGGTATCTCCAATCATCTAATTATCTATACAGCCATGAAGATGTTCCCAGGGATCTCTGTGAGAAGCTCGATAGATGGATAACCGACTATTACTACGAAACCCAGCCCGATGGAAGAGAATTAGATCAGCTAGGGAGTAAGCTGGGTGGATACCCTGACATCCACGGCACTATTGAGGAGGAGGTTGTGGATGTGGCCGAGGGCAGGCTTTTGCTTGAGTTTAGTGGATTTCAGGGGTATGACGACTACCTATTCTTTTATATTAAAGACGACGATTTAAGAGCTTGCGATTTTAGCAACGTTGAATTTTTTCAGTGCAGTGACTAGGGGGCATCTCAGTACAGGGGCAAAAATCGACGGCATCCGCCTGTCATTTTTGGCCCAAGTCCATTAGTTGGGCCACGGTCACATCTTGGTTTTCGGCCAGTACCAGTAATAGTGTGGCTATAGTGTGGCTGCTGTACCGGCAGTCTTGGTGATCGATGGGGTCTCGGCTGAGCCCGAGGGTACTCTACGGAAAGACACCTCTCGGGAGTGTTTCTGAGTTAGGCAGGGATCAAAAGATCCAACGTATTTCCATAGCAAGGAGCGCATTCCATGCAGCATCCCCCTTCCAAAGCGAACAACACCAGCATGATGGCCCTGACCCACATTTTGGGTCTATTGACAGGATTCATTGGCCCCCTGATCATTTACCTCACCACTCAAGAACCCGAGGTGAAGCGCCACGCTAGACTCGCCTTGAACTGGCAAATTAGCTGGATGATCTATTTCCTGGTCTCTTTGCTTTTAGTCTTTGTTTTGATTGGGATACTTTTACTCCCCATCGTAATCGTGCTGGATCTGGTCTTTTGTATCATGGCGGCGGTGAAGGCGAGCGATGGCGTTGCCTGGCAATATCCCCTGACTATTTCCTTAATTAAGGAATAGTTTGGTGGTTCTGTTTTGCAAGAGGCGAAGGCAACCCACCGTTTGCCCCGATGGGATACTTGGTGGGATCACCCTGCCGGGTATGCTGTGGCGTTTGGCTACCCCTTTACGGTTAGAATGGCGCTACCTGGAGTGTGCTGCTGTGGTGCTCGGCCCGTATGAGAACTCTAAGCCTATTCGAGAATGACCGCCTCTCCCTCGATCGCAGCATTGAGCTATCGGCGGAGTCGCTGCGCCACTATGGGTCTTTGTACCGGCATTGGGCGATCGCCTTCTCCGGTGGTAAAGATTCTTCAGCCACCGTTACATTAGTTGCCGATCTGCTCGACAGGGGCTTGGTGCCTCGGCCTGAGAGTGTCACGGTGCTCTACGCCGATACCCGCCAGGAGCTGCCGCCGCTGCACAATGCGGCCCTGGCGCTGCTAGCCAAGCTGCGCGAAAAGGGCTTCGATACCCGCGTTGTGCTGCCCAAGCTCGACCATCGCTACTTTGTCTACATGCTGGGGCGGGGGGTGCCGCCGCCCTCCAATACCTTCCGCTGGTGTACGCCCAAGCTCAAGGTGATGGCCATGGAGCGGGAGCTAGAAACCCTGCGCCAAGAGCGGGGCGAGAAGTTTCTCATGCTCACAGGGGTGCGCATTGGCGAATCGGCGGCGCGGGACCAGCGGATTGCCCTGAGCTGTAGCCGCGATGGCGGCGAGTGCGGCCAGGGCTGGTTTCAGCAGACTACCTCTAGCGCGGTGGCCGATACCCTAGCGCCGCTGCTGCACTGGCGGGTCTGCCATGTGTGGGATTGGCTGGTGCAGGCGGATGTGGAGCTTGGGACTTAGATCAGCCGTCGCCAGAACGTCTAATAACTTTTGATCGCGTTCAGCAATTAGGTCTTGGGACATTTCAATTTGCTGGCGGCGCAGTTCTTTTTGGCCCTGAGCCTGAACTTTTTTCAGCAGGGGCTGAATCAGCAGTAGGGGTAGTTCGGCGGCGGCGCAGGCGCGGAGTTGGTCACGAATGTCGTTAGCAGATTGTTGCAGGGCGGCAAGTTTGGCCTCTAGCTGGGGGCGATCGCTGGCAATGTCTCCCCCTCGGGCTTTAAAGTTGGCTTCAGCAGTTTGAAGGACTGCGGTAGCCTGCTCAACCTGGGTTTTGAGGTGTTCAAGCTGAGTTGCGGCTGACTCCCGGGCGGTTTTTTGCTCGGCTAGGCGGTGCTCAATGCGTTCTAGGTCGTGAAGTTCTTGGGTATTGGCGAGGGCTTTTTGTTTGCGCTGGGTGAGTAAGTCCAGATCCAGGGCCAGCCGATCGGCCAGTTCTAGGCCCAGCATGGCGCGAATCGCCTCCACCACTGGGGTCGGGGGAATGGCTTGCTCAGCCAGTTCTTTGATTTGTTCGCCATCAAATAGGAAAAGGCTGGAAATGCCCAGGGGCAAGACGGTCTCAATCCATTCATCCCAGGTTTGCACCAGCACATCGTCGGCCCAGTCATCGACGGTGACATCCAGGGTGTCTTTGCCGCCCTTGGGCTGGCGGCTCCAGGTGCGCTGCACCCGAATGGTTTTGGGGACGCCATTGAGAATGTACTCAAAGGCCAGTTCAACGCCAGCAATTGCATCATCAGGGGCCGCATAGTGAACGCACTGGCTAAGGAAATCGCTGTAGCTAAGGCCGCGTCGGGTGGAGCACTGGGATCGCGCCCCGTACAGCGCCAGCCGCAGCGCATCGAGCAGGGTGGTCTTGCCGCCCCCATTCATGCCGCCAATAAGGATGATGGGGCAACCCTCTGTACCGGGACTCAGATCTAGCACCTGCCGTCCTCGATAGGGGCCAAAGTTTTGTAGAACCAGCTCCAGCAGAATCATGAGCCTTGCAGATACTCTCTTACTTGACTCAGGAAATCTTCAGCATAGGAAAGACATTCTCTAGCATCATCTATAGATGAATCAACCAGATCGGCGTAATCAGCTTCTAACCGCTGTTCAAAGGCAAAATGCAGACCCGCTGACATCTGCTTGCTGAAGACACCAGTTTTTACAAACTCGCGATCAAAGAGAGCAATTGCTCCTTTGTGCTTTGATGTACCCAGTTGGCGAGTTACTAGCAGTGCTAAAACAGCATAAAACATGGAATAGTAAAAGCGATTTATGGAATCAGCATAAAAGTTTTGCTCAAACAGCAGCTCACCTGCTTCTAAAGCTTTTTGTGCTTGCTGTAGTCGTGCCTGTACTAAAGCAGAAATATCTTCTTCTGAATAATTCAAGCTGCAATACCTTCTTTGAGGATATTACTAACTAGAGGGCTCGCTGAATAAAGCCTACTATTAAACTGCTGGCGTGAGTATTTCACAGTAGTAATAATGACATCGTGGCAAAAGCCTACGTCCCAGGCAATATAGCTAATTTCTTTCCAGACTTTTCGGTCTAGCTCCTCAACTACAACACAGATATCCAAATCTGACTCGGGTTGCCCGTCTCCTCTCGCCCGTGAGCCAAAGGCCCAAATACTCGCTTGGGGAAATTGCTCTCGAATTTTATCAGCAAACTCTATCAAGATGCTTTGATCGTGGTTTGACATCATGGCCGGTTGCAAAGTTCCAGGATCAACGGCACCTTCATTTTATCCTAGCCGTAGTCGGCCTCGGGCTCGGCGGCTCTGGGACTGGCTGCAAACCGGATGGCTCCCCAGTCGGTGAGGGCTTTGACCTGCTCGACATCGCCCTCGGCGGCGGCGGTTTTGAGGTCGTGGCGGTGGTAGGCCTGGGCGATCGCCTCGTCGCGCGATCGCGAGCTGCTGTCAAAGCATTTTTCGATGGCTTCAAAGATGCCGACCCGGCGGCCCATGGTGGCGTACTGCCGCTCGGTGTCGAGCAGTTTGGCCACTGGCTCGGCCCCTATTCCCTGGGCAAGTACTTCACCAACGCTTTCATGACCTCATCGGGGCCAAACTGGAGGGGGCGATCGGCGTTGGGGGCGCTGAGGAAGTCTGTCCACTCAAAGATTTCGGCAAAACCATGCTGGTGGAGGGCAACGACAATGGAACTTACAGCCCGCTTGCTGCCAATGACAAGGATTTTGACAGGTTCGCGATCGGGGTGAGGGTAGCTGTGGAGCTTGAGGGTGAGTTCGAGGTGAACTGGCCCAGAAGATTCAGGGTTGAGGATGCGGGCACTGTAGCGGGCAGTGGGGCTAGAGGACATAGCAAGCTCCTGCTTTGGCGTCAAAATGGATGCCAAGATTGTAGCGTCAGTTTTGACTACGTCAACCCTTTAGATGCTGGAGAGATTATCATCCTCTGAAAAGATAGGGGCATGGGAAAAGCAGGAGCCGCCCTCAAGCAGGTGCTTGAGACTTACAACATCAGCCAGTACAGCCTTGCCGCCGTGCTGGATGTCGAGCGCAACAATGTCTACCGATGGGCAAACGAGAAACGTGACCCATCGGCAGAAACCGTTGTTGAAATTGTCAGAGCACTAAAATCTATGAACCCCGAAGCCGCTGAGTTTTTTGTCAAGTTTTATCTAGGCAACGAAATCTAATACGCTGTATTCCCTGGAAGGCTTGGCAGCATCTGCTCTATTTTCTGGCTCACCAATTAATTCAAGGGTAGTCCGGCCTTATGCTTGAAAATCTATGCTGAAATTATTTTTTTCAAAACTTCTATCCTTCTTTTCATCGCCGAGTCGTTCCTCATTTTTTCCAACGGGCCACTGTACCTATTTATCTCCTTAATAAGTTCCTGGGCAGCAGGCATCGATATCTTATGGATCATCAAATTCAAGAGTTTCCTAAACTTTTCCTGACATAGAGGAAGCTGAAGTCTGCTTGAAATCTCAAGTTCGTTGAAAGACAGAACGGCAATGAGTGCTTGCTCAGGACTAAAGTTGTCAAACAAGTCGATGTATATAGGCTCTGCATTCCATGCAACACCGTTCCCGTTCGTGAGGAAAACCTCAACTAGACATAGAACGTATTCATTGTTGATCGCCGACGGAACTTTGCCTTCATTGCCCACTAATCGTTGTAACTGCCTTGCGAAAGGAGGCTCATTATAAAAGTTGTTAACCGCTCGGTGAGCAAGCAGGAGATTCTCTATTGCGGCTTGTATTTCAGCTGTTCTTATATTGTCAGGGATGTAAGAAAGGCCGGATACGGTTTCTAAAAACTCTCTAGAGAGCTTTTGCTTGTCTTGATCATTATTAAAAACAAATCTAGCATATTTAACGCCAAATCTTTGACGTGTATGTTCGTCAAGACGGCTCCAGAGATCAGACACCAAAAACCGAATATTTTGTCGTGTTTGAGTAGTTGTGTCTTCCTTTGTATATATCCCAAAGAATCCTTCGGCTAGGGTTACTACTCTCTCCATTGGGAGATCCGCAAAGAATATAAGAATTTGTTTGGCCTCTGATTCTGATATTTTGTTATTTTTGATATTTGACAACAGTTTTTTGATTTCTCCAACCACTGTTGACAATGGAAGAGTTATCACTTCCAAAATGCAAGTCTCAAGCATTCCAATCAGTTGTAAGCCTGTAATTTCGTTTTGATTGGGATGTGCGGCGCTTGCCCAATTACGCATATATCTAACATAATCAAGATGCCTAAAGCCCAAGTCAGAAACTAGTCCTATCTCTTGAGCCCCTTTTATAAGCTCACTGTCATCTATTTTGAGTAAGTCTTCCTCTGTGTTGAGTTTTTTGCGACGATCTGAACTGCTACCAACCGCAGCATCAAAAAAATACTCAAGATCATACTGTGCAACCCTTCTTCTCAACTCATATATGGTTTCATCCCAAAGATAATTTAATGCAGCGTCAAATAAGCCTGCTGCAGAAGCGGCAATAAATTTGGATATATAAATGGATCTTTGGCGTTGATCAGCTTCGATCCTCTCAACAACATCTTCGACATTTCGAAACACTCTTAGCCGCTCGGGAACTCCAACCAAAACTTGCTCTGTTGGGAGTCCATAACGCCCTATGAATCCTAGAAGATTATTTTCAAATGCCGATATTTGAGATGAATAGTCTGAGCTAGGAACAAGATTGCTTGAGTCATCTGCACTTTTGGAATTACTCATGAGTTTCCCATTTAATTTATTCTTAATTACTAGGCCGATATTCTTTAAGTTATTTTAGTATGCAGAATTTATGTTCTTATCGTATCATCCATTTTTCTCTGTGCCATCTTAAGCTCTTCAGGCTAGGTGGAAACTGTCCATTTCTTGGCAAAAATATCTCTTTCCCTCTGAATTCTTGTATTTCTTGACTCTTCTCCAAAGTCTCTTCTGTAAACCTATCCCACGGAATTAAAATTCGGTAATCATCGTCTACTCCAAACCAGCCGTGGTCAAAGGCCCAGTGGTGGTTCTTGCAGAGCGCTAGCCCATTCACAAAGCGATCATCCCGAAACTCCGCAAACGGCTGAATGTGTGCCCCATCCACCATATTCACCCCATCCCACCCCACCACCCGCACCTTGCAAAACGCACACCGCTGGTCATACAGCTTCACCACATTCCGCCGAAACGCCGCATTGCGAACAAAAATCCTGTCCTCATCCCGCAGATCCTCCACATTGTAGGTTGCCCCGCCCGAGTCAAACAGCGATCGCTGCACCGCTTCAAACTCGTCATACTTAAACGCTTTCGCAATCTCACCCCCCCGATCCGGAAACCACGCCTGAATCAAAATCGTAGTCAGCTCCGTGCGGCTCTGGGGGTTTTGCAGCAGCGCAAACAGTTCCCCATCCAGGTAGGCATACTTCACCGCCGATCGCAGCACAGGCAGCGTGCGAAACTTCACCCTGGCTGCGATCGCCGCCTCAAAGCCAGGGTTCGGCATCAGGTGCCAAAACCTATCCCCCGTCAGGTGAAAAAACGGCAGAGCAATATTCGAGTGGTGGTCGCTATCGACAAACTGGTGCCAAAACTTGAGAAAATTTGCCGTCAGCTCCGGCGACAGGTAGATCTCATTGCGGTTAATCAGCCCCTTCTCGCACAGATCCAGCACCGTCAGTAGCAAGATCGGCTTGTGGGGAGCTGTTCCCCGAGCCTTGTCTACTCTGAGCTTGGCAAATCTCTTGGCGTAAAATAAAAAGTCTTTCTCCATAGGTTTGAGGCAAATTCCCCCTCCACCTATAGAAACTTAGACAAATCAAAATCTTTGTCAGCCTGCTGGGTTTGTTTTCTCAGCTTTAGAATTAGAAGAACCTGGTCTGAGTAGTCTACGCTGCCGCTCAACTCAGAAGCCAAAATCTCTAGGCCACCATTCACATATTGCTCAAAAATTTCAACTCGTATGTAGTCATGCACCTCATCATCATGCAGAATTTCTGGGTCTTGAGTGTGGGCCAAGGCGATCAAATTAATAATCTCAGCGTTGCGAATTTGCTCTTGAAGAACGGCATCCGGATCTTTTCTAGAATAGGTGCCCAGCGGTACTCGCCGAGAGCTATAGAAACCTAGCGCAGCAGCAAAGGTCACAATGTCTGCATAGGTACGAAAAGGCCCGATCGCACCATCGCTGGAGCGCAAATTTCGTACCAGCTCTGCCTTGTCTTCTGCAATGTGAACCCTTGCCAGCGCCATTTGTATTGATCAACTAAATTTTTCTAATTTGCGAGAGCCAGTAATCATATCACTCCCATCCCTCAACGCCCTCACCAGTTCCAACCTATCCTTCGCAATCCGAATCCTACTCTCTGCCATACTCTAGCCTATCGAAATGGTTTAGTTTAGGTGAGCTTGAGCAAACTTCTCTGGGGTCAAACATTTAAATGTCTTACTGTTTTCTACCATTGAGGCAATTAGCTTATGATTTGATGACACAAAGCACTCTGCCTTTCCTTGCTTTGCAGTTAAGTAAACCCCAATATCTTCCCGTGGTATTTGCAAAGCCTCTGCTTCAGGGATTTCTTGCGTATCCAACAAAACATAAACAAGATTGAAGTTTTGCCAAACCCTAGCCATTAGTTTGCCCGCCCAGTCTTTGCCCTTTAAACGTTTGCCCACCCTAAGAATCTGCTCCACCAGTTCCTTAGAGATCACCACCTCAGGAGCATTTGCATTTTTCTCCTCAAACCCTAAGAACTCCAGAATCTTCCCCTCAGGGCAACTGGGGTCAGCCGCGCCAACAATATAAACGTTAGTATCCAAAAAAATGCGACCATATTTTTCTATGGAATCTGGCATAGCCTAATCATTAACGTGTTGTTCATGCCACATTTCTCGCTTTACTTCCTGCACAAGTTCAACAACTTGATCCTTCGAGTTATAGCCGCTTGCCGTTAAAGCCTCATTCAGCTCACGCTGAATTTGTGAAACTGGGCTAAGAAAGTATTGTGACGAGAACATTTCTCCTAGCGCCTCAGACCTTGAGGCATCTTCAAGGGAAACAATCGATTCTCGATCGCCAGATATGACTCGAATAGTTTTTGTTTGCCTACTTTTTTGCTTCAAGTAGCGCAAAAAATCAAGCACTTCTCCCAGAATGGGATCTGGTGTTTGTTCTAGTTCTTGCAGTATTAACTCTCTGTTGGTCATTGCGGTACCCTCCGAATAAATAATCATGGATTAGAACATCTCGAAAACCGGCAATTTGCCTCTAGGGAATATCAGGATTAGAGTTTCGCAATTCTTCTGACAGTCGTTTAACGGCCTCTCCCATAACCTCAAAGTTGCGAATAACGGCATCCTGTATCATACGATTTCTCATAAAGGCTTCCCTGTCATCGGATATATAAAGCTCAATTTGATTAATGCATTCCAAAATATTGCTTAGGTATAGCGCATCTCCCCTCACAGTGGTACCGCCTCCGCCATAACCTGATCTCTAATTCGCTCATGGAGTGTTCGAGGAGTAGCAACGTCTACAGGGTGCCCTAAAAGGTCTTCCAAATCCTGTATTAAAGCAATACGATCAATTAAGCTATGCCCTTGCTCCATATCTACAAGCAAGTCAACATCACTGCTAGCAGAGTCACTTCCCCGTGCCACAGAGCCAAATACTCGAATATTAGACGCACCATATTTAGTGGCGATCGCGATCACCCGATCTCGATTCGACCTTAGAGATTGCATTAAGTTGCCCATGACTACCTCTCAAATACTCCCTCAGCCCTGGCGATGCACCTCCACAATTTCGGTGAACTCAAACTCATCAGGGCTTTGCCGAATCAGCGGGTAGGTTTCGCTGCCCAGGCGCATCGTCGTAGCGCCCTGCAGATCATCCCTGGGAGAATTGTAGACCAGCACATATTCTCGTCCAATGCGGGGCAGCATTTCTTCTTCCACCTCGCCGCGCCACTGGGTCGGGCTAGCCATTACGATTAGCTGATCCGCCAGCCCTGGCAGCAGCTTAGACACCTGCCGCCGATAGATCTCATCCAGGCTACCAAAGGGCGAATCCATTACCAGCGGGAACGTGCTGCTGTCTGGCCCCATCACCAGCTTATTTTCGCTCCACTGGCGAATGCGCTCCACCACGCTGCCGATGAACGACAGGCTGAGAATCTGGTTTTCGCCAGTCGAAGCGCCTACCAGTACCTCCTGGTTGCCCACCCGCTCCACCAGGTTTAGCTCATACTTCTCGCTGATGCGGGGAATGTAGGCCTTGAACGAAATGTCGCTGTAAAGGGCGCTGAGGGTGTCTTGCAGCTCCTGGCGAAACAGAATATCTTGATTTTGCTTCAGTTCCTTGAGGCGATCGATCGCATCCTGGGCCGCTTCAATGCGCTTTACCGCCAGCTGCTGCTTGCTCTGGTTTTGCTTGCGATCGCGCATCTGTTTCCGCAGCTGGCTAGTCTCGGTAGCCAGCAGGGCAATGCGCTCTTGGTTGCGGCCCTTTTCTAAAATCAGGCGCTCACAGGTGCCATCGACCTCATCAATGCGCTCCTGGAGCTGGCGAATGTCTTCGCGGGGGCTGGTGCGCAGCTGGTCGCGCAGATCTTCCAGGTCAATTTCGATCTGCGAGAGCTTTTGCTTGCAGTGGTTGATGGTGGCCTGCTCCTGATCGACCTCGCGCCAAAAGTCCTCCTGCTGGTCTTCCTGCTGGTTCACCCACCCCTCCAGGCGATAGACCGTCGATTGCACATCCGCCAGCCCGGTCTTTTGCAGCCAGGCCTCCACCGCCTCGCGGTGGGGGGTGCCGGGGTGCAGCTCCATGCCGCAGATACAGCGCTGCATTTCCAGCAGCTCCTGCACAAATTTGGGCTTCACATCGGCGGGGAGCTGGCCCTTCTCTTCCTTGTCTCGCACGATCGCCCGAAAGGTCTCGATCACCGAGGGCAAAAATACCGTATAACCCCGGTTCGAGATCGCCTGCTTGAGCACCTTTTTGGCGTCCTGGAGGCGATCGCGCAGTTCCCGCTCCTGCTCCGTGAGCTGATCCATCCGCCGCTGCAGCGACTCAAACTCCCCCGACTCCCGCAGGCGCAGGCTGTACTCCTGCTTCAGGGTGGCCTGGTGGGCCAGCTCCTGATCGATCTCGGTCTGGCGGGTTTCCAGGGCGTCGTGGGTGGCTTCTTTTTCCCGGCGCTGGGCCAGCAGGCTTTTGGTTTCGGCGTCGCCAATGCCCGACAGCTCATCTTCCAGGGTTTTGCGGGCGGCGTTGAGGTGCTTGATCGCATTGTCGAGCACCTTTACCCCCAGCAGCTTTTGGGTGGCCTCGGCGATCTCGGCTCGGTTGTCGGTGCGCACCAGCTGCTCAATCCGCTCCCCATCGAAGAAAAAGTACTGGTGCAGGCTCTTGGGCAGCATCCGCCCCACCACATCGTCGGGGTTTTTCGAGGCGGGCAGGGTAGACCAGCGGCCATCGTCGCCCACAAACTGCATCGCTACCTCGCTGGCCGACTGGGTGACGTCATCCCCCCGCCGGGTGGCCTGGCACGATCGCCGCACCCGGTACTGCTTACCGTCGTGGTCAAAGGCCACCTCCACCCAGCAATCGACCCGCTCCTGCTCTGCCGCCTCCGCCAGCGCCCGCCGGTTCACCAGCTGGTCGGGCGAGGCCAGCGCGGCGGTGAAGCGTTCGTACAGCGCCCAGGTAAAGGCGTTGAGCAGGGCGGTTTTACCCGAGCCATTGTTGCCGTGGATGACGGTGATGTTGCGATCGGCGGTCTTGGCGAAGCTCAGCCCGTGCTCGCCATGAAACGGGCGAAAATTGTAGAGTTTCAGGCTCAACAGCTTCATTGCACCGCTTCCTTCACAATCCGCAAAATGTCGGCATTGACCAGACCGCGATCGTTGCGATCGAGCCGGTCTTTCTCGATTTCGAGCACCTGCTGAATAATCTGCCGCACCTCGGGGGAAGCGGTGTCGATGGGCCGATGCACGTCCTTAGCGGTCAGTTTACTCATTGGGTTCCGTCTTCCCTGATCTGGAGCTGCTCTGTAACCCAGTCGCTATCTGCCGGGGCTAAGGGCGGCACTGGCGGCTGGCTGTAGTCAATGGCCATAGCGTATCGCCCTTTGTCGTAGACGTACTGTAGCAGGGGCTGTAGGGCCAGCATGGGTTCTGGTTCCTGGACGATTAGCGGTATCGGTATCGGGGGAATCGGCTGCTGGAGGTTGAATCGGTATAGGTCGGCCAGGGGACGGCGATCGCCCCGCGATACCAAAATTCGGTAGTGGCTGGACTGCTCGCCCGACATCGGCAGGGGTTGCCCGCCCCGCAGGAGGTCAATTTCCACCAGGTGTGAGGCACTGGCTAAAGCCTGGTTGCGTTTCCGCAGGTAGGCTATCCTCCCCTCCCCAGGGCGCTTATTTTTAGGCGACAGTAGCTCAAGCACGGTAACCACGGTTCCCGTCGCCGCCTCGCGAATTTCGAGGTAGCGCTCCGTCACTTCCTCCGCCATCGGCACTTTGACCTGTTCAGGCTGCACGGTCGGCGCTGGGGTGGCGGTGGCCGTAGGGGCCTGAGTCCGTTGATGGGTCACCACGGCGACGTCTGGAATGCCGACTAAAACCGAGTCCTCATCGCTGAAAAAGTAGGTGCGCTTTTCAATCTCAACCCGGTACTTCTCACTGAGATGCTCCACCAGGTCGTCGGCGATCGCCACAATCAACCGGCTGTGGATAGATGACCACAGCTCAGGATTTTCAAGGTAGGGGTTCATGCCTGGAAAGGGCGATCGCATAGGTCATCCTGGCCGCTCAGACGATGCTTCTAAAGCCAAATATGGGTATCAAGCAGCAGGTTTACTGTAAAACTTCCCACTCGCTTTCAGCCAGGGCTGGAGACACAATATCTCCCTGAATTTGCCCTGTCTCTTTCATGCAACCAAACGTTCGGCGTTGAGCTGTGGGCTCGTTCGCTTGAGCAGGCTGCACCTGAGTTAGTTCATCCTTTAAAGATTGCAACAACAACTCAATCAAGTTGATGCGTTCCTGAATGGAAGCCTGTTGCATCGTTTGTAAAATCTCAGATTGAATCATTGTGCTCACTCCATCGTTAACAACGCCCCAGCCGCCTTACCCCATTGTAGGGTTCCCCTTCACAGCCCGGCTTCACATATCCAAGAGGCCGTAGCGCTTTTGCAGGTCGAGGAGCTGCACTCTGGCCTCCCCCGCATTGTCGGCTAGGTGCGCGAACTCCACAAAGCGCCGTAGCTCCTTTTTTAGCAGCCCCCGCTCCACCGCCAGCGACTCGCCCTCCAGGGCCGGGGGCACGACGATCATGTCAAAAAGGGTCGCCCGATCTTTGCCGGGGGCACGCCGCAGCACCCGGCCCCGCCGCTGCACAAACTGGCGCGGGTTGCCGCTGCTGGCCATGATCACCGCCGTCTGAGTAGCGGGGATATCAACCCCTTCATCCAGGCAGCGGATGGCGACTAGCCCCTGGAGTTCTCCGGTTTCAAACTGCCGCCGCAGGTCTTCCCGTTCCTCCAGGGATGTATCGGCAGTGTAGGTGTTGACCCGGTAGCCCAGCTCTTTGCCCAGCAGCACCGTGACCGCTTCAACGTAGCGGTAGTTCTCCTGAGATACCTCGTCCTCCACGCTGCCGTCGCCGCAGTAAAACAGCGTGTGGGAGGTGTCGAGACGATCGCCCATCAGCGATCGCAGCGCCTGCAATTTATTGGCCGCATTACCCACCAGCCGCGATCGCTGGTTGAGCAGTCCCTTGAGTTTCTCCTCCAGCTCACTGTCGCCCATGGAGGCTAGCTGGCCAATTTTCTGGGTGAGCGCAGCGTAGCGCTGGGCCTCCTCCTCCGTCAGCTCGACCAACACAGGGTAGTAGCGGTAGTGGACAAGGGCACCCTGGGCGATCGCATCGGCCAGGGTAAACTCCGGCTCCAATACCGGCCCAAAGTAGTTGAAAATGCCCTCGGTGCCCGCTTCGTCAAAGTAGCGCTCCGGCGTTGCTGACAGCGCCAGCCGCAGCCCCACCGTACGGGGCAAGCTCTGCTCTAGCCGTTTAGCCCCCAGGTTGTGGGCTTCGTCCCCAACAATTAACGTCTTTTCGGGAAAATAGGGCAACTGCGACTGCAACCCATCACCCATCAGCGTGGCATTGGTCGTGAGCACAGTTACAAAGGGCTGATAGCCCGATCGCACGCTGTAGAGCTGGCTCGACAGTCGATCTTGCCACTGCCTGACGTTCTCGTAGGCCAAAATGGGCTCTAGGCCAAACTTGCGGCACTCCCTCGTCCACTGGGTGACTAAATGGCGGTACGGACACACCACAATCAGTGCCTGCAGCTGAATTTTGTCGTAGAGTGCCGCTGCGATCGCCAGCGCCGTAATCGTCTTACCGCTGCCCGTCGCCATTTTCAGCGTGCCGCGCCCTTTATTGGCAAACCAGTTGGCGATCGCTTGCTGCTGGTAGGGGCGCAGAGTGATGCTCGGCGGTAGGTTGGGAACATCCCCTCTAGACATCTCTGTCGGTAAAGAATCATCTATTTTGTAATCACCTTGCCCACTGGCAACTCTGGGCTCTTGAGTGGGCGGTTGAGTTGGACAGAGCTTGAGCAGCGATCGCGCCACCGCCTGTGGAAACGCCATCACCTCCACATGCTTCGTCTGGTCATTCCACAAATCCTGAAAGTTTCTCGCTTTCTGCAACGCTCGCTGCCTCACCCCCGCATCCCAGGAGCAAAACACATCCAAACACTCAAAGTTGTCAATCAGCGCACTGGCACTCTCATTGGCCGACCCTGTAAAAGCCACCACATGGCCCTCACCATCGACAAAAAGGCCCAGCTTTTCGTGGTAAATCCCCCGCCGCCGCAGGGTTTTGGGGATCGCCAGCTTAATTTCTAAGAGTCCCCTACTGAGCAGCCACACCAACGCCGCCAGCCGGTCTTGCACCACCTGGGGCAGCTCCACCTCCAGCTCCCGCAGCAGCGCCGCCTCAACCACCTGCTCTCGGTTCTTCAGCCCCTGCTCGATGGCCCGCACATCTTCCTCCGACAGCTGCGGCGACGTGATCAGGCGCATCTGCCCGCCCGATCGCACAAACGCCGACAGCCCCTGGGCCACGCAGGCCATTGACGAGCTAGAGAAATAGCCCACCGCCCGGTTGTACACCGTCGCCTGCTCCAGACACGGGATGTAGAAATCCTGGACGATATCGCGATCGCTGCTCCGGTACTCGTCCTGAATCGTCAGATCCTTCAGACTCACGTAGGCTCCTTCAGGCAGGCACTGTCTGAAGTCTAGCCAAGCCAAATTCCCTGGTTAGGCGATCGCCGCCACTTGCGGAAATTTCTTTACACGGTGTTTTGTCCCACCAGCGCCGCCGCCCACTAGTTCCACCTCGGCTCACCCAGCTCCACTGTCCCAAAGCACCGCAAACTTTACCCCAAATTTACCCCAATCCGCCAGGCCAGCCCTTGGCCAACGATCCCAAAGCCAAGCGCAATCAAAGCCACCCATACCAGCCTCGAAGGCGTTCAAAGGCTAGATCTAGTCGGATTTTCCCAAGGCGACACCCGGATTCGAACCGGGGGTGGAGGTTTTGCAGACCTCTATAAACCACGGATTCGCAGTACTTTCAGCCGAGTGCCCCTACACTTTACCCCAATTTTACCCCAATGGCAGACTGGCCCCTACAGCCCCATGATAGTCTCCCTGTTGAGGCCCCTGTGGCCTCAGCAGGGGTATCTGGAATACGTTTGCTTGGTGACGATGGAAGCTCAGAGCTATCCCGATCTCTACCGGGATTATGTGAGCAGCGATCTGGCTGCATTCAGCTCGACCAGAAGGTGACGGCGGCAGCGCTGGGGGCAGGGGAACAGGGAGAGGCCGTAGCGGCACTGCTGCACCAGGGGCCGTATGCCCGGTTCCAACAAGATTTGCAGGGGGTGACCCTACCCACGATTGAGCAGTACGCCCGAGGGACGGTGGCTCAAGTGCAGGCGATTCAGGCGCTCCAGGTGGGGCAACCCTCCCAACGTATTAGCCGGGTTAGAGGTGTAGAGCGATAAGGGTTAATCTTGTCGTAGCATGACTCGCCCAACTTACTGCTGATGTATTGGCAGATCCAAACCGCAGATACACTTTTTGAACTTTTAACAACTCGGCTCTAAAGGGTTTGTTCTAGGAGGGCACCATGCTCTTTGAGCCATCGTTTGGCTTTATCCATAGTGGCAAGTTGAGAGCGAATAATGCCCCAAAATCGCGGAGTGTGATTGGGCTCCAGAAAATGTACCAACTCGTGTACGACTATGTAGTCAATAACGAACATAGGAGCTTTGATCAATCGCCAGTTAAAGGTGACGTTGTCATTGGGAGTGCAGGAGCCCCAGCGAAATTTGCTGTTGGTAATTTTGGCGTGATTGAACGTGACGCCAAGCCGTTTGGCATAGAGGTTGACGCGGGGCAAAATGACGGCTTTGGCCTGCTGAATGTACCACTGTTGAAAGACATTGCCTCGCTGCCTAGCTAGATGACTGGGCACTAATAAGCGATCGCCTTCGAGCTGAATATCACTGACGGTATCGACCAGCTCTAGACGGTGGGAGCGCCCCAAATAGAGGAGTGACTCACCATTGACTAGCTCCTTGCCGGGGGGATGGAGGGGGACTTGGTATTTTTGGGGATGGTTAATTTTTTCGTAGAGCCATTGACGGCGAGAGTTGACCAACTGGTTGATTTTTTCGGGGGAGGTGCCCACTGGGGCTCTAACCACTACCGAGCGATCGCGCTCTACGGTAATGGTAAGGGTTTTGCGTCGAGGGGAGTAGACAATGTCGTAGTCAAGCTGCATGATCGGCGGGGCACCCGGTGCTAAGCGTCGAAGGGTTACTCGGCGTAGAGAATACGGTCGTTATTCTTCTCGGCAATTTCCATAATCTTGGTAATTAGAGTGCTGCGCTTGGCAAACCGATCGGGCACCGCACTGAACTCTGGGGAAAGCAAGGTCACTTGCAGTTCGGTTTCTAGGCGCTTGCGTGCAGGAATGCTCTCCCAGAACCCGGCCAGCTGTAGCTCTCGCTCCACGATGATAATCACCTGCTGAGTCAACGATACTAATTGGGAGATGGTATCATCCCCCAGCTCAACCTCGCTAAAACATTCACGTTTGAACATGCGAAAGAAGGGCATTGAAGTGAACCCTTAGATTCGGACAGTAGATCAAGGGAATTAAGAGATCTACTCTTTTATATCATGCTTTTTCTTTTGTTGTTCATTCCATTTTTGTTCGTATTCTTCAGGTGTTAGATAACTTAGAGAGGAATGGATTCTTTTCTTCATATACACATCCTCCAAGAAGTGTTCGATCTGTTGATACGCCTCTGTAAAGTTTCGATATTCCGATAGATCAACTTCCTCCTCTTTTATGGTTCTCATTAATCGTTCGGCATAGCCGTTCTGCCAAGCTTGTCCGACTTCTGCCATGCTAATTTGGACTCCCTTCTCTTGAGCCTTCGGCTCAATCTGGTAGCCCTGCTGCCTCAGCGCGACGGCCAGTTCATTCTGAAGTGAACCCTTAGATTCGGACAGTAGATCAAGGGAATTAAGAGATCTACTCTTTTATATCATGCTTTTTCTTTTGTTGTTCATTCCATTTTTGTTCGTATTCTTCAGGTGTTAGATAACTTAGAGAGGAATGGATTCTTTTCTTCATATACACATCCTCCAAGAAGTGTTCGATCTGTTGATACGCCTCTGTAAAGTTTCGATATTCCGATAGATCAACTTCCTCCTCTTTTATGGTTCTCATTAATCGTTCGGCATAGCCGTTCTGCCAAGCTTGTCCGACTTCTGCCATGCTAATTTGGACTCCCTTCTCTTTCAGCAAGTTGATATAGTCATTAGCCGCGTATTGCACGCCTTGATCAGAATGATGAATCTCAGGAACACCTTTTTCTAAGCCTCGAGTCAAGGCTGCGATGGTGAGACTTTGGTCCATGCTTCGAGCCAACTGCCAACCACGGATGCTACGGGTGAAGACGTCCATCAAAACGGCAAGGTAGACAAATTCCTGTTGCAATCGGATGTAAGTGATATCGCCCACCCAGACCTGCTCAGGACGCTCGATCGCCAGATTCATCACTCGATTCGGGTAGCGTTGGAAGCCATGCTGACTGTTGGTGGTGCGTTTCCGCTTGACCGGTGGTTTGTCCGTCAGGCCTAACTCCCGCATTAATCGAGCGACTCGTTTGTGGTTCACCCCATGGCCTTGGCGGTTTAGCATCGCCGTGATGCGACGGTAGCCGTAGGTCGGATGCTGACCTACCAGTGTCAGAATCGAACCTTTCAAATCATCCTCATCGTTAGCAGATTGGGGATGGTAATAGACCTGACTGCGGGGATAGTCAAGTACCTGGCATACCGTGGTAATCGGATATGTCTCAATCAGTTGCATCACAACCTGCCGCTTTTGTCCAGATTCAAGGACTGCGAGGCTTTTTTTGCAATCTCTAATTTCATCGTCAATTGGCCCACCAATCGCTCCAGCTCGGCAATCCGTTGTTGGTCAGCCTCATGGCCTGAATCGGCCTCAAATATCGTGGTCGCGTGATCTAAAAATTCCTTTCGCCAGCGATTAAGCACGCTGGAATGGAGTTTGTGGCTTCGGCAAATCTCGGCTGACGTTTTCTCTCCCATTAGCATTTGCAACACCACTTTGGCCTTAAATTCAGCTGTGTACTGTCGTCGGTTTGCGCTCATAGTTGCCCCCTCCTGTGGAACAAGGATACTGCTCTTAGCCTTGTGTCCGAAAATCGGGGGTCACTTCACAGGCAGCGCTTAGCCGCATCCGGGGTCAGCTTCGCCAGCAGATGGTCTCGAATCAGAATAGCCTCGTCTAGAGACCGACTGGGGAACCGGCTGATGTGATTTTTCTGCTTGGTGAAGTCCTTGGCGTAGGTGCTGGGGCTGATCTGAGGTTTCTTGAACTGGGCGTACTTCTCCCAAATCTCATCCAGCCCTATCTCAGGGGCTGCGGGCGGATTGGGGGAAATGGGGGAAACCGTGGTTAGCGATCCAACGGTCTGGTACTTCTGTAGGCTCAGATCCACCTCTCTATAGTCGATATCTCGCTGAATCGCCCTGACGGTGTCGCCTACCCGCTGGCGGTTTAAGGGGGTGTCGTCAAAGCCCGTGGAAATGTAAAACCGCTTGCGCTGCACCTCCCCATCCACCTCAAAGGGGTAGGAAAAGACGATTTGCAGCCGTCCTTTAGTGTTTTTGAACTGAACTGAGCCTTTTTTGCCTTTGCTTCTTGGGGTGACCGAGTACATGGCAGCACCGGGGAATAAAGAGCATTCGTACTATCCCCTCTTCGGATACCGTGGCAATTGTCCGGAGATTCCCCCAAAAAATTCCCCCAATTTTCCCCCAATCCGTCCCCCAAACTCGCCTAAAGGTGTCCAAAAATGGACAACGCAAAAAATACGAGGCCCCAAAGCAAAAGCCCTGAACCGTTGAGATTCAGAGCTTTTCACTTGGTTTGGTTGAATGCCAGGAGGCGGACTTGAACCGCCGACACGAGGATTTTCAGTCCTCTGCTCTACCAGCTGAGCTATCCCGGCAGGGAGCGCAATTTCCAGCGCTCACTTAAGATAGCAAGCTGGTGTCACCCCTGACAAGGCTCCGGGGAAAAAATACTGAAATCTCTACTGGACCTCCCGCAGGCGGGCCACTTTGAGAAAGAAGTTGCCTGTGCCCTGGCCTGCGTAGGCCTGCACCCGCACTGTGTAGGTACCGGACTCTTTGATGCGAGCGAAGAGCAGGGAGTTCGTGGTGCCGTCGGGACCATCGTCGTTTTCGCCGATGATGACGCCGTCTTTGTTCATCAGGATCACCAGGGTGTCGAAGTCGTCGGAGGTGACATCGATCGCCACCTGGTCACCGGCCTCAAAATAAACGGTGTAGTCGCGGGCAAAGCCTCCGACCCCGGTGGGAACCAGCGGCGCATTTTTGAGCGCCACCACCTCAGGCAGCTGCTTCAGCCACTGGGCCAACCCCGCCACCACCGGCTTCGTCAATCCGTTGACGGTCCACTGGTAGGTCTTCCCCGCTTGCAGTTGCAGGCTGCGGCTCTGGGTCGAAAACTGACCGCTCAGGCCAGAAAGGTTAAAGGCTTTGTCTGTCTCGCCATCGTGCAGCTGCGCCGACAGCGCCGGGTCAAACGCCTGAATCTGCTGCAAAAACCAGGCGTGCAGGCCGATGGTGTACTGCGGGTACAGCTCGTAGCCATGGTCGGCCACTAGGTCCCCTCTAAAACCCGCTCTGAATAATGTTTTCAGAACAGGTGACTTTCAAACCACTTCCCCGCAAGGGGACGGAAACTACTGTCGTTCTTCTCTGCTGGTAGCCCTTCGGGCCGAAATAACCCGAATCACCTCATCGTTTCGTCTATAGACATGGCATACCAACAGCAGTCGAGAGGCTTCACTCATTCCCAAGATTAGGTACCGATCTTCATCGAATGAGTTGTCAGGGTCGAAGATCACGCGAGCGCTTTCGTCGTAAAAAACCGTGACAGCTTCATCAAAGCTAATCCCATGCTTCGCAACGTTGGCCCTGGTTGACTGACAAAAGTTGGCTGAAAGCTGTTGAACAGCTCGTGACGCGGTAGTTTCAGGGATCTGAGGAGGGGGCAAGGCGGTGAGGCGTTGCTGAACACAGGTATGAATCAAAAATTCAACGCCTCTCGTACGAGATAACCTACCCCACCCCTACCCCTTCCGGTCGGGGACAGGTAGCTAGCTTTTGCAGGAAATCTCTTAACCCGAATTTAGGTTATCCTACACAATCGGCAGCAAGTTTCATTAAGACGCTCGGAATTCTGCCTGTCTGGGGCAGGGGTGCGATCGCCCCAACTTCACCACTTAACACCAATCGTCCCTGCCGCTGACCCGGTACCCCCAACGCTGAAAATCGTAGGGTGCATCCGCGCAGCGATGCACCATTTTCCTGGCAATAGCCTTGGCAATGGTGCATCGCACAACCCCGATTTAAGACCGGAGACCACCGTAGGGGCAAACGGCGTTTGCCCACCCCAGTCGAGGGCATTCAGACGACCCAAGGGGAGCCGATATCAAGCCATCGTTGTCCTCTCTTGTCGCTGCCCCATAACCCACGAAGCCCATTCCTTGTGGGAAAAACAACCGCTTCTCTTGACAATGAGTCCTGAATCAGGCTCAATGCTTATTGATATAGTTTGTCAACAAAGGTCATGGACATCACCCTGCGGCGGGTGGCATTGGGATGTCAGAGGAGACAAGGATAGGGCTTTGGGCCGTCGATGGGTTTCCGCAGAGCGCCATTTTTGGTAAACCAGGGGTTTCAGTTTCACTTTGACAGGGAAGGACTTAAGCGATGCGGAATCTCGATACGGCGGCGACAACGGAGTTGCTGAACCAGATTATGGAATTTGAGCTGGCGGGGGTGGTGCGCTACACCCACTATTCCCTTGCCCAAGGCACTGATTGACCCAGCCAGGCGTTCAAGGCATTGTAGAGAGGGGAGTTTTTTTCACAGCGTTTACGCTTTTGAGTGGTATCTAAGCTTAGAACGCTGACTCCCCCTTGACCTCTTCAATCTCCGAAACCACCGCTTAGCAGGCCTCTCCGTCGCCTAAATTCAACTTTTGTCAGTCAACCAGGGGTTGGCCTGCTCTAGGGGAGTCAGTTGGGCGGCGATCGCTTCATCAAGGGCAGTTTTGTAGCGCACCGCTGCCTCGCGGGATGTGGTCACCACCTGGGCCTTATAGCCGTTGGGGAAAATATGTTGCAGGTAGTGGGCCACCATATCGGCGGCTTTGGCCTGGATGGTGGGCAGGGCTTCTAGGTAGGCATCACGGGAGCCATAGCCCAAAATTTGCATCCGCTCTTGCAGGTTGTAGTCGCTAAAGACATCCTCAAAGGCGGCATCCATGGCGGCCTGGTCGGGCACTTCGGCGTTGTGGGTGCGGCCTTCGTAGACAATTTCGAGGGTGACTTTATCGTCGATCGCCTCTCGCATGGTGTACTTGTCGATGTAGTCGCCAAATACTTTCTCGGTTTTGTCGATGGGGGTGCCGGTATAGCCAAAGCGGGTGGCATTGGGCAGGGCTTTGTCGAGGTTGGCCCCCAGCAGGGCGTACTGCGAGCGGTGAGCCTCGTCGGTCATCACCAGAATGTGGGTGCTGGGGTTTAGCTCTGGAAAGGTTTCCGCCAGGTCACGCTCCTGAAATTTGTGGATCATTGCCATCACCAGATCCGAGGTATCGGTGCGCAGCAGGGCCTTGAGTTTGGCAATGCTGTCGGCGGGTTTGACGGTAAAGCCGATGTTCTGGCCGGTTTCCGCCAACTGCTGCTCTAGCTGGGTGCGATCGGTCACAAACACCACCTTCCACTGAGAGAGGTTGGGATGGCGATACATGACTCTCACCATAAACATCATGGTGAGGGATTTGCCCGAGCCCTGGGTGTGCCAAATAATGCCGCTGCGATCGCGCGGGGTGGTGCCGGTTAGCAGACGATCAATGGCTTTTTTGACGGCGCGATACTGCTGGTAGCGCCCGACGATTTTGATGGTTTCGCCCTTGTCGCTGACCGAGAAGAGGATAAAGTTGCGGAGGATGTCGAGCAAGTTGTGGGGGTCGAGCATGCCCGCCACCAGGCGCTGCTGGTCGTTGGGGGCGCTGCTGCCGTGGGCCAGGTCGTCGAGGGTGCGGGGGTAGGGGTCGGCCCAGCGATAGAAGTATTTTTCGCTGTGGGTGGTGATGGTGCCCACTTTGGCCTGGTTGCGACAGGTAGCGACCACAAACTGGTTGTAGTAAAACAGCGGGGCGCTGCCTTCGCCCTTGGCCCCCCGCTGCTCGCTGTAGCGCAGCATTTGGTCGATGGCTTCAGGAAGGGGTTCTTTGGCCTTAGGCGATTTGCACTCGACCACCACCACAGGCAAGCCGTTGAGAAACAGCACGATGTCGGGGATGATGTGGTACTCGGTGCCCAAAATCCGCACTTTGAACTGGCAAACGGCGATAAAGCGGTTGTTGGCGCAGCGCTCAAAGTCGATGAATTTAACGGTGGGGCTGGGGTCGCCGGTTTGGCGGTTTTGGGAAACGCTGGTGTTTTCTTGCAGCAGGGTGAAGATGTGGCGGTTATTGTCGAGCAGGCTGTTGCTGGGGAAGCTGGCGGTGAGTTGTTTAACGACTTCCTCTACCTGGTCGTCTTCTAGCCAGGGGTTAATGACTTTGAGCTGCGCCCGGAGCACGGGCAGCATCACCACTTCGGTAAAGCTGTCGCGGTGGGTGTCGGCTGGGGTTTGGCTGCGCTCTAGATCCAGCACTTCCCACCCTAGCCCGGCCAGTTGGTCGAGAAAGGGCTTTTCGACGTGGTTGCGTTCGTCGATTTTGATGGCGGGTGGGGTTTTGTCTGAATGTGGCATTTCTATCACCAAATTACTGGCAAATACTGCCATTGCCGGATCTTCTCATCTTTTGAAATTAAGGAAGCCTTATGAATTAAGCTACTCGCTACAATTAATCGATCAGCAGGATCTCCATGAAAATCTCCTGGTAGACGGGTGGATAGTACGGCAATCTCAGGAGTTAAAGGTAATAGAATCACCCTAGGACGTTGGAATGCAATGTCAAGCCAGACCTGCACATCCATAGATAAACTGATCCTGCCTTTGGAGTCCAGCATGGCTAGTTCCCAGCAGCTAATTGCAGGAATTGCAATTTGGTCAGCATTAGCAATCGCATTGATGGCTTTTCGGGAGAGAGCGCTAGATTCATTCATCCACCAAATCCAGGCGTGAGTATCTAAGATGATCATTGATCAGCATCCCATTCAACATCAATGGGCGAAATGATATCCTGCTCGAATAACACACTTCCTTTCAGTGGATTAAAATCAACGTCATTATCGGGTTGATTTGGGTTAATGGCTGGTCGCTTGAAAGCCAAAATAATACGATGCAAAATGTCAAGATAGGCTTCATCAAGCGTGTCAATTTCTAG
Organism: Leptolyngbya sp. KIOST-1; assembly: GCF_000763385.1. Lineage (NCBI taxonomy): Bacteria > Bacillati > Cyanobacteriota > Cyanophyceae > Leptolyngbyales > Leptolyngbyaceae > Leptolyngbya > Leptolyngbya sp. KIOST-1. The sequence continues at coordinate 3,783,081 of NZ_JQFA01000002.1, forward strand.
CTTTAACTTTTCGCGACTCATCATAATAAATAGCTCCTAGGCTAATGTGAGAAATGTTAACGAAATCCTGGGGTTAGGCTTGGCCAAAGGGTGTCGGCTCTAGCAAGGGGGTAACGGGTACTTTGCCAGTAAGAAGGTCTTGCATTAATCCTAATTTCTGTCGCTTGATTTTCGAACAACTTTCTTCAAGGATATTTTCTGCTTGTTCAATTTCTCTAAGACGCTCTTCAATCAAAACTTGCTCTTCATACTTTGGCAGAGAAATTTTTAGCGAAGCCATGATTCCAATATTTAGATTCACCATTGTTGAGCCAACAGCCTGTATGCCGATTTGTAGTTGTGTCGTGTAGTATCTATATATTTCAGCCATCCATTTCGATGAGAGGGCTTTCTGAGGCGGTCTCATCAAAAAGCACCCAGAGCCGCAAACCCATCCTTTCTGATCCTGCTTAATGAAGGCACATCTGGACAGATCGCCGCGCCGAGCAAATATCAGATCATTCGGCAACATCCTATGCCTTTCTAAGTCATTGGCCCGATCTTCTGGAATTCGCGCAACATTTTTCTCGGAAATATCGGGGCTTTGAATATCTTGAGGCATAACGAATGGCACCCCATCAGCAACATATTCTGAAGCATGTAATTGACTTCCAAAGGGGCCAGTTTGTAATTTTCCACCATATTTTTCAAGTATTTGACCAATCGTTGTACATTCCCAGTCTTCGGGGATACGGCCTAGGGGAGAGTCTTTGAAGCGATGAGTGGATTCACTGCGGATGTTGCCGTTTTCGTCGATGCCTTTGGTTAGCAGGTCTTGCATTAGCCCGGTTTTGATGCGCTGCTGTTTGGCAATCAGGGTCTCGGTTTGGGCGATCGCGCGGTCAACCGTCGAGAGAACAGTAGCAATTTGAGTTTGTTCAGGTTTTGAAGGTGCTAGAATTTCTGTCTGTTCAATAGTGCCGATAGAAAGACTGAAACGTGTTGAGCCGCTAGCATGAATTGCAAAATATCTTGCTACACCTGAGGTAGATAGCTGCTTGGACAAGAAAACTGGATCTATTTCTCTTTCATCCGGCCTTATCAAGGCAAGATGATAACCACAAACTAATCCATCAACTTTTCCGAAAACAACTGATGGAATTCCTATATCATCTGGGCTTTCAGAGTCTTTTGTGACAATAACATCGCCACTTCTAAGGCCAAATTTTTCAATTTCATTAGGGCTTGCCGTAGCTTCCATAAAATTGAGCGAGTCTACAATGTAATCATGGGTATAAACATCCATGTAATTACATAGCCTGACAGGCTGTTCAATTGAGCTAGTTTTTTTGTCAACATTGCTCACTCTGATGTCAGCAATATCACATAATTTTTTAGCAGGCCATGAATTCATGATTCTAAATACCCCAATTTTTCCATAAACTCATTCAAAGTTCTCAGCGTTACCTCTCGCTCGGCCTCTAGCTGTTGGCTCGACGCGGCATACTTATCCCATAGGTTCTCTACACTGGCTACCAGCACCCGTTTCTCCGCATTTAGGTAGCGGGTCAGTTGTTCCTTCGCCCAGTCATAAAGCTTTTGCAAAATTAGCATTTTGGCTTCAGCCTCGGTCAGTTGGCCGCCAATTTCGTCAATCAACGCATCCATGCGGGCTAGGCGAGTTTCTAAAATAGCTTTGTCTTTGGTAAGGGTGGTAACTTTGCGTTTATCGGCCTTTTGGTTGGGGTCTAGGGCAGCCAGTTGCTCATTCACCTTAGCAATCAGCGCTTGGGTTTCAGCCTTGGCTTCTTCACTGCCCACCCGCTTCAACCGCAGCTTCAGGGTCAGTTCATCCCGCTCTTGTTTAAGGGTGGCCTTCAGCTTGGTAATGCGGCCCTCAATTTTGCTAATGGCATCGTAGGCGGTTTGGTATTGTTGCCGTTCGTGGGCAGCCGAATCGCCCTGGGCATCTTTCAGGTCGTCAATCAGGTCTTTCAGCGCCTTTTTAATCACCGTAGCGGTCACATTTTCGCCTTCCTCCGGTTCGTGGCTGGCTACCTCCTGGCCTGTTTCCACGGCTTCAGCCAGTTCGCCCTGGGCCGCGCTCAGCTTGCTCTCTAGCGCCTCAATGGTAGCCACCTCAGTGGCAAAAAATGCCGCAATCAAATACTCATCGGGAATCAGCGTATGGTGCCAGCCCGTATTGATAATGGTTTTGAGGTCGTAGCGAATTTGCAGCCACCAGTTAACAAACACCCCTGCCGACTGAAACTCATCCAGCACCCCTAGGGGGATCAGTTGCTCCTTTAGCCCCGTCAGCAACTCCCGACGCACCTCTGGCATGGGTTTGCCCTCCCGCAGTTGGGCAAAGTCGTCGCGGGCCACTTGCCACCAGGTTTCTAGGGTGACGTAGTGCTGGCTCACCGTATCTTGCAGGGGGCGACTGGCTTCTAGCACAGTTTTAATCGCTGGCTTGCTCGCTATCTCATCCCCAAAGGCGGCATAGCCCGGTCGCAAGGGGGCAAACAAAAGATCAGGGTCTATCCTAAACTGGGCAAACTCAGCCCCCAGAGCATCAATTTCGGGTTGGGGAACACCGCCCAGCAGGTGGGCCTTCACATCCTCCGGTTCGGGGTCGGGCGTATTGTCTACATAGCGGCGAATGTTGAGGTTGTAGTCGTGCTGGCCTACGATTTCGGCCTTGTCTACCAGGCGGCTGTACTTGGGGTATTCGGCCTTGTGGGTAAACACCACGTCGATTTTTTCAATATCTTCGGGACGTAGCTTATTTTGGGCTTTGCCCTCGGCATACTCGCGATCGGCATTGATAAACAGCACTTTGTTGCGCAGGTGGTCGGGCTTGGCCTTGTTCACCACCAGCACACAAGCGGGGATGCCCGTGCCGTAGAACAATCCCGGCGGCAGGCTAATAATCGCCTCGATCACATCATCCTGGATCAAAATTTCGCGAATCAGCTTTTCTTTGCCGCCGCGAAACAGCACCCCGTGGGGCATGATGGTCGCCATATGGCCGTCGGGCTTGAGGCTGGCGATCATGTGCTGCACAAACATCAGGTCGGCCTTTTTACCGGTTTCGGGGGCAAACTCCTTAAAGCGGTTGGCAAACCGCATGGTGGCGCGGCTGTAGTTTTGCGAAAAGGGCGGGTTGGCCAGTACCCGGTCAAACTTGCGGGGGGCACCCTCATCATCCAAAATCAGCGGATCCTCCAAGGTGTCCCCGTTCTCAATGGTGAACCGGCTGATGTTGTGGAGAATCATGTTCATATTGCAGATCGACCAGACCGTGCCATTGGAGTCTTGGCCGTAGAGGAACAGGTCATCGGGGTCTTGGCCCTGCTCCTCCACATACTGGTGCGACTGAATCAAAAAACCGCCCGACCCCACCGTGGGATCATAAATGGTGTTGCCCGCCTCCGGCTTCACCAACTGCACCAGCAGGCGCACCACCTCCGCCGGGGTATAAAATTCGCCGCCCTTCTTTCCGGCGCTGTCGGCAAAGTACTTGATCAAATACTCGTAGGCGGCCCCCAACAGGTCAGGAAACTCGAAGTTGTCGTTCACCAGCACAAAGTTGGGCTGGTTGAAGTGGTCGAGCAAATCCTTCCACTTTTGGTCTGGGATTTTGGTCTTGCCCTTGACCTCGTTAAAGTTGATGTTGTTCTTCAGCACCCCGGCCAGGGCATCGTTGGCGTCTTCCACCGCTGCCAAAGCCTTGTTCAGCATGTTGCCGATGTCTTGTTTCAGGTGCTTGAGGGGCGGCACCTGCTCTTCGTTGCCATCGTCATCCACCTGTATCCAGGGCTCGTGCCAGCGGGCACGGGACGGCACAAAAAACGTATCCCCGTAAGACTGCGGGTCTTCTAGCAGCTCTTGCACCTGCTCTGGAGCCAGGTGGGTAAAGGTGTGCCGGATGTGATCGCGCTTGCGATCAAACTCATCCGACAGCCGCTTGAGGAACAGCATCCCAAAGATGAACTCTTTGAATTCCGAGGCGTCCATCTTGCCGCGCAAGATGTCGGCAGCCTTGAACAAAAAACTCTCTAGCTGGGCAAGGGTGATTTTGTCGTGCTGCAAGCTCGTAGTCCTTTTCTGGTGGGTTACCCCGCCAATTACCCCGATTCGAGCTGAGAAGGGAAAGTCTGGCGGCTGAAGCATCCGCTCTAGGGTTAAGCCCAGTCGAGGTAAGACCAGACAACCCCCTACAGGGATTACCATCCAGCCATTCTAGTTCCTTCAACTCATGTAAACCACTATTGCGGCTACCCCTAGAGAGAGGCACGCCCAAAGGAACCCAGAGCACAAGGGACTGATGGCCCTGTCTCAGGCACCAGCCAAACAGCACAGCCCCATCAGTGAGGGCTTGACGGGCGCACGGGCCGCAGCAAAAACCACCCAGTCAAATAAATTATTTACCAAACCGGTAAACTTTATTATGATAGATAGGCATGGAGATTACCTTCACTGACGAGAAGTTGAGGCAGCTCTGTGAGCGACCTCAGCTAGCGCAAAAGAAGCTGGGTGCCCCATGCGCACGCAAGCTACGGACGCGGCTCGCTGATATTGACGCGGCTTCGTCGGTCAAGGAGCTGATTGCTGGCCGACCGCATCCTTTGCGCGGCGATCGAGACGGTCAGTTTGCTGTTGATTTAGCAGGAGGTAAACGACTTGTGTTCAAACCAGAGAATGAGCCAGTACCTCAGCGCGAGGATGGCAGCATTGACTGGGCAAAGGTAACGCAAGTCTGCATTTGTTTTATTGGGGATTATCATGACTGAGCTTACACGCCCCTTTGCCCCTGAATGGGTTTCTACTCCTGGGGATACCATTGCTGATCTCTTGGAAGAACGTGACTGGACTCAAGCCCAGTTGGCAGATCGCATGGGCTACACCACTAAGCACATCAGCTTATTGATCAATGGTAAAGCTCCAATTACTGAGGAAGCAGCCCTGAAGCTGGAGCATGTTTTGGGCAGTACAGCATCTTTTTGGCTCAAGCGTGAGGCTCAATATAGAGCACAATTGGCAAATATTGAAGAGCAAGAACGGCTTCAGCAGTACATTACTTGGCTCGATGAGTTGCCAGTTAAGGCGCTAATGAATCAAGGCATTATTCCCAAGTGCCGAATGGTCGAAAAAAATAAGCCTGCCCTTGTTCGTCAGATGCTACGTTATTTTGGTGTGGCATCTCCTGATGAATGGCGCAAGATTTATGTTGGAATGGAAGTTGCCTTTCGGCGTACCCGAGAAGATCAGAGTAATGTTGGTGCCATTTCAGCATGGATACGATGCGGAGAATTAGTGGCCGAAAAAATTGATTGCCCCAAGTTCAACAAATCTCAGTTTCAAAAATCCGTGCGAGAAATTCGCTCCCTAACGACATTGCCTCCGCAGGAGTTTAGGCCTAGATTGGATGAGCTGTGCTGGAACTCTGGGGTGATATTGGTGCTAGTGCCATCAGTACCAGGGGCACATGTTAGTGGTATGGCGCGGTGGCTCAACCCCCATAAGGCGTTGATTCAACTATCCCTATACGGCAAACAAAACGATCGATTCTGGTTCACCTTATTCCATGAAGCTGCTCATATTCTTTTGCATGACAAGAAAGACATTTTTCTAGATGAGCTAAGTGACAATACAGGATTAAAATCTCAGCAAGAAGAGGAAGCAGATGCTTGGGCAAGAGATTACCTAATTCCTCCTGAGTATGCTAATGAATTAAAGACTCTCCATTCTAAGGAGGCAGTCAGGCAGTTTTCTGAATGTGTTGACATACATCCAGGCATTGTAGTTGGACGCTTGCAGCATGATGGAATTGTCGATCGCAGCTGGATGAATGGATTGAAAGAAAGCTTTTGTCTAAATGGAGGTTAAATCTTGGAAGAGTCCAATGAAGATTTAAGTTTTAGCTTATCCATCTCAACTGACAAAGATCAGTTTCTACGACGCACATGCCCAAGCTGTGGTAGAGATTACAAAACAGATGTTAGAGATGGAGATTTGGCATGGGCTCTAGCTCCTCAATTCAAACGCTTAGGGTTTGAACTCGGAAAGATGGACGAAGAAGATGCAGCGTTGCCTAACGGTTTGGATGAACTCTGCTGCCCTTATTGCGAGGAAATTTCTGAAGCCTCGGAAACGTTAACTGAGGAAACGCTTGAATACTTGAAGAGATATGCCATAAGGGAATATGTCCTTCCCCAGGTTGAGCAAGCCTTTTCAGGATTGGCTAGCAATAACAAGCAATCCAAAGGTATGTTTTCAATCGAAATAAACTACTCACGGTCAATGCGCCCTCCTCGTCCTATACATGGGCCAGAACCTCCAGACATGAAAATTATCCACATGCTCTGCTGCAATAGACGGCTCTTCCGGGTTCAGGGTGATAAGCTCGGCTAATATTCAGGCGCAGCAAGGCTTTCAGCGAATGCAGGGAAAGTAAAATGTATCAGCCAGCACACTTTCAACCACAGATCCGGAAGAGCCCAATAGACGAATTAAAGTCTCAGAGGAGTGGAATGATGTAAATATCTGTTCATACTGCCAGCAATCAGTCAAAGTTGTTTAGCAAAAAATACCATGAATCCAACTCTGCCCAAGGAATCTGTTTCAAGATCGCTTAAAGCATTTAAGAGTCGTCGCGATGCTCTTCTCCATGAAGATAGCAATATCTTTAGCCACCACTTGGATCGATTTGTTCAGTTTCTAAATAACGATGAACTGGTTCAGCAGGTCTTGAATCAAATTGATGCTTCAAGTGTCAATCATGAGCAATGGATAAGAGCAGCGTTAGGATATGATTCAAAACTTTCTTTTCCGGATAATTCAGATGAAGAGTTGATTCTGAGATTTGAATTTATTAAGTCCGCACAACAGGACGACAATATTCTTTTTCAGTTTGGCTTTCCCAGGGGAGCGAGAAACAAGAAAGATGACTGTGTTGATGTCTTTAGAAGCTTGATAATTCGGCCATTTGCTGAAGAGTTTGGTGATAGGTTAGCTAGTATCGCCAACCTTGCCTCTCCAGAAGCTCGCGAATTACAGGCGGTTCCATTGGTTAAAATTCCCTCTCCAAACGAAGTAAGAATATTCCTTAGCCACAAGACCATTGATAAGCCGATTGTTTATCGATATTTCTACGCGCTCAAAGCGATAGGATTTGATCCATGGCTAGATGAATCTGACATGCCTGGGCACTGGTCTGTTAGGCGTTGATAGGTAGAATGACTGTAGTGTAACTACTTCAGCATGATGGATTGTCCTTACTGCCAAAGCCAACAAGTCGTGAAAAACGGGCGAGAGTCGCTTTCGGACGGCACTGTGCTTCAGCGCTATCGCTGTAAGGGTTGCAGCAAGTGCTTTAACGACCGAACCGGCACCCCGATGGCTCGCCTGCGCACCCCGAGTTCAGTGGTTGCGACCGCCCTCAATGGTCGCAGCGAAGGCCTGGGAGTGAGAGCAACCGGTCGCTTGTTTGGGGCGTCGCACTCTACCATTTTGCGGTGGGAAGAGCGCTTAGCCCGTCAAGCGGATGCCTGGTCACCGCCGGCCCCAGGTGGTCGAGAGGTAACGCTGGAAGGCGATGAAGTCTACACTCGCGTGGGCGAGAACCGTCCCCCCCAGTAGCGCCCAAGGGTGGACGATTCACTTTATTGAGCGCCAGAGCCGCTACTGGGTCTCAGCGATGGCCGGGCACAAAGACGAACTGCTGTTTCAACGGGGAACCCAACAGGCCTGGCAGTGGGCCAAACGCTGCCCGTTCATTCGCTGGTTTACCGATGGAGAACACCGCTATGCTAAAGCACTGTGGGACTTGGCTAGCGTCTATTTGGCCCTGAGGGAGTGTCCCAGTCGGTATCGCACCCGAAAAGTCTGGCGGTATGGCCTGGAAGTCGCCATGAAAGTGAAAGGGTCTCAAGGTCTCAGGCGGGTCGTGTGGGTGAGACCCGAGCATCCCTACACCGCGGTTAGCCCGCTAGCCGAGGTGCATGCCAACCATAACGAGGCTCACAATGCCGCCCTGAGGCGGCGATGCAGCGCTTATCGTCGGCGTCAAAACCTCTATGCTAAGACTCGTGATGGATTGCAACGAACCTTGGATGTTCAGCGGATCCTCCACAACTGGGTCAGGCCACACTGGGGACTGGGCAAACGGACGACTCCGGCCATGGCGATCGGCTTGTGTAGTCGCTTGCTATCCACCCAGGAACTTCTCTGCCTGAGAGGGTTTCAATGTATCTCCTCTTAACAGACCAGTGCCGCGTCGTAGACGGGTAGGTAGGCAGCGTGGTGAGAAACGCCTCTTAACTCCTTATGGTGGGCCAACTAATTCTCCCTAAAGAGGAAACTTTCTGGTCACATTTTTAGCTTAATCCTCTGTCCACAGCAGCCGCAGCTTTCGGCTAAAAGCCCCCCGCTCTATGCGTCGCTGCATCTGACAGGCCAGAACCTGGTTCCGCTGGATGCCGTAGGCCGCCAGAGTGGCATCGATAACTTCCCACAGATCAGCGAGTTCAGTTATTAGGTTGTCTTCACCAGCTTCAGCCGCCTCCTGGGCTTCCTCGATCAGCTTTTGGCGTAGAGCTTGGCAGTACTGGGTCTGGGTCATGGGTTCAACGCCAAACTTGACCTGCTGGCTGGTTAAGATTTCAGGGATGCGATCGCGCACCAGCTTGTTATATTCCTTGCGCACCATAAATGTAGCTTCCTCTCCGGGGGGATAGTACAGCAGTGTGTAGTCACGACCAGTAGCAGCGCGACGCAGTACCCGTAGACATTCTTCCGCATCCGAGCGGCGACGAAAGCGATTGACCACCACCCGCTGCATGTCGGGCAGAAAGCGCACAATCGCCCAAACATGGAATGGGCTGATATTCATGCTGTAATAACTTGAGCCAGGGCAAATTGAGATGAGACACTACTTTTCAGTGCCTCTCCAGTGTTTTGGCCCGTTTCAGGGCGGAACTAGAAATCAGTTTCTAGAAAAGAAGCCCTTTTGTCAACCCTGTTTCTAGAAGTCGCTTTCCAATGTCCGCCAGTCCGCTTGAGCATTCTTCCCCACATACGCTGAAGCATCTAAGAGAGCGAGCTGGCCTCTCTCAAGAAGCCTTGGCCCGAATTGTGGGGGTTAGCGGTAAGACAGTGAGCAACTGGGAGAGAGGTATGAGCGTGGCCAGCCTCACGGTACCCCAGATGAAGGCGCTATGCGATGCCCTGGGTGTAACACTCAGTGAACTGCCCGATAACTTCAGCTCTTAGCTGCCTACCCTAGGGGCAACCCCTGTAGTGAGTCTGTGGGCATGAATGACAATCGACTTCCTTCTGGGGCTGTTCATCAGCTACCTGACTCAAACAAGGTCAATGTTGCTGCACTAACCCGTCTGTTTGCCAAAACCACCAACTCCTACAAATACCTCTTCTTTCTATCACTGCTAGATATTATGAGGCGTCGCCGCTTTGAGGCGACAGAGCCGATCAGCTTTCAAGACCTGATCGTGGAGATGCTGGCTAACGCCTGGTTTCCCCACACATTCTTCAAGCTCTCCTTTGGCACCCAAGACCAAGTGGCTCAAAAGCTCGATGCCCTGGAGCTAATCATCACGGAGCCCATCATCCGCTTGCGAGATACCGATAAAACGCTTTTAAGAGGAGCGATCGCTCTTCAAGATTTGGGTGATGTGGTGTCTCACCTCAGTCGTTACGTTCCCTTCCGGCTGATTGCGCCATTTCTTGAACACCAACTGGCGGGAGTCAGTCGGGGCAAGGGGAACCAGGTAGAGGTTGCCATACCTGCGATCGCGGCCCGTTGCTTCAATAGCGACAAACCACTCTACCGAATAGAGTCTTTTGTCAGTGACTTAGGGGTAAGCACTATGGATGAACTGTTAGATGTACAGGGGAGCATGTCAGGTTTGCAAGGTCGGCTGAAACAGGTGAGGATGCAAGTGTTGACCTAAAGGCCTAACTGATGACCCCTGAGAAAGCCACCCAACTCAAAACTCATCTCGCAGCAATCGCTCAATTGCTCTACGAGGAGAGCGATCCGGCTGACATGCAGACTCTAGAGGGCATTGAGATGACCGTGCGTGAGCAAATTCAGGCGCATGTCAGCCCAGAACTCGGCCATTTTTTATCCGCACGGTTAGCGGCACAGCAGCCGGACGCACACGACAGTTGAAAAGTACCTTGGGCCAGTTGAGCGTCACTACTCGTCAAGCGGAACGGCTTGCGGTGCCTGCCCATCGCCAGTTAAGCCCTCATTTAGAAAACTGTTGCCTGCGTGTGAGTGCAAATGTTTCTTACGAACAAGCCGCCCAAGATGTCGCCTATTTGACGGGCATCAACAGGCTTCATGCTTTTGATGTCTTGTATAGCCTTAATAACCTTGTACTCATCAGCAGAAGCAAGTACGTGGTCAATAGGCCGACCTATATTGTGCTTGAATAGGCGAAAAAGGCTTAGATCTTGAATATCTAAAGCCTCTTTAAAGGATAAAATAGTGCCTATTTCGTCCAGGCATACTACGAACTCTGGGGATATGGTTTGCGATAGGACTTTTGCAGGCAAATCAGATAATTGCTCCTGATGCATGCAGGCAAGCAGGAACTTCTTAAAGTTTTTATAACCAAGTGGACTGCGATCGCCATCCTCAAGTTTGACAAATAGTGAATAAACACCCCGACAAATGACAATTAGATCACCATCCTGAAGCTGTTGAGACTTACGCACTACACCATTGATGGCCAGGCCATTCATACTTGGTTTTCCCTGCTCATTGCCATCGGCAATCCAGCAGGTTTCACCTATAGCCTGAATGACGGCATGGTGGCGAGAAACCCCCTTATACTGCAGAACAATATCGTTGCTATTATGGCGACCAATGGTTAGCTTTTCCTTTTCCAGGGGAAAAATCCGAATCGTATTACTATCGCAAACGATCAATGCATGCCTACTGGGCTTGCCAATTCTAGAGTAGTATTCTAATTCCTGAATACTACTTTGGTTAGATGCAACGACTTCACAGGCATTTCCATCAACTACTTCCGTTGAAGTTTTTTCCATTTTTAAGCTTTGTAACATCGCATCAATGTAAAAAATGTATCACCAATGTGCTCAGGATGAGCAAATCTGCTCGATTGGCTCAGGGGCGGTTGAATCGGCTATCAAGCAAATCAGCCGCAGAGTCAAAATCTCAGGGGCCCAGTGGAATGAGGACAATGTTCCCCAGGTGCTGGCCCATCGTTGTGCTTATCTCAATGGAGCCATTGGGTTACAAAGGTGACATGCTCCCGATGTACAGCGGCTAGGGAATGCTTATGAGCAGGTGGTAAAACCACTGGTATCCCTGGCTGCAAACCGGGGCTTTTGTGTTGGATGGCGGTATTGATTTATCTGGAGCGACGACTCCAAAATAGGTCTACTCAACCCATGAATTATATAAAAATTGCAGAACGTGAGATTCAGCGGCAGCGGAAGGGTATGGTTATACCTCCAGAGGTGAGGCCTGTTTCATGGAAAGGCCTTCAAATGACCATTGATGAGGCTCAGGCTGTCATCTGCGCCTTTGAACGGCAGAAGTCCGCTTATCTTGAAAGGCATAGAAATACAGAGACAGGAGCAGTAATCACCGAGACAGTTTTTCAAAGTCTCAGCGAAACTACGAATGCTGTGGGTCGAGGGTTAAACTCCTTCCCAGTCACTACTCTCGCAGGTTGGGTTGTAAGCGGCACCAGCAAGGGAATCTCGAATATCGGCGAAGTCATAAGCGGCGGTGTTCGAGAGGTTAACCAGTGTCGGAACAGTCCTCAGATTGACGAAATCAACGAACAAATTAATAGCCTTAACCAGGTCATTGAAACAGTAAGTGGGGAAACTTCATCTGGAACAAAACAATGACTGGTGTATGGGTCTATTGCACAACTGTCAGATGAAGTCTAAACTATTACATATACCCTGACTCAGGTGGCGCTGGTCTCGGTCGCCGCTAAGCGTTCCCCCGGTCGGCCCAAGCGCTCTCAACCCTCAGACTCACCGACGTTAGGCTATCAATGGCAGGCGACCCTGGAACGCACTGCTGAGTATGAGGCCCAGTGCCAACAGCGCTATCGTCGCTTCATTCTGGCCACCAACGTCCTGGATGACGACGCCTACCCGGCCCAGCGCCTGTTGCAAGAGTACAAAGCTCAGCAGCACGTTGAGCGCGGCTTTCGCTTTCTCAAAGACCCCCTCTTCTTCACCAGCAGTGTCTTTGTCAAAAAGCCTCAACGGGTCGAGGCCCTCGCCCTCGTTATGGCCTTGACCTTGCTGGTCTACAGTCTGGGTCAGCGCAAACTCAGAGCCCAGCTTGCCCAAGCCGATGACGCGGTACTCGACCAAAAGCAGCGCCCCACTCGCAATCCGACCTTTCGCTGGATTTTACAAAAATTTCAAGCGATTCACCTGGTCTCTGTCGGGACCGCTCAACAGGTCAGCAACCTCTCGGAAGAACGTAGCAAAATCATTCGCCTCATGGGCTTTCCAGCCTGCCGCTACTATCTCCTTAATTAGCTCCTGTCAACCTGCGGAATGTCGGCTTGAGAGGCAGCCTGCGGGAGATCTTGAATCTGAAGCCCAAGTCACCCGAGGGTCAGCGATTACTCAAACGCTACTTGAAGATTCGGGAGCATCTACTGCTGTTCCTCGACGATGAGACGGTGCCGCCCACCAATAATTCCAGTGAACAGGCGCTGCGCTGGAGTGTGGTCTTTCGCAAGGTCACCCATGGCTTTCGCTCCGACTGGGGCGCAGAGTTGTTCGCCCAGGTGCGCTCACTGGTCAACACCGCTCGCCGTCAGGGCATCCCTGCCTTCGAGGCCATTTCTCGCGCCCTTACCTCAAACCAGTCTGATTGGCTACTGAGTTGAGCAATTACCAAAATGTATAGGAAAGGCATAGTCTTTAATTCTCTTGCGACTTGAATACAAGAGGGATATAATGAGCTTCTCCTAACTCTAAAGCAGCACAGTTAAACCTCTAATTTGGTGCATGAAATCTTAAAAGAAGCAAACTTACACTTCCGAGGAAAAGCCATGATAAGCTTGCTAAGTAAATTGGGCGAAAACCTATCCTCTTCAAAGCATCTGTACTGGTAAGAAGCCCCATCGCAGCCATAGCCATAGATAGCAGAAATTGATTTAAGGTTTGAATGGGATCAATAACTGTTGGCGGGACAAGCCCCAGGCTATTAATTACAACCAACAAAAAGAAAAATAAAACAAACCAAGGGAAAGAACGCAGTCTAAAGTTACTATTTCCAGATTTCTGTAACACTTTACTTTGAAAACCGAGAAAAGCTATTAAAGGAAAAATAAGCATTACTCTAGATAGTTTTGCTATGGTGGCTATCTCCCCACTGATTTCACCCCTTTGGAAGGATGCAGCAATAACCTGGGCAACTTCGTGAATAGATGTTCCACACCATAGACCAAATACAGTGGGAGTCAGCCCAAGGAAACCGGCTAAGATTGGATAACCTAACATCGCCAAAGTTCCCAGACAAGTTACCAGTGCTATTGAGTAAGCAATGTCTTCCTCCGAGTTGTCTATAATTGGACTCGCCACTAAAATTGCAGATGCGCCGCAAATTGAAGTTCCACTAGCAATAAGCTGAGTAAGCTTGCGGTCAATTCCGAGCTTATTCCCAAGCCAGCAGGTAAACAGGAAGCTACTAAGACAACAGAAGTAAATTAATGCCAATCCTGACAATCCGATCCCTAGTATCTGAAAGAAACTAATTCTTAAAGCTAAGAGGATAACAGCCAATCGTAAAACCTTCTGGGCTGAAAAAAAGACTCCAGGTAAATCATTTTTTGAGATTCCAAAAGAATTCCTAATAAAAACTCCGACAAAACCAGAGACTAAAATTGGACTCAGAAAAAGATAGCTAAAATTAGTGCAAATTACTATAGACACACCTGCGATCCATGAGGATAGCACTAATCCAGAAAAGTGAGTTCTTAAAAAGTTTGTTGTTACTTTTAGCATCAGAATGAAAAACTATTTAGTAGATACCTTTAGCACCGGAATCAATTATTCCTGGCTCTAATCATTTTCCTTCGAGAAAGAGGCGAATAAATTAAAGCTCTAAATGAAAAATTATTGAGCTTTTAGGCTATTTGAGGGATGGTCATGCAGCAAGCATTTAAGTAAAACAATAAACAAGATCATATTTATTGATAGAATTAAAACTTACAAAATTATAAAACATAGCGCTTGAAACTGTTGAAAAAAATTTCATCTTCCAAAAATAACTATTTAGCTGAGGGTTAGCGTTTAACTTACCCTCAGCTAAGAGGTTGGAAAACAAGCTAGTATTGAAGCAAGTTTTCACGGAGAGTAGTCCCCGCATAGGAAGTACGAAATCGACCGCGCCTCTGTAGTTCTGGAACCACCAAGTCAACAAATTCCTCAAAACAACCAGGGGTATAAGAAGCGACTAGCATAAAACCGTCTGCTCCGCCCTCATCGGTGTAGTATTCAATTTTGTCTGCAACATCAGTTGGGGTTCCCACAACTACGGGCATACCCATACCCATTGCATAGTAAAGTGCTGCCTCCTTAACAGTTATCGGATCACCACCCTTAGCGTAGATTATGCTTTCAAAGAGACCCTGGATTCCAGGAATCTCAATGTTCTGAACATACTCATCAAGATCATATTTTGAAAAATCAGGCCCAAAGTGCCCGGAAATCCAAGCCAAAGCACCTTCGAGCGGTATACAAGAACGAATCTGTTCATACTTTTCTTGAGCATGAGATTCGGATTCTCCAACAATACACTGTAATCCGTAAATCAGCTTTACACTGCCCGGCTTTCGGTTGAACTTATTAGATAATCGCTGGTTCAAATCATCGGAGTACTGCTTCATCCGATCGACGGTGGGGTGAACCGCAAATATTGCCTCTGCGTGCTTCGCAGCAAAATCGCGACCACGAGCCGAGGAACCTGCTTGCCAAAACACTGGGCGACCCTGGGGAGAGTGATAGCAGAAGGAGCGACCCTTACTAGAGAAATACTTACCTTTGAAGTTCACCTCATGAACCTTGGAAGGATCCGCAAAAATTCCAGTTTCCTTATCAGCAATGATGGCATCAGGTTCCCAAGAATCCCAAAGCTGGCAGCAGAGATCCATATATTCCTCCATCCGTTCATAGCGATCTGAACGATTAGTCATCTCTGCACCATATGCATCCCATTCGCTCTTGGAGTAAGAGCTAACTATATTCCAGGCAATGCGTCCACTAGACAAATGATCTAGACTAGAGAGACGTCTAACCATAGAGTAAGGATGCTCAAAGGCGGTTGACAAGGTCAAGCCAACCCCAAGATGTTTCGTGGCTGTAGTAATAATTGGTACTATGGTAGAAGGCTCATGAGTTGGACACTGGACGGCATACTTGACACAAGCATCGGAACTCTGTTCGTAGTTATTGTAAGGAGCTAACTCATCAGCAATGAACATTGCGTCAAACATTCCACGCTCCATGGTTTGAGCCATATGCTGCCAGTATGGCGGGCGACTCCAATCCCAGTTAATTTTATCCTTAGGATGCCGCCACATTCCGGTAGCATGACTGTTTACACCATGCTGTATAAATCCAAGAAGGTGAATTTTTTTCTTCCCTGCCATGTTTTTCCCCGGTAAATAACTGCAAAACCGCTATTGTTGATGAATTCAGGTGTGACTGTTTAACAAGTTATGAAAGATGCAAGTTCAGTTAATGAGTCTTTTAGACGAATCTCAATGTCATCATCTAAAGTTAGTTGCCCACCCTCACCTCTCTGCATCTGTGAGTCCAAAATAAAGATCCCCCTTAAGATATGAGTTGCTCCTAAAACACTAAATAAAGGTTTCATAGCGTAGTCAATTGAGAGTAGGTGAGTGATAGTGCCTCCAGTAGCGATAGGCAAAACCGTTTTTCCTGAAAATGCATATTGAGGCATTAAGTCAAGTAATGCTTTTAGCACTCCGGTATAAGAAGCCTTATATACAGGAGTGCCAACAATTATTGCTTGTGCTTGCTCAATCATATTTTGAGCTTTCTTCAAGGATGCACTCTCAAAATTTGCGTATACTAAGTCCTCTGGAGGAATATCTTTAACTGAAAGGCAAGATACATCTAAGCCTTGCTTTTCTAAAATCAGTCGAGAAAGTTCTAAGACCGAGGAAGACCTAGAATTTTGCGATGGACTTCCAGCGATAGTCAAAATTTTGTGCATTGCAAAAAAACCTGCGCGAAAAATCAGCAAAAATAGTCAACTCACTTATGCTAGGGTGACAAGACTATGCCCTCCTCCATTAGAATTCAAGATGTCCATATATTCGCCAAATTTTTCGTCTGTAAAATAGCTGCGAGAGAACTCGCTTGAAAAGGCCACTTGTTGGAAGTGATAATCTAGCCCCAGCGAGTTGTAGATCAACCTCAGTAAGTAATCATCAATCCAAAAGTCAACATCAAATTTCGCGATTCCATATTTGCCCTCTAATCTCCTATTGAGAGTTTTTAAGAGCCAAGACCACTGGGGTTTCAGAGTCGGGTCTATACGAGTTCCAAATTCATTGGAGTAGAAACGAAGAGTCTGATTCGAATTAATGCTTGTAAGATGGTTGAGTTGTTGTATGCCGTTTATCTGGTTCTGCAGGAACCATTGATTTGCTATAACCAGATCATGTAAGTATGAGATTACAACCTCAGGGTTGTCACGAATAAAATGCGATCGGCAAACTATTCCTCTCAAAGAAGGTATCTTGATACCGTCATTATCATCTTGGCTCAGCCTTTTTGAAAAATTATGGTTTTCTAAAAGGGTAGCGTAGGTTTCACAGCAAACATGAGCATCAATATTTCCGTTTGAGAGGCTATTACTAGCTGTTCTAGGATCTTCATTGATCAAGAAACAATGGGAATTCACATCAATACTATAAATATCCAGAAGGGTAATTAAATATCTATGGGAATTAGAGCCGAACAATGTAGAAATTCTTTTTCCTGCAAGGTCTTTTACAGAACTGATGTCTGATTTTTTGGGAACTACAATACATATATCTTTGCCAATAAGATTGTAAGAAGCAATTGAAATTAGCTTAGAGTAAAAGTTCAAACCATCAAAAAAAGAAGAGCCATTGTTTAGCAATGACATATCATCCATTATGCAGATGTCTAGCTCGCCTTTTCTCATCTGGCGATTCATCAATTCTCCCGAAGGATAGCATTTAATATCAATCTCAAATTCTCTAAATATATTTAAGTCCTTCAAAACATTTGACGATTGAGAAACACTTCTCAAGGTTCTATTTATGTACTTGACACCATAAGAAGCTATCAATTGCCCAATAGAGTCTATTTGAACCCCAATTCTAAGTATCTCAGCTCTTTTTGAGTGATTTCCCGAAAGAAATATACGCTTGTCTTCATAGCTCTGGGGATCCTTCTGCTCAAGCCTAAAACTACGTACTAGACCTTCTGCCAGGACTAAGAGCTCACTAAGCGGTGGCACATGAATGTATACACCAAATTCACTAAGGTCATGTATATAAGTCCAGTCTTGTTCACTCAATCCTCGGACATCTTCCAGGCAAAACTCAGGGATAATGGTACAACCCTTCTCAGTTAAAATAAAATCCCAAAAGTATTTATACTCATCAATTAACTTAGGGCTTTTTTCAACTTTAGAAATTTCAATTCCGCTTCTCTTAAGCTCGTGGCAAATATCACTTAGGAGAGTTAACTTCCCAAAGTCAATTTCCCGAAGGCTAATTGGCCCACCCTGAATATCGGGAGCATTTTCGCTCAGATTGACGAAGACGAACCGGTAAGTCTGCAGTCGATTGCAGGGATGGTTCTCCTGATATGCCGATGTGCTATTTATTATCAGGTCTATCTTTTTTGGTTTTCCAGTGGAACATAAGGAAAAGTCATTAGATGCAGTCTCTATGGTGTGTATTTCCTTGTTGGGAAAACACATGGCAAAGCGATGAAAGAACTTGTCTATCCAAGAAGCCGAAAGAAGTGGAGTTATCCCAATTGCAATTTCCTCACCTAAAGAGTCAATTGGTTTCGAGATGTCATTTTTTAGAGATTCAAGATCATTGCAGATAGGCATAGTCTTCGAAATAAGCCTCTTACCACTATTTGTCAATTTAATGGCCCCAGGCGTTCTAGTAACTAGAGAAGTGCCAAAGAAAACCTCTAGCTGCTTAATTTTTTTGCTTACGAGTGCTTGACTATAGCCCAACTCTTTAGCAGCTTGGGAAAACCCACGAGAATCATCAACTGCTTTTAATATCCTTATATGGTTGAAAGTAATATCGCCTATGTTCATTTCTCTATGACCAGCTGACAATACGAATTGAACATCCTGTTTGAGTATCAGGAGGCAGGAGGAGTCCGCCATTTCGAACTCCTCCAAGAAAAACTACCTTTCGGCAGTTTGCGCTATTACGTCCTCTCCGAGTGAATTTGAACTAGGATGCATTCTCCTGAATGATTGAATATCCTGAGACATGCAGTAAATGATTGCTACGGGACTAGCTAGACAGAGAATCGGTCCTAAATAGAGGAAAATGTGACTGACCCCGTAAGACCAAATAACGAGCGCCGCAATTACTCCAGCTACTGCAGCACCCCAAAATGGAGATGCAAAGTAAGCAATATTCTCCTCCTCATCTTCAGTCTCAGTATAGGAAGCAGATGCCTCTTGAAGAACAGTTATCATTGAACTGATGTACTTGAGGAAGATAGGTATTCCCATGACAATCATAAAGATTGTCACCCAAGAATAAGCACTTCCTGCAGTTTCTGGACCTGAGGCTAGAGCAGCACTTCCAGGATTAAAAAGGATGCAGATTGTAACTACGGTCAATCCAATAATCGCGTACAGAGCCATTTTTAGAGAATTCCTTTGCAGACGAGAATACACAGCTAAACTCCCTTGTTCTAAAGCTGGCCATTAATTCAGTGAAATCGAAATTGGAACACCCTAAATATCCTCAACCTCCTTCAGTGAATTGAAGTCAAAAGGGTTCTGGTTCGAAATACTAAGAACTATTGGAATCAAAGTACTGACTGCCAAAATTACCAAAGTTCCGGGAAGTTCTCCAAGCCACATCCTGACTGGCATGCCAATCAAAATTGCTAAAACTGTTCCCCACACGAAACCACTAGCAGTCATCTTCGGCCAAAATATGGCAAGCATTAGTGGCACTAAAATTGCTGTTCTAATGGCATATGTTGTCAAGACGATAGTCACAAAATCAACACCCGATAAGACAACCAATAAAGCGACTAGAGCAGCAACTAACATTGAGATTCTTGTCAATTTAAGAAGTGTTTTCTCTTGAACGTTAGGAGAGATAGGTTTTACTACATCTACAGCAGCAATGGAACTTAGAGATGACAAGGCTCCATCCATAGTGGAGTAGCAAGCAGAGAGAATCACGAAGACATAGGCATAAATTAACCAGTTTGGAAGTCCAATGTGAGAGATTACAAAGGGACCAACTGCAGCAGCATCGTTTCCGAGATCAGTTGCTAAGTCAACGTTGAGTGCAATCCCTACTAAGCCTAGAATCCCAAGGCATATAGGAATCGGATAAAACCAAGCACCAGCCCATAGAAAAGTTCGGCCAACCTCTTTCTGCTTGAGACCCCATACAACTTGCCAAAATGACTGCCCAGCTAGAGTTGCGGTCAACAAACCAAGCGCAAGTGTAATCCCGAAAGCAGAAGGAACATCAGATCTAGTTACTGAAAGTAGTTCTTGACCTCTACTAACAACTTCATTCCAAACTGGTTCAGCCCCACCTAGTCTCCCGAGGACAGACACAATTACGATAGAAGCAGGAACAGTAATGAAAAGCGTTGTGAGCGTTGAAGTAGACATGGAGGCCCATAGGCCACCTGTCATACTGTAAACAAGAACAATTGCGATGGCAATTGTTGCAACCGTCAGTTGATTCATTCCAAAAACAGTTGAAATAACCAGTGAAGTTCCCTTCAGATTGATAATTATTTCAATCAGAGAGCCAAAAATGAGGCCAATAGTGACTACAATTCTGGCAAATTTCATGCCGTTGAATCTAGAGTTCACAAATTCGCCCACCGTATATCCATGCGGCATTTTCTCCCTCAGCTGTTTGGCAAAAGGAATAATAGCAATCACAGCGAGGCCATTAGGGACGGTAAACCACCATAATCCTGAAAGGCCAAAGTTATATGTCATTGCAGCAGACATCATCACCGCCATGGCCCAAGTCCAGACGGAAATCAAGCCTGCAACACCAAATCCAAATCCTAGCTTCCTTCCAGCAATAATGAAATCGTGGGTATTTCGAACTAACTTCGATTTTACGTAGATCGCTACACCAAGAGAAATTAGACCTAGCAAGAGCAGCATAGCTATCCCTTGGATGGGTACTAAAGATGGATTAGCTGCTAATTCTATCCCCATAACACTGCCTCCTGCTTATAGCGAAGTGGATGATGAAATGCGAACGACTCAATTTGCTTCCACTGACACAAAATAATATGCCTAGGAGAAGAATCAGATAATGATTTTAGAATCAGCTCTTTCTTGAATCAGAATCAAAAATCAGGAAAAAGTATCTGCTTCTAAGGCAAAACATTCAATCATTAAACTGCCACAACCATAAACCTGAGTTAGAGTTCAAATCCGAATTGTGGTGAGTTAAGAAGACATTAGCAGCAAGAAAAAGCAACGCTGTAAGTAAATATACATTTTGGAATACCGTCTATTACGTTTTGGAATGAGCCGCTAAATTCGTTCTAGGGAACGTATTCGAATACACAGTAAACGCACTCGGAATCTCGAAAATTTCGTGAAGACTGTTCTTTAAGGCCAAGGCATTCCAAATCGTGATATTCAATTTAAGAATATGTATGTATGGATACTCTATCAGTGCTGGAGCTTCGTTAAGCTACTGCATATCAAAATTGGTTTTCACCTTGTGAGAATATAGTCATGACTCCCTCTTCATCGCTAGAGCTAGGTATGGGTAGCAATGAAAGGTTGGATTCAATCTTTGAAGCTATTCAAGATCTTCAATCAGGGAAAATGATTATTGTAGTCGATGACGATGACAGGGAAAATGAGGGGGATTTGGTTTGCTCGGCTCAGTTTACTACGCCGGATATAGTAAACTTTATGGCAACTCATGCCAGGGGTTTGCTTTGTTTGTCGATGGAGGAAAAAAGGCTTCAAGAACTAAACCTAAATCCAATGGTTCTTGAAAATTCTGATCCGCATGGAACAGCCTTTATGGTTAGTGTAGATGCTGGAACTTCCTCCGGCGTTACTACAGGTATTTCTGCTCATGATCGTGCTAGAACGATTCAAGCTTGTATTAACCCTAATACTCATCCGTCGGATTTAAGAAAGCCTGGTCATGTTTTTCCATTAAAAGCCAAGCAAGGAGGAGTCCTTGTCCGAGCTGGCCATACTGAAGCTAGCGTTGATCTAATGAGGTTGGCAGGACTTAATCCTGCCGCTGTGATTTGTGAGATTCAAAATGAGGATGGTAGTATGGCAAGGCTTCCTCAACTATTTAAGTATGCAAAGCAGCATGGGCTCAGAGTTATTAGCATTGCTGCTCTGATAAATTATCGCTTGCAAACTGAGAGGTTAATTCAATGCGAAGCCATTTCGGCTCTCCCTACTAAGTTTGGTTACTTTAAAGCTTATGCCTACCGAAATCTCATTGATAACTCTGAGCATGTTGCGCTTGTAAAAGGGGATAAAACAAAATTCTCCGAGAGTGACGTCATAGTTCGCGTCCATTCCGAATGCTTAACAGGAGATGCTTTTGGTTCCCTTCGTTGTGATTGTAGGTCTCAGTTGCACACAGCATTAGAAATAATTAATGCAGAGGGAAGCGGAGTATTACTTTATTTACGACAAGAAGGTAGAGGCATTGGATTAATTAACAAGTTGAAGGCTTACTCTTTGCAAGACAATGGTTTAGACACCGTAGAAGCCAACGAGGAACTTGGTTTTGGTTCCGATCTTAGAAACTATGGTATTGGCGCTCAAATCTTAATTGATCTCGGCATTAATACGCTGAGACTTTTAACTAATAATCCCAGAAAGATAAGTGGGCTAAAGGGTTTTGGCTTAAATGTTGTTGATAGAATTCCTTTGCTTTCAGAAGTAAATCCTCATAATGCATCTTATCTGGTTACTAAGGCTAACAAGCTAGGGCACTTACTTCTAAACACAGAGTACGTAGAAAATATTTTATCTAGTAAGTTCAGAGCTGCTGATGTCGCGTAGGCTTTCACTTAATACGTTTTAGTGATTTCAGGAAAGCCATTTCATCAATCTTCTACTTTGCTACTATTCTCCTCTACTGAATAGTGCCATAGATGCCTATGAGAGGCCAGTGGTAAGCAACCCAGAACTCGGCTAGCAGCTTGAGGGGCACCGCGACATCGCTCTGGTAGGTTCTAAGGTCGGGGTAGGTCAGCACCACATCATTGATGGCCCGCAGCAGCGCAATCTTGTAGCTCGTTACCGTCGCATCGTGCTTGAGGATGGTGCTGATGACTTTATCGGGGGAGATGGGGCTCATCGCTCTTTTCTAGCCCCAACGCCTCAAGTTGTCGAGTGCTGTCCTGTAAAAGTGTCCTGCTTAAAATTAAGGCCCTGTAAACAGGCTTCCAGACCCTCACAGTCGGCAGTTCTCCCCAGTGGGTCGTATACCTCTTCGAGAAATACTCTGAACGCATGGCCCAGCGGGGCTTCAGGCCCAGGGCACCAAACTTGACGGCATCAGGGCTGAGCTTGCGGTTGAGGTTGTCCATTAGTGACTGAGAACGGTATTGATGGCTTTATCTGATGCGATGTACAAGGCTATATTGCGCCTGGCTATATAGGATCTCAAAGGGACAAAAATCAGGACATACCTTTCTTCTGCGGGTTCCCGACTTTGCCACTGTCTCATAGGAGAGCCATGCATAGGAGTTCTGTCTTTTATACATCCGTGAAATACTTCAATGAGACTATCCTGCAAGGGACTTGAAATTGAAATGTCTTTATCAATACAACAGCTCCTTATCTCCCCATCTATTATAGATTGTCATAGCAACTAGCCTAAAACTTCGCTCATCTAAGTCCTGAAAGATTCTTAGATTCGGTTTTTACGACCTACTTTAGATAGGTGATGCTCCTTGGGCTAAGGTTTTTACCACCAAAGAGGTTGTCATGTTTATTTTTTGTCAGAACTTGAAGTGTTATCTTCGGGTATTTTGGTTAAACCTAAAATTTGCTTGATCGCATACGCATGGACAAAAGTCTGCGAATCAAAGAGCATTAACGCAGAAACTAGAAATGGTAAAACCAGAAATAGATTGAATTTTATGGTGCAAGTATGGCCAAGCGATTGCTTGATTGTTAACGGGAATTCAAGTAGATCAGGGTAAAGGTCGGCCTTAGTAGTCGACGCTACAGAATCTTCACTCCTTTAACCCTAGACTCCACTCAAAATATAGTGATCAATAAGCCTATTTGTCATAGGTCTTTTTAACCAATAAGCTTGAGCTCTAGATTTTAGGTCAAATGCAAAAATATTTCATTGGAATTGATGTTGGCGGCACTTTTTCAGATGTTGTTGTTGTTGATGCCGAGGGCAGCATTACAACTGAAAAGGCTCCCACAACTCCTGAAGACCCTACAGATGGAATGCTGCATGCCCTTTTAAAGGTCTCAGGAAAACTAGATATTTCGGTGAATGAGCTGCTGTCAGAAACTGCCAGATTTGTTTATGGTAGCACCATTGCACTAAATACCTTGGTTGAAAAGAAGGGTGAAAAGACAGCATTTATAACGACAAAAGGCTTTAAAGATACGTTGGTCATGCGTCGCACCTGGCGTGAGAATATGTATGATTTGCGAGCTGAATTTCCCGAGCCGCTAATTCCTCGAAATTTGATTTTTGAATTGAATGAGCGGGTCAATCGTGATGGCGAGACTATTGATCCTATTTCTGAAGAAGAAGTTGATGCGATCGTTACTCAGCTAGAGCAGACTGGAATCGAATCAGTCGGGATATCTCTTATTTTTGCCTTTCGCAATCCAAGCAACGAACAGAAGCTTGTCTGGGCTCTGCAGCAGCGTCTCCCTAATCTATTAATTTCATCGTCTTCCGAACTATGTCCCGAAATTCGAGATTATGAGAGGGCTAGCACGGTTGCGGTAAATGCTTATCTACAACCTCGTGTGAATGCTCACCTTAAGAAACTGTCCGATCAGCTAGCAGCCAAATCCTTAGCAATTGCGCCTCAAATCATGCAATCTAATGGAGGCGTGATTGATGCTCAAGAAGCAGCCCAGCGTGCCGTCAATCTCCTCTTGTCAGGGCCAGCTGGAGGAGTTATTGGAGGCGTCTTACTCAATGAATTGCTGAACGAGCCACAATTGATCGCCTTTGACATGGGGGGTACCAGTTGTGACTTGAGCTTGATCTATGCTGGTAAGCCTATCGGCTCAACCTACCTATCTCAACAAACTCGCTTTACAGGTTGGGACATTATCACCCCCTTTATCGATATTCATAGTATTGGGTCTGGTGGTGGATCCTTAGCCTGGTTAGATAAGGCAAATGGTCTCCATTTAGGACCTCAGTCAGCAGGAGCTGAACCCGGCCCAGTTTGTTATGGCAAAGGAGGCACTGCACCCACGGTTACTGATGCCAATTTGCTCCTAGGTTACCTCAATCCTACATTCTTTCTAGGGGGCACAATTTCGCTCGATCAGGCTTTAGCAACTGAAGCTCTGGAACGGATGGCTGCAGTTCTCAATCTGACTTCTACAGAGCTTGCCAGTGGACTATTCCAAATGGCGAATGAGCAAATCATCAATGCTATCCAGGTGATTACCTTGCAAAAGGGATATGACCCACAAGCCTTTACTTTACTTTGCTTTGGGGGGGCAGGGGCACTCCATGCACCTGCGGTAGCAGCTCAAATGGGCATTCAGAAAGTAATTGTGCCACGGCAAGCATCAACCTATTCAGCTATGGGGTTGCTAGCATCTGATATTCAATTAGATTTTGTCCGTAGTCCATTCAGCTTATTAAAAGATAGTGATCAAGTTGCCCTAGAAAAGATTTTCCAAGATATGGAGATGCTAGCAGCCAAAGAATTGAAAAAATCTGGTGTTAGCCCTGAACAAATGTCTTTTCAGCGACAGGCCGACATGCGATATCTTGGGCAATCTCATGAAATTCGGGTTCTTCTAACAAGTCCGGGGTGTGATTTAGCCGCACTTAAGCAAGCTTACGAAGTCCAGTATGAGGAAATTTATGGCTACTTAAATGAGCTTGCTGACATTCAACTAGTTAATTTGCGCCTGAGTGCCCTAGGGTCAACTATTAAGCCCCAATTTAAAATGGGAGAGCCTTCTTCCCTCGCCCTCGAAGACTGCCTAAAATCGGAGCGGAAGGCATACTTTAAGGAAGCTAATGATTACTTGCTTGTTCCTGTCTATGACGGTGGTCTTTTGGCATGTGGTCACCAATTTGAAGGGCCAGCTATCATCGAGTTAGATGACACTACTATCGTAATTCGACCGCAACAGTCACTTACCATCGATGACCACGGAAACTTTATTATTTTAGCCGCTTAGCCTTTCAGCCCAATTATTGTTCTACAAGTTTTGTTTTCATTATGGTCGCAGTTTCTGGTCCCAAAGATACTCAGAAGACTCAATCAAGAACTGATCCAATCACCCTCGAAATCGTCAGCAATCGTCTAGAGGCCATCGGTAAGGAAATGGGGATTACTCTCCTCAAAACTGCCCACACGTCCATTTTTTGCGAATGCCAGGATTTCTCTGTTTCCACCTTTACTTATAAAGGGGAATTGCTGACCATGGGGCAATTTATTCCCCACCACCAAGGGGGTGTATCCCAAGCTTTACAGCAGATTGTTAACCAACGAGTGCCAGATGAGTTTAAGCAGGGTGACGTCTACATCATCAATGATTCTTATCTGGGTGGTACTCATCCACAGGATCTAAGCCTGTTAGCTCCAATTTTTGTCGAAGACGAAATGGTTGGGTTTTCAGGATGTACGGCCCACCAGATTGATATCGGAGGCATGACAGCAGGAGGCTATGCCCCCAAAGCTAGCAGTATTTATCAGGAAGGGATTCGATTCCCCGGCATCAAGCTTGTTGACCAGGGCATCTTGCAGACCTCAGTTCTTGATATGTTTATTCGAGCCGTGCGCCTACCCTATCAACAACGGGGGGACATCTTAGCTCAATTAGCAACGGTGCGCCGGGGGACCGAACGGATTGCTGAGGTCGCTGCTAAGTATGGTGCTATCCAATTTAAACAGATTCAAAATGACATCCTAGATCACGCCGAGGTCTTAGCTAGAGCTGAAATTGAGAAATTACCTGACGGTGTTTACGAAGCTGTTGACTACATTGACCATGATGGTCATGAAGCACGTCTTTATAAGCTTTGCCTGAAATTGACGATCGTTGGTTCCGATATTCATTTGGACTTTGATGGAACAGATAATCAGGCAGCAGGGTTCATTAATGCCTCTTTCTCAAATACGGTGGCGTCTTCCTGGGCAGGATTAATGCTGTTTCTAGATCCTTCAATTCCTAGAAATCATGGATTCTTTCGGCCTATCAGTGTATCAGCCCCGGAAGGCTGCCTCTTTAATCCTCGTTTTCCAGCTCCTATCGGCGGATCTACCACAGAAGGAGGGGGACGGGTCTATGATTTGCTGTTACAAGCTCTATCAAAGGCTCAACCCGAACGTGGAATCGGTACTTGGTCCATGATGTGGTCGGCACTGTTTTTCTCAGGCACTCATCCCAAAACAGGTGAGCCTTTTATACATAATGTCCTAGATGGTTTAGGTACTGGCGGTGGAGCAAGAGCCAGTTTAGATGGCTGGCACGCCTCTTGCATTGCCTCCAGTAATTCTATGATTCCCAATGTCGAGGTAGAAGAAGAAAATTTTCCAGTTCGCTACCTGCGGCGCGAACTAAAGACCGATACAGGTGGTCCTGGCCAGTTTCGCGGAGGTTGCGCTTTAGAAACCGAGATTTTAGTTGAGGTTGATTGTCTTTTAACTGCATTTACCAGCCGTAAAGATTGTCCGCCTCCCGGCATTTTTGGAGGACATTCTGGTGGTGCATCGATTTTTAAGATCATCCGCAATAACGGAACTGAAGAAGAACTTCCTCAAAAAGTAGCTGACGTGCCCGTACAGGCAGGGGATCGAGTCATCCTTAGACCGGGAGGAGGTGGAGGCTATGGTGAGCCGCAATTACGTGATCGTACCAAAGTTCGTGAAGACCTAAAGTTGGGATTTATCTCGCCACAAGCCGCTGCCAACACTTACCAGCTTGATATTGCCTGATTACGTTCACCTTTTCTATTGCGGAACAGAGAAGTAATATCCGGTTGGCCCAAAGTTATATCTACAAGGAGTGATTGAAAAATGAGACTGATAAAACTAGGTAAGGTATGGCAAGCCTTAGGATTATTTTGCTTGATCCTATTCGCCAGTTTCACTCTCAAAGCCTGCAGTACCTCACCTACGAAGGTCTCAGAGGGTAGTATAGCCCAAGCTCAGGCTACCCCTATGCAAGCTAATGAAGCAAGTACTTATGACCGGGTGCTTGAATCTGGGAAGATCAGGGCAGCTTACATTGTCTATCCTCCTGGTAGCTTTAAAGATCCCAACACAGGTGAACTGTCAGGGGTTTTTATCGATGCTCTTAACCAAGCTGGAGAAGACTTAGAGCTTGAAGTGGAATGGACTGAAGAAGTGGCCTGGGGCACTATGATTGAAGGTCTATTGAGCGATCGCTACGATATTGTTGGCAATGGCATTTGGGAAACCCCTAGCCGTGGAAAAGTCGTAGACTTTACAATTCCCCTCTTTTATTCAGGCTTAGGAGTTTACGTTAGAAGCGATGAAAATCGCTTCAACAATGACATCAAGGCAGCGAATTCGAGCGATGTTAAGATTGCCATCATTGACGGTGAAATTTCTGAATTAGTTGCCAAAACAAAGTTTCCTAAAGCAGAAACTGTTTCATTAGGTCAAATTTCAGATGTTTCCCAGATGATGCTGAATGTCTCTCAAGGAAAGGCTGATGTAGCTGTGATTGAGCCCTATATTGGCTACGAATTTCTCCAGCAGAATCCCGGAACCTTAAAAAATGCTGCCCAGGACCAGCCAATCGCAGTATTCGGCAATTCTATGATGTTTAAGAATAATCAGCCTAAATTTGAGTCTATGCTGAATACTGCTCTGCAAAGTCAGTTAAATGGTGGCAATATTGCATCGCTGATGGAGAAATATATTCCTGAAGATGGACTGATGTACCCTGTAGCTTTTCCTTATCGCTCTGATTCATGACTGTATTAGAGATTCTTGTTAACTATCAGCAAGGGTTCTTATCCGGCCTTAAAGTGACCCTTCAACTCTGTTTGATCATCTGGTCATTCGGTTTGATTGCCGGAACTGTTTTAGGGGGCCTAAGCGCTAGAATTTCTTGGCTGGCAGTTATTGCTCGCCTGGGCTCCTTTATCCTTTCAGGAATTCCCATACTTGTTTTTTTGTTTTGGTTGCATTTTCCAGCTCAAGCTGTTTTTAATATTGTTGTAAATCCCTTCTACACAGCTGCATTTGTTCTTTCGATTGTGAACCTTTTTGCAGTCGCTGATATTGTAAGGGGATCACTCCTAGAGTTTCCAAAGCAATATAATACTGCGGCCAAGGTTTGTGGAATTTCCGGATTGGATACTTTGTTTTTCATTCAAGTTCCAATCATTTTTAGGCAAACTTTGCCGACACTGATTATCACTCAGGTCAATATGCTACAGGCAACGTTATTCGCTAGTTTGATTTCTGTGGAAGAAATATTTCGTGTAGCTCAGCGAATTAACTCCTCTATTTATAAGCCTGTAGAAATTTATACTGCTCTAGGTATCTTCTTTTTGGCGGTTTGCTTACCTCTAAATGGCTTTGCCTATTGGTTTAGGAATACCTTTACCCGTAATTTATCCGAGTCCTGATTTCGCCATGCTTAAAGCTGACAAGATAACCAAAAAATATGGTGAGAAAATCATCTTAAATAATGTCAGCTTAAGCGTGAAGCCGGGCCAAATTACAGCTTTAATTGGTCCTAGTGGAAGTGGAAAAACAACCTTGTTAAAATCTCTTGCACTACTCGATTATCCTGATCAGGGTACTATTTCGCTTGATGACACAACTTATGATTTTCCCTTGGCCAAACGCCAAAAAATTAGGCCTCCTTGGCCTCACGTAACCATTGTCTTCCAGCAACATTTTTTGTGGCCCCATTTAACCCTCCGCCAGAATATTATGCTGCCTCTTAATCGAAAAGGAATTTTTGCTCGTAAGCAAGCAGAGAGTCTAACTGAATCACTAGGTTTGACTGAATTTTGTGATCGCTACCCAAATCAAGCTTCCCTTGGGCAGCGGCAACGAACCGCACTAGTTCGAGCATTAGTTTTAGAACCTTCTTACATACTGCTAGATGAGGTGACATCGTCCTTAGACGTCGAGCAAGTAAGTGTCATCCTGTCTCATCTACAATCTCTACGAGAGCGAAATATTGGAATTTTAATTATTACTCACCTAATTGGGTTTGCTAGTCGTGCTGCCGATCAAATTGTCTTTTTGAATCAAGGTGAAGTCTTAGAGACAGGAGGTGTCGAGCTTTTGAGTTCACCAAAACATGAGCGTGTTCGAAAGTTTCTGTCTGTTATTGAATCAGCAATGTAGAACTCGAGGAGTCATTGTCGAATGCTTAGCTTGACACAATCATCCACCCATCAAGTTCAGGTGATTGATTTCAACCTATTCCTTCAGGGCAGTTTCGAAGAACGCCAACTTATTGCTAGTCAGATCCATCTTGCCTTTCGGGAAACTGGCTTTATGTATCTGAAGAATCACGGCATTGATCAATCCCTCATTGCACATTCTTTCAGTAACTCAAAGCAGTTTTTTGATTTATCGCTAGACCAAAAGAAGCAACTTTCATGGTCAGGTGATGCTAACTATTATGAAAAGAGTGGTTATGTGGGCCTAGAAAAGGAAACCTTAGACTTAAGTGGTCCAGGCGACTTTAAGGAGATGCTCGATATTGGTAAAGCGTGTGGTAATAAATGGGAGTGGCCTTTAGGACAAGAAGCTTTTAGGAATAATATTGGTATTCTCTATCCAGAATTAACGAAAGCTGCTAATAATATCTTGGAGGCATTGGCTCTTGCTCTTGATCTACCCGATTCCCAATATTTTGTGGAAACTCATGACGAAGAAGATCATGAGTTACGGTTCATCTTTTATCCCCCCATTAATCGTCCACTAAAAGATGGTCAGTTACGTGCAGGTGCCCACACGGATTACGGCAGTATTACTTTACTCTTCCAGGATCAAGCAGGTGGCCTTGAGGTGAAGCTGCGTTCGGGAGAATGGGTATCTGTTCCTTATATGCCTAACACCATGGTGGTGAATGTAGGCAATCTTCTTCAGCGCTGGACCAATGATCAATATTGCTCTAACCCCCATAGAGTAGTCCCACCGCAAACTGAGGAATCTGACAGTTCTCGCTATTCAATTGCCTTTTTTTGCCACCCAAATAGTCGAACTTCAATCACCTGTCTCCCCTGTTGTCAAAGTCCCGAAAATCCTTCTCGCTATCCCAGTATTTTAGCCGGAGACTATATAGTTGGTTTGCTACAAGCAACGATTGAGCTCAGCTAGTTTAACGGTAGCTAACCTGAAAGACTGATAATACTCATTTAGGTTAGAGGACGTTTGGAAAGTCTTATGTCTTGTAGCAAAAGTGGGTATCTCCCCTAAATTCCCCTTTTTAAGGGGAATTTAGGGAGATACCCACTTTTCAAGGGGAGCAGGGGGGATCGGTAGGTGACTAAAGCGACTGCAAATCACTTTTCAAACACCTTCTTAGCTCGACTTTATCCAATCAGGCGGCATGGCAAAGTAGCTCGGTCCAGGTGTCGAAGATAGGGCGAGGGACTTTAAGAGGATATTTGGAAAGTATCAATTAGCACACGGACACCTGGATCGTAGAAAAGGCTTCCTCGGTATTAGGCTCAGAAATGAAGACTGTAGCCCCTTGGAAGCCATGACATCAGACTATTCCACCAACCTTACCCGTGACCAGTGGGATCTCCTATCCCCTTTGCTTCCCGGCCCGAAAGCCACCGGCAGACCGCGCACCGTTGACCTGTATGAGGTCATCAACGCCATGCTGTACGTGTTAGCCACGGGGTGTGCCTGGTCGCTGTTGCCCCAGTCCTTTCCGCCCTATTCCACGGTTTACTACTACTTCCGGCAGTGGAAACACGACGGGACCTGGAAGCGAGTGCATGACCATCTGATGAGTTGGGTGCGGGTGGCCGAAGACCGAGCGCCGACGCCGAGCGCCGGAGCCCTCGACTCCCAGAGCGTGCCCAGTGCGGTGATGGTGAGTCAATCGGTGGGCTATGACGGGGGTAAGAAAATCAAGGGTCGCAAGCGGTTTGCCCTGGTCGATACGATGGGGTTGCTGGTAGCGGTGACGGTGGTCGCCGCCAGCGTCCCAGAGCGGGACGGAGCCAAACAATTGCTATCGGTCGTTCACCAGGAGCGCGAGCGTCTGCCTCGCCTGGGGCTCATCTGGGTGGATGGAGGGTTTTCGGGGGTGGACTTCTTCAAGACGGTGATTGACTGCTTTGCCCTCGTCCTGGACGTGGTGCTGCGCCCTCAGGGGACCAAGGGGTTTGTCTTGCTACCGAGGCGCTGGGTTGTGGAGCGCACCTACGGCTGGCTCCATTGGTGTCGGCGGCTCAATGTGGATTACGAGCGGCTGCCTGAATCCTCGGAGGCGCTGATTCATCTCGCTATGATTCGCCTCATGTTACGGAGACTCGCGTGAGGCTTTTCATACCCCTCTCCGTGTTTCCAAATATCCTCTAACGTACTCAAGGTCATCTCGTGATGTCTGAAAAAGCCGGGAAGCCCACAAATATCGGCGAACAAAGGCCAAGGCATCGGCGAAGGTCGGGCGTTGCTTCGTGTACCAGGCGGTTTGAGGTAGGGGGAAGGTAAATTGGGGGTGCAGTCGCTGGGTGAGGAGCACGACCAGCGAGAACAGGGCCAATAGGGCAGGAGTCGTGCGTCGAATCGCTAAGTCAGACCACTGCCGCTGAGTTTCAACCCCCAAATGAGTCCGCACCTCCTGGAAGGTGACTTCGACTTGCCAGCGATGCCGAAACCAGAGCAAGATTTGGGCGGGGGTCGCCTCGAGATCAGTACAGAGAAAGGCCTGAGGCTCCAACTGGCCCAGCGGGTCACGCACCAAGACCCAACGAATGGGGACAGGAGGAAGTCCAGTGTGATACCACACGGCCGTTTGCGAGACCCATTCTAAGGTGTAGGTTTGCTGACCATACCAGCCCTCCAGGGTAAGGGACTGCCAGCGGGTGGTGGAATCCTCCAACCGAGTTTTTAGGGTGGGCAAGCGTTGCCCGACTTTACGAGGGCGGCCGATGGTGTGGGCGTCCCGAGGCGGAGGGGGTTTATAAAGGGCGGCATCTAAGCGAAGTCGAGTGACGACATGAACAGGATGGGGGAGATGGCTCACCGACGCCAAAAAGTCTAGAGCGGCGAAGCTGCTGTCGGCCACCACCACAATGGGCCGATTTCCCAACCAGCGTCGGACTTGAACCAGCATTTGTAATAGATCAGGCTTTATCTGACAGTTGGGGTATATCAGACACGTAGAAGGGTGTCAGGTCGTGTTTGATTTTTATCGTCATCTTCTACGTGTTGGTCAAGCTGTTTTGCTTTGGCCAGATGCAAGCTGTCTTTCCAGGTCTGCATTGGCGTCTTGCCGTAGCAATAGCGTCCTGAGTGCGGTCGCTCTTGATTATAAAACTCAAGCCACTCATCGACATCCTGTTGGAGTTCCTCGATGCTGTGATAGACCTTCTTGCGGAATGCCACCTGGTAGAACTCTTCGAGGATCGTGCGGTGGAACCGCTCACAAATGCCATTAGTCTGCGGTGATTTGGCCTTGGTACGGCTGTGGTCAATGTCCTCAATCGCCAGGTACAACTGGTATTCGTGGTGAGCCACGTTGCCACAGTATTCAGTACCTCGGTCAGTGAGGATGCGCAACAGGCGCACGTCATGGGCCTCAAAGAAGGGAATCACCCGGTCATTGAGCACGTCAGCGGCGACCAGTGCCGTCTTGCGGTCATAGAGTTTGACGGTGGCTACTCGGGTATAGGTATCAATGAAGGTCTGCTGGTAGATGCGCCCCACGCCCTTGAGATGGCCCACATAGAACGTGTCCTGAGCCCCAAGATAGCCCGGGTGGTGGGTTTCGATTTCGCCATGGGCCTCTTTCTCCTCCTTGGCTTTCTCCAGTGCCTTCACCTGGGCCTCGGTGAGAATCAGGTTTTCCTGGGCCGCTTTGGCTTCCAGCGCTTTAAGGCGTTTGGCGAAGGTTTGCAGGTCATGGCGCAGCCAGATCGAGCGCACCCCACCGGGCGAGACGAACAGGCCACGCTTTTTCATCTCATTGGACACGCGAATCTGACCGTAGGCCGGTTGCTCGATCGCAAACGCCACCACCGCCTCTTCAATGGCCGCCTCGACCCGGTTCTTCACGCAGGGCTTGCGACGATCAATCTCTTGCAAGGCCAATTCACCACCGCTTTCGTACAATTCCTGGTAGCGGTAGAAGGTGTCGCGCGAGACGCCCATGACTTTGCAGGCTTGGGACACATTGCCTAAGGTCTTAGCCAGGTTGAGCAAGCCCAGTTTGTTCTTGACAATCTTCTCTTGCGTATTCATTGTGACACTCCTAAGTCAGTACAAGTTTACATGGAGTGTCAGATAAAGTCTTGACTATTACAGTTGCAGGAAGTCTTGGAGAACCCTAGCCGCCTGTTCCAACTTGTCTTTGGGTAGATTATCGACTTCATCAGTCAGCACATTGCGGAGGTGCTGGCTGACCTCCTCCAGATCCGTTACGGGTTTGGCCTGGGGGCTATCCAGGTAAACCCAACGAGGGGCACCCCATTCAGTCCCTGCGATCGCGAAAAATACCCACGGACGTCGGGCCGACACAATGCTAATTCGCTTCCGTTGCAGTGCTCGCACCGAGGCAATTACCCGAGCATCGCTGGTTCGCATTCGTTCGTAAATATCCCGCTGAACCAGGGCTGATTCTCCTTCAACCAGCGATCGCACTGGAGTAAACACATCCAGGAGCTGATCTGCCGGGGTGTCAGCTTCAATCACCTCATTTAAGCGAGTGATGGTATCGGATAGCTGTAGCTCCCCGGTTAACAGTTCATTCGGCAGGGGAATATTGGCCCCCAACATCTCTGAGGAAAATCTCATCCGATCCACAAACCGCTGGTCGGAGGACAAAATGAACTCCTCGCTGTCCTTCGGGAAGAACACCTCAATCTGAGGATGGGGGCTGTCCATCCGGTCAATGCGCCCAATCCGTTGTTCAGCCACCCGCACCACGGTGGGCATATCGAGGTTGACCACTGCCGACGCCTGTTGCAGGTTGATGCCCTCTGACATGGCATCGGAGCAGAGCAGAATGACGCCTTTTCGCTGAGACCCCAGTTGACAGGCCCGGTTAGCCTTGTCTCTTTCCGCTTTGCTGGTGCCCGTCGCAATCATCACCTCACAACCCTGGTGCTGACGGAGGCGATCATGAATATCCGCTAGAGTTATTAGGCTTTTGTCAAAGGCGATGACGATGCCATGTTTTTTCAATAAGTCCGTCAGCTTCTTGGCTTTGACCGCTTCTCGACCATCCGACATTTGGTTGACCAGCGCTTCGATGCGCTCATACAGGCGAATTTCGTCCTGGCTAGCCACCTCATGCTGCTCTGGATCGGTCAGCCACTCGGGCATTGGAATATCCAGGGTTTGCTGGGCCGGTTTACCGGCTTTCTCCTGTAGGCCGCTGATCACATTGCCAGTCTCCTGAGTCTTGACCCTGGTCGAAATCTTGCCCCAGGTCTTGGCAAATTCTGTCCCCCTAATCAGCTCGATAAGACGGACTCGGGAGGATCTCAGGCTCGCCATGACGTAGTACATGGCCAGGGCAGCGGCGCTGCTCAGCCGACTTTCCAGATATTGTTCGTGGGTTCCCCCATAGAAGTCGGGCACTTCTATCGGTTTTTGAACGTACTGGATGCCTTTGAGCTGAGCAGCGGTTTCCCGAATTTGTGCGGCCAGTTGGCGGTCTTTATTGGCGGTGGCGGTATTGCGATCGCAGATATAGACATCGGTGACATGCTTGGGATAGCGGCACGGCACCCCATGCTTATTTCTAAATGCCTCTGGATTGCTCTCAATCATCCGGTTCAGCATGGTCTTGGTTCGCCGTACCGTAAAGCGTTGAATGGCCCGCTGGATTTTCTCTAGCTCGGCCTGGGCAATGTCTTCCCCTCGACGCCGCCGAATACGGCTGAGGGTATCTAGCAAGTCATCATCAAAGTTGTCGGCCCCCAGCAAATCGACAATGGCAATTAAGTCCAAGGGGCCACGATTGATGGGGGTAGCCGTGAACAGCAGCACATGGTCTGCAATATTGTTGAACAGCTGTCGAGTCCGGGTGGATTTGAGGTTTAAGAAGCGATGGGCTTCATCAACAGCAAGCACCTGGGCACGGCGGATGAGGCGCAGGACATCCTCTCGCTTGTCTTCGGTAGTGTTGCTCAACAGGCCGTGGGAACAGGTGAGGGTATTCTGTCCACACCGTTGGGACTCCTCTTGCCAGGAGGCTTCTACGCTCGGCGGGCACAGCAGGATGGGAATTTCCGTCTTGATGCGACCGGTACTCCACATCTTCTGCATCACGCTGCGAATTAGATGGGCACCGGTTTTAGTTTTGCCAGAACCGGTGGCGTCAGCCACCAGGACACTACCAACGTTCTCAATCACCCACAGGGCGTGGGCAATTCCCTGGTATTGAGAGGGCCAGAGGGCGGCTTCATCGCTGTATTGTAGGCCCTGGGTATACCGAATGGCCCAATCACCTTCCAGCAGTTCGGCACAGGCTCTGGCCATGGCTTCTTGCCAGGTGACGACGCTCAACAGCAGTTCCAGCAGTTCGATGAGTTCTGCCTGGTAGTCGCGCCCTAGCTCCCAGTAGCTCTCGGCCATCTGGCAGGCTTCTTGATAGCGCTCGGGTTCTGCTTCCCGCTGGTAGCGGCTATTGGCCTCGTGTTGGAGTTCTAAGCCGGACTGGCTGAAGTTGCTTGATCCGAGGGTAATGGCCTCATCTCCTCGGAAAATCTTGGCATGGAGGGGGCGGGATTGATTGGAGAGTCGGGCTTCTACCTTGCCGCTGCGGAGGAGTTCGATGGCCACAATCACTTTGGCACAGAGGAAGATGGAAATTCCTCGCTCCTCTAGCCAGTAGCGTTGAACTTCGGTCGCCAGGTTGCTGTCTTTGAGGCGAAAGGTGGTGCGCTGGGTAGGATGTGGCTCGTTGCCAATCAGGATTTGGATGGTGTCGAAGGCATTTTCGTCTGCTTGCAACTTCTGGTGGCATTCGGCCAGAAACTCGATCATCATGCTCAGGGAGGTGTAACCGCTGATGATGAGGGGGCGATGGGAGCTAAGCAGGTCTGGAAAGACGACCGACTTAACGGTGTGGCGATTATGGTTGTGAGGGAAGCGATCGTGGGCAGGCAATCTGAGATTGGGGTTTGCCTGAACGTCTTCGATTTGACGTAGCAGGCTGAGTTGCTCACCAGTTTCCATCGGTGCTGTTTCCCTCCCTAGGTGCTTTCCTAGCTATCCAAGCTCCAGGGTTCCCAGGCTGATACATTAGTCAAATATCAACATTGTTCCATCTTTATTAATCATTTTCATTTTGCTGCTGCAACGATTTGTTGTGCTGCGCCATCCACCAAGAAACCAATTCAACAACTAAATTTTAAACTCCCATTAATAATCTTGCCTTTCTTAAGATGAAAGTTAGAACAGTTTCTTTCTGAGAAATAATATCTGCTTGCACCTCCATCCCTGCCTGAATCTCATGCTTATAATCGCCTTTTCTCAAATAAGTCTGTTTAGGCTGAATCGTAATTTCAAAATAGGGAGAAACAGAAGATTCAGGACTGGCCTTAGAAGGTTCTTGGGGTTGCGCTTGTGGCGCTGTGGCATCAGCAGCTACAGAAATAACGTTGCCATCTAAGGTTCCATAATCTGTATAAGTATAGGCAGATACGCGCATCTTCACTTCTTGCCCAACTTTAACCTTGCCAATATCCTGAGGCGATACCCGTGCTTTGATTACTAAAGGAGTATCTTGAGGTGAAATGTGGGCTATTACTTCGCCCGGACGAACAAATTGTCCTTCATTACGAATGTCCATTTTCAGAATAGTTCCATCTGTCTGAGCACGAACAATGGTGTCTTTCAATTCATTAATAACTTGTTGAATTTCTTTTTGATCCTTGCTGACTTGAGCTTGAATCTGGACTTTTTGTTGAAGCAATGCTCCTACATCTCGTTGTAGAGTTGCTGATATGGATTCGCCTCTCGCTCTAGATTGAGCGATCTGTTCTTGAGCAACAGAAACTGTGGCAGACGTAGGATTGAGAGTGGTTTGGACTCGTTCTAATCTAGCTTGCGCTGCGATATAAGCTTGACGTTTACTTTCCACCTCTACTTGTGCTGCGGCCCCTTCTTTGCCTAACCTCTCCCATGCTTCAAATTCTCCTTTAGCAGACGCTACATGTGCCTCTGCTTCCTGAACCTCTTTGACTGCGACTGCTTGCTTATCAGTGTATTCGCGCTCAATCCGAATTAGTTCAGCTTGGGCTAATGTAATACTTCGAGCCATCAGATTCTGCTCAGCAGCAATTTGAGAACTTAAGTTCATTCTCTGAGTATCTAGCATTTGGATTTGGATCTGCCCTTGCTGAATACTGTTTTCTAACTGGCTCTTGCGGGTTCGTAAGCGTGAATCATCAATGCGGGCAATGACCTGCCCTTGCTCAACCTTCTGAGTTTCTTCTACCTCTAGTTTTTCAATGATACCCTCTGTTGCTGCTTGCACAATTTTCACCTCTCCATCCGGGCGGACTGAAGCAGATGCTCGCACAGTGTCTGGGAAGGGTGTTATGGCTGCTAAACCAACCCCAATTCCAACTGTACTCAGCAGGAAAGCACCCCCCAACGTTACCCAGCGACTTACTGACGGAATAAATTCATCGTTATCTAGAGGAATGACAAACTCTTGCTCCGTAATCTGAGAATCTTTTTGCAGAGAAGCTTCCGCTCCTCCCGCTTCAATTTTTTCTTTTGAGTTGAGATAAGAGAATTCTGAACTGGAGTAATTAGTCATAGGAGTTGAGATGTGGCAGTCTTCTGAGACTAGAGTACCCATCTCAGGTATCTTCGAGCAGCCTCTGTCATCGTTTCGGCCACCTACGGCCACTTATGGATAAGTAGGTAGACCTAAATAATCAACATGACAATCACGGCACGGCAAGGCTTTCAGCGATTCAGGGCTACGTTTAATTAGGCTCACCCACTTAGCTCATCTGAGCTATTGAGCTCGGCACTGGTCTCTAAAAGTATGATCCTTGATTTCTCGTTGCTCAGAACCCTTGTGCAGCAGGCGTTCTAAAAACCGTCCTACTTTAGCAGGCCAGTGCCTTGAGCTCCAAAGCGCTGTTTCATAAAGGCTACAACTTCCGGAGGACTCTTACTTGTCTGAGTAGCCGAAACAATGATTAACGCCTTTTGAGCATTCAAAATGAAATGATATCACCTAAGTATATTTGCTTAAGCATATTTTGCAGGCAAATGTAAAGTTATAAACCCCTTACGCAAAAGGCATTTTGAAATGCTGAGGCATAGCTCCTGTAGTGAAACTGCGGCACAAGTGGCTTCTTTATAAAGGAAAAATAAACCTAATTACTGCTAAAATCCGTGAATCTTACAATGTAGATGTCTGTGTTTAGTAGCTACTCTTAGGACAAGAGCGTAATCTATAGTGGGGATTACACTGGTGGAAGGAAGTTTTAAGGACATCCTGATACTAGTCAACACGCTTTTACAAGTAACTTTGGACAATCATTAGAGGGATATATGCAAACCTTCAAAGACGATTCACTATTTGTAGAACTGTCTAGTGATGAGGAAGCTCAAATTCAAGGAGGATGGCAGAGATGGGCTTGGGGTCAGGTAGCTAAGTACACATTCAATCAGTACAAGCAGATTTACTATTCCAACTCAGGTCAGTGTAACAAAGTTAAAAGTGAGAAAGAAAGAGCAAAGTGTAATAGCAGGGATCCACAAACTGGCAGGGCAATGGCACGTTGATGTATTTGCTTCATCTTCCAGTTTAAGCTAAAGCTTTTTCTCTGTCTCATCTCCTTTTGAAAGGTACCTAGTTACTTAGGTACCTTTCTATATTTTATGGGAAAACTAGAGACTAAAGTAATGCAACACCATCTATGAAATACCAGTGTGTACAGCAACATAGCGAAGAAGATTGCGGCGCGGCTTGTCTTGCAACAGTGGCAAAGCATTACAAAAAAGCATATGCGCTGAGCCGACTTCGGGAAATCGTAGGCACAGGCAAGCAAGGTACAACTCTTTTAGGGCTTCGGAGAGGCGCGGAGGCATTGGGCTTTAATGCCCGTTCTGTCAAGGCTTCACCCGCCATTCTTCAAAGAATGAGTGAAGTAACTCTTCCGGCAATCATTCATTGGAAGGGTAATCACTATGTGGTGTTGTATGGTAAAAGACGTGGAAAGTATATTATCGCCGATCCAGCCGTAGGAATTCGTCATCTAGAAGAGCAAGAGTTAGTTGCAGGTTGGACTGATGGCATGATGCTGTTACTTGAACCTGATCCAGACCGGTTCTCTCAGCAGGTAGAAGATAAAGTTCATGGGATTGGGCGTTTCTTCAAGCGAATTTTTCCCTATCGAGGCATTCTATTTGAGTCTTTACTGATCAATTTGGTGCTCGGTATACTGTCGCTGACCTCCCCGTTTCTGATCCAAATTCTAACTGATGATGTGTTGATTCGCGGTGACTCTCATTTACTTAGGGGAGTTGCGATCGCCATCATCGTTATGAACCTGGTCAGTAGTGCTCTCAGCGTAGTGCAAGCTAATCTGATCACTCAATTTGCCCAACGTTTAGAATTGGGTCTGGTCATGGAGTTTGGGCGTAAGATTCTTCGCCTACCTCTAAGTTACTACGAAGCCCGACGGAGCGGAGAGGTTATTAGCCGTCTACAAGACATTCAGCAAATAAACCAGCTCGTCTCACAAACCGTCATTACCTTACCTAGTCAGTTCTTCATTGCCCTGATTTCCTTAGGACTGATGGTATTTTATAGCTGGAAGCTAGTGATAGTAGTACTTCTTCTGGCTGTAGTTAGCACTATTACTACATTTATATTTCTGCCTGCTTTACAGCAAAAAATTCGTACCATCATGGTGTTAGACGCAGAGAATCAAGGTATATTAGTCGAAATCTTCAAAGGAGCATTAACACTGAAAACTACAGCCGCGCAGCAGCAATTTTGGGAAGAGCTTCAAAGCCGTTTTGGCCGTCTTTCCCGACTAGTTTATGGCACGGCACAGATCGGCATTATCAATGGCACATTCTCCAGTTTAGTCTCTGGCATCGGCAGTGTTGTACTTCTTTGGTTTGGTAGCAGTTTAGTAAT
The DNA here is from genome assembly GCF_000763385.1 of Leptolyngbya sp. KIOST-1. Classification (NCBI taxonomy): domain Bacteria; kingdom Bacillati; phylum Cyanobacteriota; class Cyanophyceae; order Leptolyngbyales; family Leptolyngbyaceae; genus Leptolyngbya; species Leptolyngbya sp. KIOST-1. The sequence continues at coordinate 3,823,879 of NZ_JQFA01000002.1, forward strand.
CGGGCGAGAAATGAGTATTGGCCAGCTCCTTGCCTTCAGTAGCATGAGCGGCAGCTTCCTTGGTTTTTTCGGTGCTGTAATTGATTTTTCTGATGAATTTACACAAGCTAAAACAGCTACTCAAAGATTATCTGAGGTCATTGATACTCCATCAGAAAGTGATGAAACCGACAGTAAAGCCTTTGTCCAAATTCGAGATGATGTAGATATATCTCTAACTGATTTAACCTTTCATCACGCAGGTCGAATCGATTTACTCGATAATTTTTCGTTAACGATTCTAGGTGGCAAGGTGACTGCCATTGTCGGGCGCTCCGGATGTGGCAAAAGCTCTCTAGTAAAACTAGTTTCAGGACTTTATCCCTACCAATCTGGCAACATTCGGATTGGAGTCTTTAATCTAGAAGACTTGGCACTAGACTGCTTACGCCAGCAGGTTATGCTTATACCCCAGGAACCTCATTTTTGGAGCCGTTCAATTATCGAGAACTTTCGGCTCGGCTCTCCAACTATCACCTTTGAGAAAATCGTTTACGCTTGCCAAGTTGCAGGAGCAGATGAATTTATTAGTAAATTGCCAGATAAGTATCAAACTGTTTTGGGGGAATTTGGAGCTAACTTATCAGGTGGTCAAAGGCAAAGACTCGCAGTAGCAAGGGCAATTGTGAATGATCCGCCTATTCTTATCTTAGATGAATCAACAGCTGGGCTTGATCCCATCAGTGAAGCAGAAATGCTGGATCAGCTCTTGGCTTCACGTCAAGGGAAAACTACAATTTTGATAAGCCATCGCCCTAGAGTGATTGAGCGGGCTGATTGGGTTGTTTTCCTTGAGCAGGGCAGCGTCAAGCTTCAAGGCACCCCGAAAGATTTGCAGACTATGGAAGGTGACCACTTAAGTTTTCTTAATCCATGACGAGATCATTTTATATTTTCTCCTCATCAGTGCTCCAGCGGCACAACTCGTTATTAAATGGAAAAAATCAGCATAATCAGCCCTCCAACTTCATGGGCAATCGCACACCTTAATCTTCACCTCCAGCCCCACAAACCACCCTCACTTAAACCAGGTCTGCTTTAGCCCAGCGACATCCCACCCTGCCAAATCTGCCGCCGCCTCGTAGGTGCTGTGCAAGAACCCTAGCAGCGCCTGGTCTGGGTCAGCCGCCTTACGCACCGCCTCATAAGGCAAAACAAACTCCCCCAATCCCTCATGGAAAAACGCCGCCTCCGGCTTCACAGTGGCGTCTTTGAACCCCTCCGGTGTTGGGTAGGCGTAGGAATAAAACGCTGGGTAGCCCAGGCCGGTACCCGGCCAAAACCCAGCACTGCTGACCTCCTGGCAGTAAGCCTCCTGAGCCACATCGTCCGGCAGATTGGGTACGCCCCCCGGATGCGGCGGCGCAGACCGCCCCGAAAACCGCGTCACCGCCAGATCAAAACTGCCCCAGAAAAAATGCACCGGGCTGACCTTGCCGCAAAAGTGGGAGCGAAACTCGCGGAATACCCGGTCAGATTGCAATAGCACCCGCCAAAACCGCTGGGCCGCCTCGGCATCGTAGGCCCCATGGGTATCATCCTGCTCGAAGGGTATCGCGTCTGGAATTTCGTTCGGGGTGGTATGGATGCGCACAGCAACCCCTAACTCCCCCAGAGCCGCCATCACCGCCCGGTAAAAGTCCGCCACGGTTCGCGGTTGCAGGGCCACCGATCGCTTCTGCCCCGCACTGGTGACAATGCGCAACTGGTGGTCAAAAAAGTCGAAGTCGATCTGAAAAATCTGGTCATCGTGGGGGATGGTGCCCGTCGTCAGCCCCCCCGCCGTCACGTATAGTGGCACATGCCACGAGTGGTTAATCCACGGCGTTTGCACCAAGCGGATTTTGCCCACAATCTGCGTCCACAGGTGCAACGTGGTGCAGGTGTCTTGCCAGTCGTCCAGACTCAGCGGCGGCCAGAGATGCGGCATAGCGGTTTCCAAAAAAGGTCAAGCAAACTCAGAAAAGCTTGCCAGGCAGCTTGATTGCTATGCTACTTCACCATAGGGGTTGAGAAGGCGATCGTTCTACCCACCTCAGCTATGATTCAAAACTAAAAGGCTCCACAGCCGCTTCAATCGCCTAACTCTAGTCCACGGCTGTTGTGCTTCGTAACTGTAGATGAGGTGCGGTGTGGACTAGCAACAGTAACTATGTGCTGGGCAAAGGCGATCGCCTCTTTCCTACCTTGCTTGTCATAGATCAGCCTCACCGTCTCACTCCCCGCCACCAGCATCAGCGCCACCTCCTTAGCCGAGCACCCATCCCGCAATGCCCGCTGCGCCACCCGCAACTCCAAACTCACTAACGGCAGCCCCGCCGAATACTGTTCCCACTGCGCCAAGAGCTGCTCCCTCGAATTCACCTTTGGCAGTTCCTGGGCCTCTACCCTGTGCTGCTCTCTTCCAACCGTCCTTCCAACTGCTCTAGTGAGGCGATCAACTGCTGCTGCAAGGCCAGCTCGGTCTTGAGCTGCCCGTTCCAACTGCTCAAGGCCGCAATTAGCCGCCGCAACTGCTCCTGCAAGGTCGCCTGCGCATCGGACGAAGTTTCGTCGCTGACGATACGCTGCAATTGCGCGACCAAGCGCCCCAAGCTCTGGTTCCAATGTCGCGGCCACATCGCCAAATCCTCTCCAAGAGTCTGAACGTGATCTTCCAGGTGCAGCACCCGCTGAGTGTTCATGCAAGTCTCGGCCCGTAGCGGCTCTAAGCTGCTCTGCAACACGCTGGCCAATACGTTCTCCCACTGCTCTGGGGTCAAAGCCGGGGATAGGTTCTGGTTGCCGTTGTTCCCGTTCGAGTAATTGTCCATGGTTAATAACCTGTTGAGTTAAAGGCACGTAATCACTCACGTTCTCCTTGGCCCGCGACACCTGGGCCAACCGCACCAAGTCGGCCTGGCTGGTGGTGTACAGGGTCACCTCCCGCTTGGCTCTAGAAATCGCCACGTAAAACGCTTCTCGATTGGTCGTTTCGCCCAGCAGGGCCAGCACCCGCTCCGCCGTCTTGCCCTGGCTGCTGTAGGTGGTGCTCACCCAGGCGTAGTCGATATATTGATTCCCGTTGAGATTGATAGTGGAGGTTTGGCCTGCCCCATCTCGAATCACCGCTGTCCCATCAACCTCCAGCCCCATCACCACAAATCCCTGTCCATTGCGAATTCCGGCTTTGGGGTTATTGCGTGTCCATTTGAATCGATCGCCCACCGCCACCGAAATGGCTTGTGTTGTGTACGCCGTCTTACGAGGGCACGCTGCCGGATCAACTAGCAGCACCGATCCCCCCGGAGTCTCCAGCACCACCTGTTGATCTTCAGAATTCACCGCGATCACTCGGTACTGCTCGCCTCTGATCAACCCCTGCTTCCGATAATCCTGAATCGGCACCAGCACATCGCCTGGTGCATAGGCCTTGAGATAACTGGCCTGCGCCGTGGTCAAATCCTTGCGGCGTAAGCTCTGCATCACAAAGCCATCCGCGCCCAAAGCCCCTTCATCCTGTAACCCCAATCGCATCGCCTGAGTCAGAGCCAACCGTTCCACATTCGTCCCCGCCAGCACCAGCGAGGCCTCCCGCTCCTCTACCGTCAGTGCAAGGTAATCGGTGGCCACCTGCTGAATCCTCGACTGAGCTTGAGCCTCTTCTTTGACGTAGCCCGCTTGGGCCAATAGCTCAATGCCTTCACTGACCTGCCCCTGAGCCACTAGCTCCACAGCCGATCGCAGCACCCCATTCCGCTGCCGCCGATGAGTCTCCAGATAAGCGGTCGCCATCCCGCCCGCCTGCAAGCTCTTGAAAGGATTACCCGCCTCAACCGCTGATAGCTGACGGGTATCGCCTACCAGCAAGACCCTGGCCCGTTCCAATGCCGCCCGTCGCAACAGGGCATAAGCATCTTTCATGCTCAACAGCCCCGCCTCGTCCACAATCCAGAGTGTTGGTTGAGGTGTTTGATCAGGCGTATCAGAGACTAACAGGCCCGCTACGGTCGTGGTTTCAATCCCCAGCGACTCTCCCAAAACATGGGCCGCTTCAGCACTAGGAGCCAACCCTCGAATGATGTATCCCTCGGCCTGAGCCAGATCCTTCAACACACTCAACGCATAAGTCTTACCTGCCCCGGCTACCCCTTGCCACGCCATCACCGCATCGGGTGTGGTCGCTGCGATTACCACCGCGTTTTGCTGTTCCGGGTTCAACGAGTGGCTCACCAGGCTCTCTATCTGGGTACCACTGGGGACAATCGCATCCTCCTGTCCCCGACCTTGCTGCATTAAGCGGATCGTGTTGAGTTCAAGATTGAGGGCAGTTTGAGTAGTGAACTTGCCGTCGGCAACCCGGATCAGTTCCGGGCTGTCGGCGATCGCGCCCTCAATCGCCTCAAACCTCTGCACCCCCAACTCGTGCTCAAACACAAACCGCTCCAGCGTCGTCTGCCGAAACACCGACTCCCGCTCCCCGCAGTGCTGAATCGCAGCATCAATTACAGAGGTAGCCGATGGCTGATCGATGATTGCTTGGGCTATGCCTCTTGGTAGCTCCGGTAATTCCAACCCCTTCAACTGAATCAGGGCACTCCACCCCCGCTGTAACAGCCCCTCGTCCACCTCCTTGGGCTTCCGCTTCCGCGACACCAGCGTGGCCGTCTCCCGCATCGCCCGGTTGTTCTCAGACCCCGTCGCCTCCCATTCTTCAATCAGCTTTAGAATCTGCTGTCGACGGGTCGAAAAGGCCTTCAGCAACTCCGGCGAATACCCCACCAACTCAAACTGACCGTGAGCCTTGGGATCAATCTGGTATCCCTGCTGCTGGAGCATGACTGCCAGCTCATTCTGATAGATCTGGCCCAGGAGCTTTTGGTTGGCGATCGCACGTTCATTGCTCAAGCTAAACCACCGCCCATCCGCCAACTGCGTCGCATTCATCACCACACAATGGCTGTGCAGCTGCGGCTCCGCCTCCCGGCTGGTGGAATGGGTGAACACTGCTGCGGCAATACTGCCGGTCGTCACTTTCGTCCGCCCCGCCTCCGTCGAAATTCGGGTCTGGGCATACCGCTCTTCCAGTACTGATAAAGCCTTGGCCACCGCCTGATGATGGGCCTCCAACACCCGCTCGTCCTGCTGCACCAGGGCCGCAATGCTGACGCTCTTGGGGGCACTAAAGGTAAAGTCTGTTGCCGCCCGCCGCTTTTCTGGGTCAACCACTTTTCCGGTTAGGGACTGCCCATCCGTAGCCTGCCCAGAAAGCATCTGGCTGAACTCCTGTTGATTGACAACCCCAGCCAGACCCAACGACGCAGCTCCTTTGCCCACCCACTTTGTCGGGTGAGCGGCTTCTTCTGCCGAGTAATAGTCCTCGTGGGTGTAATAGGTCTCCGCCTGAGCCGCAGAGAGGTTGCTCGTGGAAAGCATGGAGAAGCTGGGTTAAAAACATGACGCCACCCTGAAGCGAAAGCGATAGCGTCTTCAAAAGCGGTAGAAACCCTTTAGGGAGAGCCATTGCCCGGTTTTTGCCAAAACCTTGGCGTACTGTGTGGCCTCTCCGCGAAGCCCCCGACAGGGGCGCAGCACTCGGATACAGGACCCGAAACTTAATTCCCATACTATCCCTGTTTTGGCATTTTGGGCAAAATTTACGAATATTGACATCCCATATATTCCCATTTCTGCAAGGGTGGTCTATGGTGGGGATGTCGCGTTTGGAACGGCCTATGCCGCACGCTTTAAATGAAAAACCAAAGGTTTTGATGGTGGCTGACCTCGGATCGTCAGCTTCGAAGGTCTTCTATCGGGTGGGAGGAGGAGCTACATTGCCTCTCTGGATGGGTGCAGAAGTTGCTCCCAATTTATCCCAAGCAGTGTTAACCCAATTTCGAGGCAGTACTCGTCCCCAAGATTCAGCCTGGCTGGAGTTGGATGATCAGGTGGTGCTGGTGGGGGAGTCGGCGAAGACTTGCTTGGAGTCCAACAGTATTCGCGCCAATAAGTCTGAGTTGGCGGCCTACAAGATTGCAGCGGCGCTGGGGGTAGTGGCTGAGTTGGAGTCGTTACCATCTTCCTTTGAGGCGATTCTGTGGTTGGCCTTGCCCTTGACCGAGTTGGGCACTCGCGATGCGATCCGTACTCAGGTGGAGGCCATCTGCCAGGGCGGGTTTCGGTTTCGGGGAGAGCCGTTGCAGGTAGGGCTGACGATGCAGGCGTTCCCTGAGGGGTTTGGGCTGTACTTGAACCGGAAGGGTGAGTTAGAGGCGGTGGGGCAGGACATCAACCAGCGCCGCACCCTGATTGTGATGATGGGTCACCGCAATCTGTCGGTGCTGTGCTTCGACGGCGGCTCGTTGCGAGCGGCGGGGTCAAATTCCAACGGGCCGGGATTTTGGTCGATGTTTGAGAAGGCAGCGCGATCTGCCGGGGTAACGCAGCCCGATTATGGCTTTCTAATGGCGGCGATCGCATCCGACCAACCCCAACAGCTCTCGGTGGCGCGGGGGCGATTGTTTGACTTCAGTGACCCGATGACGGCCTGCCTCGATACCTACTGGCAGGCGGTGCTGACCTACTGGCAAGACCAGGTCATGCCCCAGCTCGCAGCGGTGAATACCGAGGTGATCATCAGCGGCGGGGCGTCGTCGATCCTTAGGTCGCGGCTGAGTGCTTATTTCACAGAGCTGGGGTTGTCCCAGCGGGTGCTGTTTACCGAAGGTGGCCCTCGGCGGCTGGAGGCGCTGGTGCGGGGGTTGCCCGAATCGGCCCAGATTCCCTCGATGACGTTACGTATGGCCGATAGCTATGGCCTGTTTCGAGGGCTGATCGGTACGCTCGATTCCGTCGCCGTTTAGAGTTTAGAGAGCACGTCACAAAACCTATGGCTTCCAAGTCTCAGCCCGATAAACGTCAAAACCGCAAGCGAATCCTGTTCTCCTTCAATGTGGATCTGGAGTCAGCTCTGGGGGTGGTGTTTCAGTATCTGATGCACAACCCCAAACTGCCGAGCCAGATGGGCAAGCAGAAGGGAGTGGAGGCGATCGCCGCCTTTTGGCGACCATTTGCTTTTCAGATGCAGGGCCAGGTCAATGACGATGAGCTGAAGGTGCTGGCTCGGGAGTCGCTGATGACCCTCCAGCGGCAGATGGAGCTGATTGCGGAGACCTTTGAGGTGGAGTTGCCCCAGTCTGAGGCAGTGACGCCGGAACTGGAGGTAGCCCTGGAGCGTACGGTGGAGCGAGTGCTCCAACGGTATGTGGGAGCAGGTGCGCTGAGTCCTCAGAAAACGCCGACATTACCGACCGCAGCGGGGGTGTCATCTACCGACCCTATGCTGGTGCCGCCGGGGGAAGAAGGCGTGGGGTTTGAGCTGGACATGTTTCAGGAATTTGAATCCGTTTCACCCAAAGACCTGGTGTCGTAGGAGGATAGCGCGATGGAGTTGACGCCAAAGGAACCGGCAACCGAGGTAGGGGCGCAGGCCCGGCAGGCCTATCTCACCTTTGCACAGCGGGTGGTTGGGGATGAGGTGGATTACGCCACGCTCTACCAGCAGTTTGCCTCGAACGACTGGGCGGCAATCAAGCTCGACGATGCCGTGGCGGAGGCGGTGCTGCGGGCGGGCTATTCACAAAAGTCGGCGGTGGGGGTGCTGCACCAGGGGCCGTATGTGCAGCACCAGGTGCATCAAAAGGGGGCTCCGGCAGCGGCAATGAGTCAATATGTGCGATCTACCGTGCTGATGGCGATGCAACGAGTCTCTGGACAAAGCCAGGGGACTCGGCGGCAGCAGCCTGGGTTGGAAATGGAGTAGCCCTAGGGTCGGAGCGCAGCGTCGCTCGCCGGGTAGGGCACGGTATCAAGATTTTTTATTGGAGTGTAGGTATCATGCTTGCATTTGCGAATAAGCACACGGCATCGGAGCAGCTAAACCTGAGCTACTCGACGCTGAAGAAGTATCGGTTGGCGGGCGACTGGATTGAGGGCATCCACTGGGTGCGGATTAACAGCCGCTGTGTGCGCTACAACCTGGAGCTGATTCGGGATTGGCTGCACAATCGGGATAACCCGAAGGCCCACATGCGGGCGATCGAGGTCTACCGGCAGGGGCTATTGAGCTACTCCAAAAAGCAGAGAGCCAAGAAATAGATTGTGGCTCGTAAGTACCGCTTCGTGCCAAATGGAGTTGCGAAGCGGAAATCTTGCTCATTGGAGCTGATTACGCTTCTGGTTTAGGCGCTCTTGTAGTTGGCCAAATACGTTTTCGGCATCTACCACTTCCCCGCGATCGGCGGCCTCGATGCCGATGTTGACTTCATCGCGCAGGGCCTGGTAGCGGCCTTGGTAGGTCTGCTCAATGTCTTGCAGGAGTTTGATGCCTGTCAGGAACACCTCACGAGCAGAGGCATACTGGCCGCTGCTGACTTTTGCCTGAATGTACTGCTCAACCTCTGGCGTTAGGGCGATTTCCATAGGTTTGCCTTGCGTCCTGGAGATCTGCATACCTTATTTTATGGCCTGTACCTGTCGAGACAGCAGGGGCGGCAGGTGGTGCAGCGGCGGTAGGCTAAGATCAAACTCAACGGCGGCCTTGCATTGAGGAAGTTTTGTACCATGGCACTCTCTACTTCGCTAGCCCTACAGACCGATACCTGGGTCAAGGCCACCTGGGAGGATTTCGTTGCCACCATGGACACCGCTCCCTACGACGAAGGCCGAGGCTATTTCGATAACGGCTACATGAGGGTTGAGATGGCTGCTTTGGGTGGTGGGCATGCGCGGCAAAACAGTGTGGTCTCTAAGGTGGTTAGTCTCTTTGGCATGGTGCGATCGGTGCGACTGGCCGAGTTTACTAACGGCAGCTTCCACAAAACTGGAGAGCGGGGCTGCCAGCCCGATGTCGCCTTCTACATTGGGCCAGACTTTCGGCTGCCACCCCAAGACAACTCCCCTATTGATATCAATGTCTACGGCCCGCCGACCCTGGCGATTGAGATTGGCGGCAGCTCGTTCAAAGACGATCTGGGGGCCAAGCGACTGCTCTATGAGCGACTGGGGGTTAGCGAATACTGGGTGGTGAATGTGGCAGAGCAGCAGGTGATTGCCTTTGCTGTGGCTGAGGGGGGGAGCCGACAAATTCGAGTTTCGGGGGTGCTGCCAGGGCTGGAGATGTCGTTGATTGAAGAGGCGCTGCATCGCTCTCAGGCCGAAGACGACACCACCCTTATGGGCTGGCTGATGAAGGCTTTGACTTAAATCTGGTGAGTGTTTTCTGTTGAGAAGCTGTAAGTCAGGCTGGTCTACAATATAGGCTCAACCTTGTTCTGTCGGGGCTTTGCCAATGGTTTCTGCCCAAGTACACCATCGCCTCACGCCGCAAGAGTACTTTGAGTGGGAAGCCCAGCAAGAGCTGCGGTACGAGTATTTTGATGGCGAAGTTTTTGCCATGGCTGGGGGCTCGCTGCCCCATGCTGATATTGCTCTGAATGTGGCCAGTCTTTTAAAGGCGCAGTTGCAGGGGCGCTGCAAGGTGCGAAACTCTGATGCGAAGGTCGGCATTACGGAGGATGGCCCGTTTGTTTACCCGGATGTGAGTGTGAGTTGTGACGAGCGCGACCGCACAGCGCAAAAGTTTTCTCGATATCCTTGCTTGATTGTGGAGGTAGTCTCGCCGGGGACAGAAGCCTATGACCGGGGTGGAAAGTTTACGCTCTACCGTCGGTTAGACAGTCTGAAGGAGTATGTTTTGGTCGGCTCTGAGGCTAAAACAGTGGAGGTGTTTCGTCGTAATATTGATGGAAGTTGGGCTTTTATTCCCTATGGATCAAGTGAAATTATTGAGTTAGTCAGTCTGGGAATAATGGTGCCGATGGAGTCGATTTATGAAGATGTGGTGTTAGACCAAGACGCTAGTGAAGCTGAAGTCTGATCCATTATACATTACACGTAAACCCAGAATTTTTTGGCTGGTCCGAAGCAACTATTATGGCCGAGGTGCTGCCTCTAAAGAGGAATCAATGGCACCCAGAGCTAGCAAGGAAGCCCGTTGGGCTTTAGTTAGACCTTGTGCCCCGGTAATGTTGGTGCCTTCATAGGGTCGAGGAATGCGCCAGACTGCCAGACATTGGCCTGTTCTCACCTGCCACAGCCGGATAGTTGCATCATCGCCACCCGTCGCCAGCCACTGCCCATCGGGGCTAAACACTACCGAGCTGACCCAGTTGGTATGGCCTGTGAAGGTCTTGTGGCATTGGCCTGTGCTCACCTCCCATAGCCGGATAGTCGCATCACTGCTGCCCGAAGCTAGCCATTGTCCATTAGGGCTAAACACCACTGATCTAACCCAGTTGGTATGGTCTGTGAAGGTCTTGTGGCATTGGCCTGTGCTCACCTCCCATAGCCGGATAGTCGCATCACTGCTGCCCGAAGCTAGCCATTGCCCATCGGGGCTAAATACCACCGAGCTGACCCAGTTGGTATGGCCTGTGAAAGTCTTGTGGCATTGACCTGTGCTCACCTCCCACAGCCGGATAGTCGCATCACTGCTGCCCGAAGCTAGCCATTGTCCATCGGGACTAAATACCACCGAGCTGACCCAGCGGGTATGGCCTGTAAAAGTCTTGTGGCATTGGCCTGTGCTCACCTGCCACAGCCGGATAGTCGCATCACTGCTGCCCGAAGCTAGCCATTGCCCATCGGGGCTAAATACCACCGAGCTGACCCAGTTGGTATGGCCTGTGAAGGTCTTGTGGCATTGGCCTGTGCTCACCTCCCATAGCCGGATAGTCGCATCACTGCTGCCCGAAGCTAGCCATTGCCCATCGGGGCTAAATACCACCGAGCTGACCCAGTTGGTATGGCCTGTGAAGGTCTTGTGGCATTGGCCTGTGCTCACCTCCCATAGCCGGATAGTCGCATCACTGCTGCCCGAAGCTAGCCATTGCCCATCGGGGCTAAATACCACCGAGCTGACCCAGTTGGTATGGCCTGTGAAGGTCTTGTGGCATTGGCCTGTGCTCACCTCCCATAGCCGGATAGTCGCATCACTGCTGCCCGAAGCTAGCCATTGTCCATTAGGGCTAAACACCACTGATCTAACCCAGTTGGTATGGTCTGTGAAGGTCTTGTGGCATTGGCCTGTGCTCACCTCCCATAGCCGGATAGTCGCATCACTGCTGCCCGAAGCTAGCCATTGTCCATTAGGGCTAAACACCACTGATCTAACCCAGTTGGTATGGTCTGTGAAGGTCTTGTGGCATTGGCCTGTGCTCACCTCCCATAGCCGGATAGTCGCATCACTGCTGCCCGAAGCTAGCCATTGCCCATCGGGGCTAAATACCACCGAGCTGACCCAGTTGGTATGGCCTGTGAAGGTCTTGTGGCATTGGCCTGTGCTCACCTCCCATAGCCGGATAGTCGCATCACTGCTGCCCGAAGCTAGCCATTGCCCATCGGGGCTAAATACCACCGAGCTGACCCAGTTGGTATGGCCCGAGTATGGCCTGTAAAGGTCTTGTGGCATTGGCCTGTGCTCACCTGCCACAGTCGGATAGTTGTATCATTGCCGCCCGTCGCCAGCCATTGCTCATCGGGGCTAAATACCACTGATCTAACCCAGTTGGTATGGCCTGTAAAGGTCTTGTGGCATTGGCCCGTGGTCATCTGCCACAGCCGGATAGTTGCATCACTGCTACCCGTTGCCAGCCATTGCCCATCGGGGCTAAACACCACCGAGGTGACATAGCTGGTATGGCCAGTGAAGGTCCTGTGGCACTGGCCCGTGCTCACCTGCCACAGCCGGATAGTTGCATCATCGCTGCCCGTCGCCAGCCATTGCCCATCAGGGCTAAATACCACCGAGGTGACCCAGTTGGTATGGCCTGTAAAGGTCTTGTGGCATTGACCTGTGCTCACCTGCCATAGCCAGATAGTTGTATCATCGCTGCCCGTTGCCAACCACTGCCCATCGGGGCTAAACACTACCGATCTGACACTGTTGGCATGGCCAGCGAGGGTCCTGTGGCACTGGCCCGTGCTCACCTGCCACAGCCGGATAGTTGCATCATCGCTGCCCGTCGCCAACCACTGCCCATCGGGGCTAAACACCACCGATCTGACACTGTTAGTATGGCCAGTGAAGGTCCTGTGGCACTGGCCCGTGCTCACCTCCCATAGCCGGATAGTTGCATCATCACTGCTCGTCGCCATCCATTGCCCATTGGGGCTAAATATCACCGAGCTGACCCGAACGGAATGGCCAGTGAAGGTCTTGTGGCATTGACCTGTGCTCACCTGCCATAGTCGGATAGTTGTATCATTGCTGCCTGTCGCCAGCCATTGCCCATTGGGACTAAATACCACTGATCTGACCCAGGCGGTATGGCCTATGAAGGTCTTGTGGCATTGGCCTGTGCTCACCTGCCACAGCCGGATAGTCCCATCATCGCTGCCTGTCGCTAGCCATTGCCCATCGGGACTGTAAGCAACTGCGCTGATGACCCCAAACGGATTAGTCAGGGCGGGTTTAACCCATTGAATGTTGGCTAAGTTCAACCCATGCAGTTGCAATCCCTTTAGGTAGGCTTGTCTGAGGGTGAGTTGAGAAAAGTCAAATTGCTGGGTCTCTGATTGAGATTGACATAGCATGTTCAATAAATTTCCAGCGGCATAGCCCTCATCCCAACCAGGATGCTGGCGTATGGTTGGTAAGGAATCACTGACTTTCTGGACTGGGTTGACAATGTGGACTGTGATGGGCTTGAGAATAAGCCGAATTTGAGTTTCTCGCACGTAATCTTTAGCTGTTGCCTTAGTTAAAGCATGGGTATGAAATAGGTCAAACTCTTGTATCTCTAATTCTCTACTAACCTGCTCCACAAATCGATCCGTAGCAAACTCCATAATCACGTTCTGAAGGGTGAACTGCTTAGCAACTGCCTCTATTAGGTAGCGATCGCTCAATCCCCTCAATGCCCCCCGCACCTCCTGCTTAGTCACGGGCGGCAGTAAGTCTTCCATTAACTCATCCAGGCCAACAGGTTCACGGTTAATGGCCAGCCAAAACAAGACCGATCGCTCCAATGGGGCCAAGCGGCTCAGGTGCTGGTCTAGCAGGCTCCGCACATCTTCAACCGCCGTCACCTGCTCCTGCAAAAAGTCATCAACATCGCCCAAAAACTCCCGTTGAATGGCCGTTGCCACCAGATGCAGCGCCTGGGGGTTGCCACTACAACGGCGAATCAGCTCTTGCCCCTTGTCATCGGCCTCATCCAGGGCCAAGCCTTTGGTTTTTAAAATTTCTCGCCCGGCCTCAGTGTCGATGCTGCCGACTGACCACAGGCGTACCGGCGTCAGGTCACCCGCTAGGGGAGCCAGCTCTCTGGGGCATTCTCGGCTGGTGAGCAGCAGGCAGCTTTGGTGCTCGGTGCTGCCGATGCGTTGAATGAGTTCGCCATAGCCTTCATAGCCATCTCGGTAATGGCCCGCTGTTTCGGCCTGCAAGATCGACTCCAGGTTGTCGAGCACCACCAGGCAGCGATATTCGCGCAGAAAGTGCAGCAGGCGAATGATGCGCTCTCCCAACCGGGTCGGCAGGTTGATTTCGGTCTCTTGCTGGTCAGAGAGAAACTGAATTAACCGCACCAAGATTTCATCTAGGGGTGGGGCTTCTCGCAGGCTGCGCCAGATGACGTAGTCGAAGCGATCGTAGACCTGGTTAGTCAGCTTTGCCGCCAGGGAAGTTTTGCCAATGCCACCCATGCCTAACAAGGTGATCAATCGACACTGGTCACCCTGCACCCAGCGATTGAGGGTAGCCAATTCTGCGGTGCGGCCAAAGAAAAGTGCAGTGTCGGGCTTCTCGCCCCAGTCGATTTTGGTGTTTGAGGGTTGTCTTCTGGCTGTAGATTCAGAGCTAGCTGGCAGAGCAGATGGTTCGGATTGACCGTAGTCGGCGGGTTCTAGCTCCAGGCCGAAAGCTCCGAACAGCGCCCGAATCGAGCGGTCATCCGTGGCAGATGTTTGCTCGCAAATCTTTTTGATGGTCTTTCCGCTGAGCTGGGAGCGTTCCGCAAGTTCCGTTTGGGTGAAGCGAGCACCATATTTTTCCTGGTTTTGGGCAGATGCGATCGCAGCTTCCAGGCGTTGCTTACCGCGATCGGTCAAGACAACGCCACGTTGACGACGGCTCATGGCGGTAGATGGGTAGGTGACGATTCAGTGCGATCGGAAAGTTAAGGGAAAGTTCTTAGGGAATGCATCGATAATACGCCATCTTTTCCAAACCTGCCCAGCCGCTGGAAGCCTTGTCCTATAGGGGTTACCAGAAACGGTATCGGGTGCAGCCAAAATTTCTACCAACTTTCTCCTAACCCACCCAACTTTCCTTAGATATCTCAGGCTTCTTTTGTTTACTGACTTCATACCGAGTTCAGTCAATGCTTCGTCCCTTCACCTTCGGAGGAAAGTCCCTATGACTCTTTCTACCCTCTCCCCATCCTTTGGCCTGACCACCTTTCAAGGTCGAGGTATCGTCGAGCGCACCATTACCCCCTCAACCCCAGGGCGCGTTTACTTTCAGGCCTCCTACTGGCCTGCCCGATTCTTGCAGCCTGATGCGTCTAGCGACCTGCACCCTGGTGCCCCAGTCGAAGTGGTAGACACCGTGACGCTCTGACGCTCTTGGTCAAGCCTCTACCCTAGCGGAGGCAACCCCATGAAACAACAACAGCCCCGCAGGTGGCTTTTGGAACTGACGTTCAAAACTGTGAAATACTTCTTGCTGGCGCTAGCAGGCTGCACAATCGCCTACATCATGGCCTTCATCCTGGAGTATTGGCTCATCACCGAGGTCATCGTAATCGTTGTAGAGCACTTGCTGCTCCGTGCCTCGGTGTTGATTGGCTGCCTGGCAGCGATCGCTATCATCATCGAGTCCATTCGATACTAATTGTTCAACCGATCACCGACCCAATGCCAGCAAGGGTATTGTTTGCTAGGAAAGTAGGCACCCTGATTTACTAAACCGCTTT
The DNA here is from genome assembly GCF_000763385.1 of Leptolyngbya sp. KIOST-1. Lineage (NCBI taxonomy): Bacteria > Bacillati > Cyanobacteriota > Cyanophyceae > Leptolyngbyales > Leptolyngbyaceae > Leptolyngbya > Leptolyngbya sp. KIOST-1. The sequence continues at coordinate 3,838,935 of NZ_JQFA01000002.1, forward strand.
CATCTAGATCACAGTTCCGGCACCTGGAGATCGCGCTTCTTCCCGGCATAGTGGCGGTAAATCACCTCCGGGCTGTTATAGCTATAGCCACTTAGGTTAGGACACCGCTTGCTTGAGGACAGCCTCAATAGCGGCCCGCAGGCCATCGTCGTGGGGGAGGGCTTTTCGGATCCGGCTTTTCAACCACCCCCAGCACTTTTCAATGCGATTTAGGTCAGGGGAGTACGGTGGGAGATAAACCACCTCACAGCCTGCCGATTCAATCAATTCGGCAATGCGCCCGCCATGATGAAAGGTGGCATTATCCAGCACCACCCAGTCTCCAGGACACAACTCTGGAATCAAGCAGGTCTCCAACCAGGTTTCAAAGACGGTGCGGTTACACGCCCCTTCGACGGTAAACGGCGCGATGAGTTGATGCCCCCGATACCCGGCGATCATGTTGACGCGCCTACCGCGTTGCCCGGATTTAAGGTCATAGCACCGCGCTCCTGCTGGGGCATAGCCGTATCCGTAGGCATCACGCTCATCCATTCCCGACTCATCCACGTAGACCAGATGCCGAGCCCTAGACTCAGGAACTTTGGCTATGAACGCCTGTCGCTTGTGCTCGTCTCGCTGACGGTAGCCGTAGGTCTTTACCAGCGGCAGAAATACCGTAAACAGGACGGCAAGGCGGTAGTCGGTCCACACAAGGGCGCGCAGCAGCGAAGGTTCTAACATAGGGGCGCAGAGGGAATACGGTCAGTTGGGCAAATTCAGCCTATAGCGTAACATTTGCTTTGGCCCAACTTCTTCAATCCCTGTAGGCAGCCGAAGACTATCCCACGTTATCGTATCGAATCTTGAATCCTAAGCAGGGCTAGAGGAAACGCTAGGATTGAAACCACAGGATCTCTACGTAATTGTGGGTCGAGACAACCCGTTCCAAGGGGATTTAACCTTTGACGACTTTGCCGCCATCTTTCGCGGCGAAATCACCAACTGGTCGGAGGTCGGAGGGCCAAACCTGCCGATCCGCTTCGTCGATCGCCCGGACGAGAGCGATACTCGCCTGGCCCTGGCCGACTACGAGATTTTCAGCCAGCAGCCCTTTGAAACCGGCGACAACGCGATTCAGATGGAGGAGGACGATACCGCTGCGATCGTGCGAGAGCTGGGGCGAGACGGCATCAGCTACGCCATTTCCTCCGAGGTGCTGAATCAGGATGCCGTGCGTCCGGTCAGCATGGACACCACGCTGCCCGACGATCCCCGCTACCCCTATTCTCAGCCCCGTAACTACATCTATCAGGGCGAGCCGAGTCAGCCCGTCGCCGCTTTCTTGGGCTTTGCCACCAGTGCTGAGGGGCAGACCGCCATTGAGGAGGCCAAACAGATCGCCAGCGACAACGTGACGGTGGGGGCTGTCAGGCTGCCCGGCGGAGTCGCGGTGGCCCCAGACAGTCAGTTCATGGTGCGCGGCACCGAGGACGGCCAGCTGCAGTGGCTCGATGCCGACGGCAACCCCACCGAAACCGTCATCGCCGATGCCCACCGGGGGGCAGTCTCTGCCGTGGTCGTCAGCCCCGATGGCCAAACAGTGGTGTCCAGCGGCGCCGACGGTACCGTGCGCCGCTGGGACCGCACCGGCAACCCCCTGGGCGAACCCCTGGGGGGCGAGGGCGGGCCGATTCTGGCCCTGGCCCTCACCCCCGACAGTCAGACCCTCGCCAGCGGCAATGCCGAGGGTCTAGTCGAGCGCTGGTCGCTGGCCGACGGTACCCCTGTAGGCACGCCGATTACCGCCCACAGTGGCCCGGTGCAAGCCCTCCACTATCCCGCTGGCGGGCAGGCGTTGATCAGCGGCGGCAGCGACGGCAGCCTGGGCTTTTGGAATGCCGATGGCACCGCCGCCGGCCAGTCGGCCAATGCTCATCCCGGCGGCGTTACAGCCATTACCAGCAGCCCCGATGGCCAGGTGTTGACCACCGCAGGGGCCGACGGCAGCCTGCGCAACTGGGATCGCTCCACCCTACAGCCGAGGGGAGACACCATTGCCGCCCACGAGGAGGCGGTGAGCGCAGCCGCCTACAGCCCCGACGGCAATACCCTAGCCACCGCTGCGGTAAACGGCACGCTGCACTGCAACGTGTGGCTCCAGCAGGACAACTTGAACCCGGAGCGGGTGGCCTACAACCTGGCCCTGCGCCGCTTCCGCCGCGCCCACCCCTGGCTGCGGCAAAACCTCTCCCCGCTGGATCGCTTCAACCGCATCCACACCGACGAGCAGACGGTGTTCTACGGCCTGCGCACCTCCCCCGCCGAGGCCGGTACCGAGGTGCAGGTGGCGATGGTGGCCCACATGGGCGGCGACCCACTCACCGTCACCCCCGCCGACTGGCTCCAGCTCGACGGCGACGGCTGGCGGGTGGCGGTGCGATCGCCCGGCATAGACCTGAACAACGCCGATGCCCTCAGCGCCTTTACCCTCACCGACAGCCAGGCAGTCCTGCTAGAGCGCGTGGGCAGAGGCTGATGACCATCCAGCACCCCGTAGGGGCAAACAACCGTTTGCCCCACACCTCCTGGAGGGCGGCAACCAAAATTGAGCATCACAAAACGTTGGCCGTGTAGGGCTCAAACCCAGCACAATCGCCCTTCTTCACCGTGATCACCGTCTTCACCCCGCCCCGGCGCGTGTAGTCGCCAATCACCCGCAGCCCCCGGGGCTGTAGCTCCTCCCACAGGCGATCGGCGATCGCATTGGCCACCGCCTCATGGCTCACCCGCTGGTCCCGAAAACTATTGATATAGAGCTTAAACGCCTTCAACTCCACCACCCACGGCCCCGGACAGTAGTCCACCACCACCGTGCCAAAATCCGGGTAGCCAGAGCGGGGGCACAGCGCCGTAAACTCCGGGTGCTCCAGGTGAATGGTGTAGGCATTCTCCGAGGGATTGGGCCACTTCTCCAGCGGTTCTACACTGGCCTGGAGAATGGCGCGATCGCCGTACTGAGCAGGGGAGGCTGAAACAGGAGTCATCGGTAGCGCCGAGTGAAGAATGGACCGGGGCCAATAGACCCAAAAACAACGCGAGAGTTGCCTTCGATAATGTAACGTTTTTCAGGGTTTCTTAACCCGACGAAACAGAGGCGATCGCTCATAGATGTCCTCAATCAGGTTAAAGTTCCCCAAACTTGTCTTAACCAAAGTTATTCCAATCGCTTAACCAAAACTTCA